>NZ_JBYOJR010000037.1:0-78708 GCF_057798915.1 Cupriavidus sp. 22TCCZM01-5
CTTCCGCCCTCCATTGTCCTTCATCGAAAGGCGGCGAGGCGACAACTATCCTGACATGGAGGGCTTGCTGAATCAGCTAAATTCGTCGTCCCTGTCAGATCAAGCATCGGCAGCAACGGTCATAGGGCTCTTGGTGGCTGTGGTTGCCCTAGCCCGGTTGACGTTGTACGAGTTGGCCGAGATATCCGTGCAGGTGTACATGTTCTGCGAGCCAAAGCAAGCGGCATTCGCCGACCCGGCAGCCAGGCACAGGATGGCGGCTGCAAACGTGATCTTGTTCATTCTCCCCCCGTTCTGAATGGCAAAAGAAAAGCCCGTCGAGTGGCGGGCTCGCCAGCGGGGAATTATTCGGTGAAGTGGATCAAACGATCCCACCAATAGCGGAACCCGCGCCCAGGGACTGCGCTCCGTGCCAATCCTTTGTGGAAGATGGCCCGGAGGAGGTAGGCATAGATGGCAAGCACCGCCCCGAGGAACATAAGTGACCCGATCATGGCGGAGCCCTCCGTGCGGAATGGCCATATCTCATTCTATGCCTGCCTAGTTTGCGTGCGGGCAACAAAAAGCCCGCCGAATGGCGGGGCTCCTAGGCATCGCTTGCCAACGCTGGCGCAAGAATGGTCACCAGAAGGTGCCGACTCGCCTCACGAACCTGCTCCACGTGCCGGCACCGAAAAAATTTGGGGGTATGTTAGGGGGTATGAATCAGCAAGAAACGACTCGGATTTATGCTGGAAGCCTACCAGGAGGATCTTTTCGATTCCTCTCTTCGCCCAGCCCATCCGGTTGGGCTTTGTTGTTTCTGGACGATGCACGTGCATCAGGCCCCTCTCAAGGCCTCGCCTGCCCCCCCCAATTACCGCTCCCCCCCCCGCTCAGCGCGACTTGAACACCGGATGGCGCGCACATGCCGCGAGCACGATGCGCTCGGACTGCGCAAGGTAGTCCTGAAGCGCGGTAGCAGCCTCGTCGAGCTTTCCCGCCTCGAATAATTGCAGAATGTGCCGGTTCATCTCCACATATGGAGCGTGGAGGAATTCGGGATCCTGCAACATGCCGAAGGCCAGGCGCAGCTCTGCCAGCAGGCGCGAGAACATCTCGTTCAAGCGCTCGCTGTCGGCCAGCTCCACGACGGCCATGTGGAACTCCATGTTGGCCGTGCCTACGCCCTGCCAGTCGCCCTGGTCGCGGCATTCCGACGCCATATCGACCGCCCTGTGCAGGTGCTTGCCTGCCGGATGCCGCGGATACGCCTGGCGCAACGCCTGGCACTCGATCAGCCGGCGCACGCGGTAGATATCGATGATGGCCGCGATGCTGGGGATGGCCACCGCAACGCCGCGGTTGGGCTCATGCTTGAGCAGCCCCTCCTTGGTCAGCAGGCGAAAGATCTCGCGAAGGGTATTGCGAGAAATCTGGAAACTCTCGCTCAACGCCGCTTCCGACAAGCGCTGCCCGGGCGCGAACTCGCCATGCACGATCTTCTGGCGAATGAGCTCCGCCACGCGCTCGGTCAGGTTCCTCGTGTCAGCACTCGATGTCATCTCTTATGGGGCTCGCATTGGGAGGTGCCGGCCAGACGCCGGGCCGGAAGCGTGGAATGTTAGCGCACTTTGATGACGCAAATGCCCCGCCCTGATGAACGGAATGCACCGATTTGGTGACAAGACGGCATGGCTTGTCTGGCTAGGTGTATACCTTAACTGCCAATACGGTCAAATTGTTCAACAATAATTATGTTCTGGTTGAGCTATATGTGATTTTTACCCCCACATGGCATGCAGATTGCTAAACCGGACCACATGACTGCAGCGCTGGATCCCGGCACTGCAGGCTGACCCGGACATCGTTGCGAAGGCTGGCGCGCAACAACGTCCTCCAACATCCGACGTCTTCCCCGAAGGAGAACGCAACCATGTGGCTTAAGGAAACCAACCGGGAGGAGCGCAGAACGCTCTTCGCCGCATTCGTCGGTTATGGCGTCGATGCCTTCGACTACATGATCTACACGTTCATGATCCCTACCTTCATCCTGGTATGGGGCATGACCAAGGCCGAGGCTGGCTACATCGCCACCGGCGCGCTCATCAGTTCCGCGCTCGGCGGATGGCTGGCCGGCATCCTGGCCGACAAGTACGGCCGCGTCCGGATCCTTCAGCTCACGGTGCTCTGGTTCAGCCTGTTCACGTTCCTGAGCGGATTCACGCAGTCCCCCGAGCAGCTGTTCGTCACGCGCATGCTGCAGGGGCTGGGGTTCGGCGGTGAATGGTCCGTCGGCTCGGTGCTGATTGCCGAGATGATCCGTGCCCGCCACCGCGGCAAGGCCGTCGGGCTGGTGCAGAGCAGCTGGGCAGTGGGCTGGGGCATTTCCGCCATTGCCTTCTGGGCGGTCTATGCGCTGTTCGATCAGCAATATGCATGGCGTGTGCTGTTCTGGCTGGGCGCGGTGCCGGCCCTGTTCATCCTCTACATCCGCCGCAACATCAGCGAGCCCGAGGTGTACCGCGAAACCAAGGCCAGGCTCGCGCGCACGGGGCAGAGCAACAGCTTCATGCTGATCTTCAAGCCTGGTGTACTCGGTGTCACGGTGATGGCAAGCCTGCTGGCAACCGGCATGCAAGGGGCCTACTACTCCGTGACGACCTGGCTGCCCACCTACCTCAAGATGGAGCGCCATCTCTCCGTGCTCAACACCAGCGGCTACCTGATGGTGCTGATTGCCGGCTCTTTTGCGGGCTACCTGACCAGCGCGTGGCTTTCCGACCGCCTTGGGCGCCGGCGCTGCTTCATGCTGTTCGCAGTGAGCGCGGCAGTTCTCGTGATCTGCTACACCCAGCTGCCCATTACCGATGCGGCCATGCTTGTCCTGGGCTTCCCGCTTGGGTTCTTCCTGTCGGGCATCTTTTCAGGCATGGGGGCCTACCTGACGGAACTGTTCCCCAGCCACATCCGCGGCTCCGGCCAGGGCTTTTGCTACAACTTCGGACGGGCCGTGGGCGCGGTGTTTCCCGCGATGATCGGGCACATGAGCACGTCGATGCCGCTCGGTACGGCAATCGGATACCTGGCTGCCGGCGCGTACGGGCTGGTCGTGATCGCCTGCCTGCTGCTGCCGGAAACCCAGGGGCGCGAGCTGACGAACGAGCCCGAGGCCGCCAATCCGGTGCTCGTGCCCGCCACCCCGGGCCAGGTTCCCGATCGCTGAGTCGGGGCTTCAATGCCGACAAGCCTGAATCGCGCCAGCAAGGAACCCTCATGACAAGCACAAGCAATATGTTCGACGATCTCCGCACCACAGCCGTCGCAGCGGCAAGGGCCGCACGCGCCGCGTATCGTGCCGGCAAGATCGCTCCCACGGCGGGCGTGGCGCCCGGCATGACGCAGGCCAACATGATCGCGCTGCCGCGCGACTGGGCCTGGGACTTTCTCCTCTATGCCCAGCGCAATCCCAAGGCTTGCCCGGTGCTCGACGTGATCGAAGCGGGAGCGCACCACACCGTGCTGGCCGACGGCGCCGACATCCGCACCGACATTCCGCTGTACCGCGTGTGGCGTGACGGCAGGCTCGCTGAAGAAGTCGCCGACGCCACGCCGCTCTGGCAGGAGCATCCCGACCTTGTCACGTTCCTGATCGGCTGCAGCTTCACGTTCGAGACGCCGTTGCAGGAAGCGGGAATCGAGGTACGCCACATCGCGGACGGCTGCAACGTACCGATGTATCGCACCAATCGCCAATGTCGCCCCGCAGGGCGCCTGCACGGCGAGATGGTGGTGTCCATGCGGCCCATTCCCGCCGGCCGCGTCGCTGACGCCGCGATGATCTCTGGACGCTTCCCGTCAGTGCACGGCGCCCCTGTCCATGTGGGCGACCCCGGCGCGCTGGGCATCGCCGACATCCACCGCCCCGACTTCGGCGATGCCGTGCGTATCGAGCCGGGGGAGATCCCCGTCTTCTGGGCCTGCGGCGTCACCCCGCAGGCCGCCGTGATGGCTTCCGGCGTGCCGTTCGCCGTGACCCACGCCCCCGGCCATATGTTCATCACCGACGTGCCCGACAGCACCTACCACGTCTGATTGCTTCCGGAGCCTGCATTGCGCTTTCTTCCTGTCTCCCTGAATGCGTTGCTGGTGGAGCTGTCCGGCCTGGACCAGACTCTGGCCCTGCTGACCTCGCTGCAGCGCGATCCCCTGCCAGGCGTGGACGAACTGGTCCCTGCCGCGCGCACGATCCTCGTGCGCTTCCGGCCCGCTGCCGTGAGTCTGGCGACGCTGGTGCAAGCCATCGCCTCGCGCGACCTGGCAGCGCGCGCCGAGCGCGGCGGCACGCTGGTTGAAATCCCCGTGCGCTATGACGGCGAGGACCTGGCGGAGGTAGCGCACCGGCTGGGCCTCACGCCCGAGGAAGTCGTACGGCGGCACACGGGCAGCGAATACACCGTGGCCTTCACCGGCTTTGCCCCGGGCTTCGCCTATCTCTCCGGCGGCCACCCCAGTCTCGATGTGCCGCGCCGAAGCACCCCGCGCACGCGCATTCCGGCCGGCGCCGTGGGTCTGGCCGGCACCTTCAGCGGCGTATATCCGCAGGCCAGCCCGGGCGGCTGGCAGATCATCGGCGTGACGCCGGTGGCCATGTGGGACCTGGGCCGCGACCAGCCCGCGCTGCTGCAGCCCGGCTACCGCGTGCGTTTTGTCGATATCGCCACGCTGGATGACGAAGCGGAAACGGGCCGCCGGGCAGGCGCCTCGAATCACGCCATCGCCGCGCCGGGTAACGGCCGCACCCGCGACATGCTGGCCCCGGGGCAAACCGCACTCCAGGTCAGGGCTACCGGCCTGCTGACCGTATTCCAGGACCTGGGCCGCCATGGCCAGGCCGGTCAGGGGGTCTCGGCCTCCGGCGCCATGGACCAGGCCGCGCTCAAGGCGGCCAACCGCCTCGCGGGCAACCCCGGCAACGGCGCGGCGCTCGAAACCGTGGGCGGCGGCCTGCAACTGCAGAGTCTTGGCGAGACCGTGGTCGCCGTCACCGGCGCCGACGCGCCCCTGACCCTGCGCACGGCGGATGGCCGCCAATGGTGCCCGCCGTCGCACCAGGCCCTGGCCCTGGCCGATGGCGACGTGCTCGGCATCGGCCAGCCCGCTGCCGGCGCGCGCTGCTATGTGGCCGCGCGCGGCGGCTTTGCCGTCGCGCCCGTGCTCGGCAGCTGTGCCACCGACACCCTGGCCGGCGTGGGTCCCGCGCCGCTGGCGGTGGGCGATGTGCTGGGCCTGCACCCCGCTCCGGCCAGCGTCGTGGTCGGCGAACCGACCCTGCCCGCCGCGGACCTGCCTACGCTGGAGCAGGAGGTAGTGCTGGACGTGGTCATGGGCCCCCGCACCGACTGGTTCACGCCGCAGGCCGTGGCCTGCCTGGCCGCGCAGCGCTGGCAGGTGACGCCCCAGTCCAATCGCGTCGGCCTGCGCCTGGCCGGCGACACGCCGCTGGAGCGCGCCATCGGCGGCGAGCTGCCGAGCGAAGGCACGGCCCTGGGCGCATTGCAGGTGCCTCCCAGCGGCCAGCCCGTGCTGTTCCTGGCCGACCATCCGCTCACCGGCGGCTACCCCGTGATTGCCACGGTAGCCCCGTATCACCTCGACCGCGCCGGCCAGATTCCCGTGGGCGCGTGGCTGCGCTTCAATCCGATCCGCGCCTTTGCAGAACTCTCTATGGCTTCCGCCCCGGGCGAGGCCGGCACTTTCCGAGCACCCCGATGAAAAAAGTCCTGATTGCCAACCGCGGCGAGATCGCCGTCCGTGTCATCCGCGCCTGTGCCGACTACGGCGTGCAGTCCGTTGCCGTCTATGCCAACGCCGACATCGACGCCCTGCACGCGCGCATGGCCGACGAAGCTTACGGGCTGGATGGCGAGCGTCCGGCCGATACCTACCTGAACATTGCCAAGCTGCTGGAGATCGCCCGCAAGAGCGGTGCCGATGCCGTCCATCCGGGCTATGGCTTCCTGTCGGAGAGCGAGGCCTTTGCCCAGGCCGTGATCGACGCCGGGCTGCGCTGGATCGGGCCGTCGCCGGCCACCATCGCGAAGCTCGGCAACAAGGTCGAAGCCCGCAAGATCGCGCTGCAGGTAGGCGCCCCGCTGGTGGCCGGCACGCCCGACCCCGTCAAGGATGCCGGCGAGGTACTGGCGTTTGCCGAACAGTACGGCCTGCCCATCATCATCAAGGCCGCGTTTGGCGGCGGCGGCCGGGGCATGAAGATCGCCTGGCGCATGGATGAAGTCGAGGAGCTCTATCACTCTGCCTCGCGCGAAGCCGTCGCGGCGTTCGGCCGCGGCGAGTGCTTTGTCGAACAGTTTCTCGACAAGCCGCGACATATCGAGGCCCAGGTGCTGGCCGACGCCCATGGCAACGTGGTGGTGCTCGGCACCCGCGACTGTTCCCTGCAGCGCCGCAACCAGAAGCTGGTGGAAGAAGCGCCGGCGCCGTTCCTGACCGATGCGCAACGCGAGCGCATCCATGCCTCCGCACGCGACATCTGCGCCGCTGCCGGCTACACCAGCGCGGGCACCGTGGAATTCCTGCTGAGTGCCGGCGGCGTGATCTCGTTCCTGGAGGTCAACACCCGCCTGCAGGTGGAGCATCCCGTCACCGAACAGACCACCGGCATCGACCTCGTGGTCGAGCAGTTGCGCGTGGCCGACGGCCTGCCGCTCACCATCACCAGGACGCCCGCCCCGCTGGGCCACGCCATCGAGTTCCGCATCAATGCCGAGGACGTGGGCCGCGGCTTCCTGCCCACGCCGGGCCCGGTACAGCGCTTCGATCCCCCGTCCGGCCCGGGCGTGCGCGTGGACGCCGGCGTGCAGTCGGGTTCCGTCGTGCCGGGCACCTTCGACTCGCTGATGGCCAAGCTCATCGTCACCGGGGTCACGCGCGAACAGGCACTGACCCGCGCGCGCCGTGCGTTGCGCGAGTTCCGTATCGAAGGCGTCGCTTCCGTGCTGCCCTTCCACCGCGCCGTGATCGATCACGCCGACTTCGCTGGTGCGGATGGCTTCAACGTGCACACCCGCTGGATCGAATCCGACTTCGCCGAACCGCTGGCCGCTGCCGCGCGCGCCGAGCCCCAACCCGATGGCAGCCTGCTGCGCACGGCCATCGAGATCGATGGCCGCCGCGTGGTGCTGGGCCTGCCGGCTCAGCTGCTGGGCGGACTGGCCAATGCGCAGGCGGCAAACCCGGCCGTGACGCCGGGGGAGACAGTCGCAGTCGACACCCGCGATGTACCGGCCCCTGTCGCCGGGACCGTGCATGCGTGGAAGGTGGCCGAGGGCGACCAGGTCGAGGAAGGACAACTGATCGCCGTCATGGAGGCCATGAAGATGGAGATGCAGGTCCACGCGCATCGCGCTGGCCGCATTGCGCTGCGCACGGCCGCGGGCATCTTCGTGGCGGCGGGGCTGCCGATCGCGACCATCGACTGAGCACCTGCCAGGCGGGTCCGGATTTGCGCCGGACCTGCCACCGGGGACACCACGGCGAGCTAGCTCGCCAACACGTTCACCGCATCCTCCAGCGCCTGCGCCTGCTGCTTCAGTCCCATCGCCGCCGCAGCCGATTCCTCAACCAGCGCCGCGTTCATCTGCGTGATCTGGGTCATCTGCTCGACCGCCGCGCTGGTCTGCTCGATCTCCACGCTCTGCCCGCGGCTGGCATTGGCGATGGCGGAGATCGTCCGCGTCAGCGCCGACACCGATTGCTCCACGCGATCCATCTCGCTGCCGGCGCTGATGGCCGCCTCGCTGCTAGCCTGCACGACTTCGAGCGAGTTTTCGATCAGCGCCTTGATCTGCTTCGCCGCCGTTTCGGCGCGCTGAGCCAGTGATCTCACCTCCCCCGCCACGACGGCAAAGCCACGTCCGTGCTGGCCCGCGCGTGCGGCCTCGACGGCGGCATTCAGTGCGAGCAGGTTGGTCTGGATGGCGATGTCGTCGATCACCGACGTGATCTCGGCGATCTTGCGCGATTGCGTGGTCAGCCGCTCCATCAGCGACGCCGAGCGGCGCACGCCGCCCGCCGCCGAAGAGGCTGCCTCGGCGGTACGGCGCCCTTCCTGGTGGGCCTGCTCCGCGTCGCTGGCGTTCTGCCGCGCGGTTTCGGTGATCTGCGCCAGCGTGGCCGTGGTTTCCTCGATGGCACTGGCCTGCTGCTCGGTGCGCTCCGACAGGTCGGCATTGCCGCTGGCCAGCCCGGCCGAGGACTGCCACACGCTCTCGATCGAGTTGCGCGTATCGAGCAGCACGCCCACCAGCCGCGCGTTCATCTGGTTCAGGAAGCGGCCGAGCAGCCGCGTCTGCGCATCGCCGCATTCGGGGAAGCGGTGCTGCAACTGGCCGGATAACACGGCCAGCGCGCTGCGGTTCAGGCGCATGACGGGCCGCAGGATATTGAGCGCCAGATAGCACGCGGCCGCTGCGCACATGGCGACCGCCGCGCCAGCCAGCCCCCACGTGACTGCAGGAGGCGCTGCCCAGAGGGTCGCACTCGCCGCCGCCAGCCCGATCAGCAGGACCTGCACGCACTGGACGACCAGCAGCCGCGCCACCACGGGCAGCCGCAACAGGCGCTGCACCAGGCCGGCCGCGCCCTTGCGGCATGCCTCGCCGCCGGATAGCCGCCAGCGGGACCGCTCCTCGCGCTTCAGGTCGGCATAGAGCCTTGTCGCCGCGGCAATCTGCGCCTGCGTGGGTGCGGTTCTCACCGACAGATAGGCCACGGCCTCGCCGTCCTGGAGCACCGGCGTGACGTTGGCGAGCACCCAGTAGAAGCCGCCGTCCTTGCGGCGGTTCTTGACTACGCCAGACCAGGGCGTGCCGGCACGGATGGTCGCCCACATATCGGCGAAGGCCGCGGCCGGCATGTCCGGGTGGCGGATGATGTTCTGCGGCTGGCCCATGACTTCGGCACGGTCATAGCCGCTGCTGCGGAAGAATGCCTGGTTGGCGTACTCGATATTGCCTTGCGTATCGGTCCTGGTGATGATGACTTCGTCCGATGGCAATCGGTATTCCTGTTCGGTGACCGGCAAATTCAATCTCATGTTGCTGGTTGTCTGTTCTGATGCAACCTTGACCCCGACTTCTCTTGCGAAGCCGCCCCTGATTTCCCGCCCGACCCCTGCATTGCCGGACACCGCGGGGCAGTATTCCCGATGGGCTGCTTCAGGACGAGACGGCCCGCGGGGAACATCGCAGCAACTTGATGGCGCGCAAATGCCGGCCACGGCTACCCCTTCGGACGGATTGCATTCGCGCAGGCATTGGCCCGCCTGGTACGCCGGCAAGCTGCAAGGAAAAGGCCCCGGAAGCGCGGCGCTTGCGGGGCCTTTTCGTGTCTGCGGCAACCAACACCGGCGCCGCGACGCCAGCTACTTCAGCGACTGCGCATAGGCTTCGAGCTGGGTCATGCAGGTACCCCACCCGTCGAAGAAACCCATCTGCTCATGCTGGTCGCGCGAGGCCTTGTCCTTGTGCAGCACCGTGGCCACGTAGCGGGTGTGCTCGCCCTCATCGTCCATGGTGATGTACGCGGTCATCGGCAGCCACGGGTTGTCGGCCGGACGCCAGCCGGCCACCAGCGCCGAGGTCCAGACGATGCGCGAACGCGGCACCACGTCAAGGAAGACGCCGGGGTTGTCGCTGGTTTCGCCGCCGGGGCCGCGCATCAGCGTGTGGAAGGCTCCGCCCGGCGCGAGATCGAAGGCGAGGACCTCGGTGGTCCACGGCTTCGGGCACCACCATTCCTTCAGGTGGCTCGGGTCTGTCCAGGCTTTCCAGACGAGATCGCGCGGTGCCTTCAGCATGCGAGAGATTTCAAGGTCGAGGTCCTGCCTAATGCTCATCGCGAGTCTCCTTCGAATGCAGCGCTTCGACATAGGCAGCCAGGCGATCGGTGCGCGCCTCCCAGATCGCCCGCTGTTCCGCCAGCCATGTCTCGGCGGCCTGCATCGTCGCCGGTTCCAGTTCGCACATGCGCACGCGCCCCTGCTTGTGCGAGCGCACCAGCCCGCTGCGCTCGAGCACGCCCAGGTGCTTCAGGAACGACGGCAACGCCATGGCAAATGGCGCGGCCAGTTCCTTGACCGAGGCAGCGCCCTGTCCGAGCCGGCTGACGATGGCACGACGCGTGGGATCCCCCAATGCGAGGAAGACCGGGTCGAGCAGAAAATAGTTAGCCATGTGGCTAACTATATCCCGAAACGCGAGGACGTCAAGGGCGGAGAAGTCACAACCGGGATCGGGGGCGATCGGAGCGATCAGGCAAGCGGGCCAAAAAAGGAAGGCCAGCGCGAGCTGGCCTTCAGCGATTCAGTGCCACGTGAGTCGGTTCCGTGTAACGCTTCCACAGATTGCTGGTCCGCTTCCGCATTCACTGCCCAACACTAGCCATCGCCTATCCTGCGGCACCCCAGGACACGTCTGCAGCTTAGTACAAAATCCGCCGGATGGTGTCGGCAGGCTGCAGCCATGCGGGTCAGGTCACGGCGATGCGGTCGTCGACGAGGCGGATCTGCCCGCCGGGCTTGTCCTCCATCACCTTGAGCACGCGGTTGCCCACCTGCAGCGTCACGCCGCCGTGGATGCGGCGGCCGGCGTCGATCACGGCGCCTGCCGCGGGCTGCATCTGCTCCCCGAGCCTGGCGAGCTTCTCCTCGAGCTCGAACAGGTCGCGCGTCGACTTGAACAGCGTGGCACGCGCCTTCTCGCGCAGGTCGCCGACCGCACGTTCCGGGTTCTTGGCGAAGAACGCTACCAGCTGCTTGACCTTGTTCTGCTCCTCCAGCAGACGCCGGCGGTCCGTCTCGAGCGCCGCGCGCTGGGCGTCCGCGTACGGGTTCAGGCCCACCTGCACAATGGTGGCGCTGCCCGCCGGCGCGCCGAACACGGCCGCTCGCACCGCGAGCAAGGCGCGGCTGCGGCCGCCGCTGATGCTGCCCATGCCGCTGCTTCCGCCCACGACGATGCGCTCGCCCGCGGCCACGTCACTCTGGCGGATGCCGCTTTCGACGGTAACCTCCGTGCCGGCCTCGACCACCGCGTTCTCGATGAAACGCGCCTGGACCGCGCCCTGGCAGCGCACGCTGGCCCGGCTGATGGTCCCGGTCGCGTCCGCATGCCCGTGCCCGGTTTCGGCTTTGCCGATGATGCCGCCCTTGACCACGATGCTGCCGCCAGCCTCGATCGTGGCGGCCTCGATGACGCCATCCACCAGCACATCGCCGGTGACCTTCACCGACATGCCGGTGCGGATGTCGCCCGAGACGCGCAGCGTGCCGTCGAACGCCACATTGCCCGAGTGCAGGTCGACGGATTCCACCTGCACCACCGGACTGACCGACGTGCCATGGATGCCCACCACCGGCGAGCCCGCCAGGACTGCGACCAGCAGGTTCGGATCGTCGGGATCGGCGGCGGCACCGGTCAGGCCTTCGGCGAACGGCGTGTCTTCGACCGGATCGGCAGCCAGTGCCTTGCCAAAGACGTCGACGCCGTCGCTGCCGGGCTCGGCCGGGATGCGCCGCATCAGCGGCGTGCCTGGGGTGACCAGCGTCAGGCTGCCCAGTTCGCGCAGGTCCATGGGGGCATCGTCGTCGGCCTGCGCGGGCTTGCGTGGCTCCAGCAGGTTGACGAAGCGCGCCGGCTGGCCTTGTCGCGGGGCGATGCCCGCCGCGATCTCGCGCAGTTCGCAGCTGCCTTCCGCCAGCGTGGCTTCCAGCACCAGCGACTGGATCTGGGCCGTCACGCCACGTTCGGCGACGGCACGCCGGATGTCGGCCCCGGTGACCGGGCGGCCGCCTTCCGGACGCATCAGTGTGAGGCGGACGGCCAGGCGGTCGTCGCTGATATCGAGTTCAAACGCGCCGTCGATGAGCGCGCCGACCGTGGCATCGATCTCGCGATCCGCGCGCTGGCACTGGCTGAGGAATTGCGCAATGGCGCGCGGGTCCAGCCGTGCCTGTTCCCAGCCATGGCTCGCCAGGCACTCCCGGAGCGCCGTATGGTCCGGAGGCAGCTGGCCCGTCTCGGGCACATAGCGTGCCCGCACCTGCTCGCCTGGCTCGCTGAGCTCCAGGCGCAAACCCGACTCGTGACTCATGAGTCCCCCAAGGTTCCCTTTGTGCGGCAGGCCACTCTCTGCCCAACCCGCCAAGGCGCAGTTGAGCAGCCTAGTGCGGCTACACCCGCACCTCCGCTTGTGGTCAATCGATTACCTACGGCAGCTGGCAACAAAACTTGAGGCAGGACAAACTCGGACCATGCATAGAAGTACCGGATCACCATGGCAGACTGGCGGAGCGTTTTCGGTAAACTATCGGCTTCCGAGGCGCGCCCGCCGCCTCCCGCATTCCCGCAGTCATGGCAAATACCCACGAAATCCGCCCCGGCCAGTCGATCGAGCTGCTCAAGGAACTCCATATCCTGACGCGCGACGGCAAGATGAACCAGGACAGCCGGCGCAAGCTCAAGCAGGTCTACCACCTGTTCCAGTTCATCGAACCGCTGCTGCAAGAGGTCAAGTCCGAGCGCGATGCCGTCACGCTGGTCGACCACGGCGCCGGCAAGTCATACCTGGGCTTCATCCTGTACGACCTGTTCTTCAAGAGCCTGCACGACCAGTCGCACATCTTCGGCATCGAAACGCGCGAGGAACTGGTGCAGAACTCGCAGGCACTGGCAACGCGCCTGGGTTTTCCGGGCATGTCCTTCCTGAACCTCTCGGTGGCGGACTCCATCGCCTCGCCGGCGCTGCCCCCGACCGTCGACGTGGTCACGGCGCTGCATGCCTGCAATACCGCCACCGACGACGCCATCCGCTTCGCGCTGGCCAAGCGCGCCCGGCACATCGTGCTGGTGCCGTGCTGCCAGGCCGAAGTCGCGAGCGTGCTGCGCAAGAACAAGGGGCGCCTGCTCGCCGGCAACCCGCTGACCGAGATCTGGCGCCATCCGCTGCACACGCGTGAATTCGGCAGCCAGGTGACCAATGTGCTGCGCTGCCTGCAGCTCGAAGCGCACGGCTACCAGGTCAGCGTGACCGAGCTGGTCGGCTGGGAGCACTCGATGAAAAACGAGCTGATCATTGCCCAGTTCAAGGACCTGCCGCGCCGCCGCCCGGCCGAGCGGCTGGAAAGCGTGCTCGGCACGCTGGGGCTGGAAGACATGCGCGAGCGGTTCTTCACGACGCCCGCTTGAGCGGGAGCGGCGGCGCTACGCATCCGACTTGGGCGGCGCGTCGTCGTCACCGTCCATCCAGCGCTGCCAGCCAGCGTGGCCCAGGCGGCGCAGGGTTGCCATATTGCGATCGTAGATATCGGCCGCATCGGGATACGCTTCGGCGGCACGCGCAATGCTGTCCTCGCGCAGCAGATGCAGGATGGGATACGGCGCGCGGTTGGTGTAGTTTTCGATAGCGTCCGGCTCCGTCCCCTCGAACTGGTACTGCGGGTGGAAGCTCGCGATCTGCAACGTGCCTTCCAGGCGCAGGCTCCCGAGCAACCGGTCCGCGAAATAGAGAAAGTCGTTGAACTCGAGGAAATCGGCCAGCGCTTCAGGCACGATCAGCAGCGTGGTATCGACCTGTGCCGGGTCGGTCTCGGCCAGCAGCTTCAGTTCGCGCTCCAGTTCGTCGAGCAAGTCTGCAGCTTGCGTTGCATCGCTGACCACGTAGCGGACCTGCTCTTTCACATACACGCTCTTGGCAAAGGGGCAGAGATTGAGCCCGATCACCGCGCGCGCCAGCCAATGGCGCGTGGCGGCAATGACGGCATCTTGATGGCTGGCGGAAGACGGCATGGCGGCAAGGCAAGGACAAAGCACCATTTTAGCGCTGCCGCAGGCTCTATAATCCGCGGCGTAGCAAGTCCCTGCCATCCTTTCCCGCATTGCCATGCCGTCCACCGATACCCCGTCCGCCGCGCCTGCCACCCTGCCGGTTGAAGCCGCAGTGATTGGCGGCGGCCCCGCTGGCCTGATGGCGGCCGAGGTGCTGGCCGCGCATGGCGTGCGCGTGCATGTGTTCGATGCCATGCCCTCGGTGGGGCGCAAGTTCCTGATGGCCGGCAAGAGCGGCATGAACCTGACCCATGCCGAACCCGAGCCGGCATTCCTTGCGCGCTATGGCGAACGCACCGACCGGATCGCGCCGATGCTGGCGGACTTCGGCGCGCAGGCCTTGCGCGATTGGGTGCACGGGTTGGGCATCGAGACCTTCGTCGGCAGCTCCGGTCGCGTCTTTCCGACCGACATGAAGGCCGCGCCGATGCTGCGCGCGTGGCTGCACCGGCTGCGTGAAAGCGGCGTGCAGTTCCATATGCGGCACCGCTGGCTCGGCTGGACTGACGATGCGGCGCGCGCGCTGCGCTTCGCCACGCCGCACGGCGAACAACACGTGCAGGCAAATGCCGTGGTACTAGGACTGGGGGGCGCAAGCTGGTCGCGGCTCGGCTCCGATGGCGCATGGGTGCCGCTGCTCGCACAGCATGGCGTCGATATCGCCGCGCTGCGGCCGGCGAACTGCGGCTTCGATGTCGACTGGAGCGCAATGTTCTCCGAGCGCCACGCCGGCCACCCGGTCAAACCCGTCGCGCTGGCGGTGACCGACACGCAGGGCAACACGCATTATCGCCAGGGCGAGTTCGTGATCAGCGCGGGCGGCATCGAAGGCAGTCTGGTCTACGCGCTGTCCGCGCCCATCCGCGACCGGATCGATCGCGACGGCGAAGCCGTCATCCACCTGGACCTTCTGCCCGGCCATGACGCACCGCGCGTGCTGGCCGAGGTCTCGCATCCGCGCGGCTCGCGTTCGCTGTCGAGCCACCTGCAGAGCCGGCTGGGCATCACCGGCGTGAAGGCCGGCCTGCTGCGCGAGTGCCTGTCGAAGGAAGCCATGCAGGACACCGCGACACTGGCCGCGTCGATCAAGGCGCTGCCGCTGCGCCTGTTGCGCGCGCGGCCGATCGACGAGGTCATCAGCTGCGCGGGCGGCGTACGTTTTGAAGCGATGAACGCCAGCCTGATGCTCGATGCGCTGCCGGGCGTGTTCTGCGCCGGCGAGATGCTGGACTGGGAAGCGCCGACCGGCGGCTACCTGCTTACGGCCTGCTTCGCGAGCGGCCGCACCGCCGGCCTGGGCGCGGCGCAGTGGCTGGTGTCTTCCCGTTCGGCGCGCTGATCAGCGGCCGTTGACGATCGCCAGGGCGACGGCCTCGGCCACTTCGATGCCGTCGATCGCGGCCGAGTAAATCCCGCCCGCATAGCCGGCGCCCTCGCCGGCCGGATACAGGCCTTCTACATTCACGCTCTGGTAGTCCGCCTTGCGCTCGATGCGCAGCGGCGACGACGTGCGCGTCTCCACGCCGGTCAGCACTGCATCGTGCATGGCAAAGCCGGCGATCTTCTTATCGAGCTCCGGCAGGGCTTCACGAATGGCCTCGATGACGTAGTCGGGCAGCGAGGTGCTGAGGTCGGTCGGCGTCACGCCCGGCTTGTACGACGGCTCGACCGAACCGAGCGAAGTCGACGGCCGGCGCGCGATGAAGTCGCCTACCAGCTGGCCCGGTGCGTTGTAGTTGCGTCCGCCCAGTTCAAACGCGCGCTCTTCCCATTTGCGCTGGAACTCGATGCCGGCCAGCGGTCCGCCGGGGTAGTCCTGCGGCGTGATGCCCACCACGATGCCCGCGTTGGCGTTGCGCTCCGCGCGCTTGTACTGGCTCATGCCATTGGTCACCACGCGGCCCGGCTCCGAGGCGGCGGCGACGACGGTGCCGCCCGGGCACATACAGAAGCTGTACACCGAACGGCCGTTGCTGCAGTGGTGCACCACCTTGTAGTCGGCCGCGCCGAGCAGCTTGTTGCCGGCGAACTTGCCAAAGCGGCTGCGGTTGATCAGGCCCTGCGGGTGCTCGATGCGGAAACCGAGCGAGAACGGCTTGGCCTCCATGAACACGCCGCGGTCATGCAGCACCTGGAAGGTGTCGCGCGCGCTGTGCCCCACCGCCAGGATGACGTGCCCGGCCGGCAGGTACTCGCCCGTGGACAGCTTCAGGCCGCGCAGCTTGCCGCGTTCGATGTCGAAGTCGTCGACGCGGGTCTCGAAGCGGACCTCGCCGCCGAGCTCGCGGATCTCCGCGCGCATCTTTTCGACCATGCTCACCAGCCGGAACGTGCCGATATGCGGACGCGCCTTGTACAGGATGTCTTCCGGCGCGCCGGCGCGCACGAACTCGTTGAGCACCTTGCGGCCATAGTGCTTCGGATCCTTGATCTGGCTGTACAGCTTGCCGTCGGAGAACGTGCCCGCGCCGCCTTCGCCGAACTGGACGTTCGACTCCGGGTTGAGCACGCTCTTGCGCCACAGGCCGAAGGTGTCCTTGGTGCGCTCCCGCACTTCCTTGCCGCGCTCGAGGATGATCGGGCGGAAACCCATCTGCGCCAGGAGCAGGCCGGCCAGCAGGCCGCACGGCCCCATGCCGATCACCACCGGACGCGGCGTATTGCCGCCCTGCGGCGCCTGCGCGACGAAGCGGTAAGCCATGTCGGGCGTCACGCTCCAGTTCGGCTTGCCGGCCATGCGGCGGATCGCGGCGGGCTCGTCCTTCACCTCGATGTCGATGATGTAGGTGAGCTTGATGTCCGAGCGCTTGCGCGCGTCATGCGCGCGGCGGAACACGGTGTACTGCACAAGCCCGTCGCCCTTCACGCCGATTTGCGCAAGCGCGCTGCGCACGGCGCGGTCGAGATCGTCTTCGGTGTGTTCGAGGGAGAGCTTGAGTTCGGAAAGGCGGAGCATGGAAAACCTGCGAGGATGCGGCCACAGTCGTGGCCGGAACGGCCGCGTCCCCGTGTCACGGGACCTCGGGAGCGGGCCAGAAGGATGGCAATCGGCCGGGCAAGGCCGGCCGGTGCGCCATTCTAGCGGGTTTCCGCCTCGACGGGGCCCGCGGCGCCCGGCCAGGCACGGCGACGCAGCCATCCAGCCAGCCCGCGCCATGTGCACTGCCAGGCGCCCGGCGCGGGCTCTTGCCACATCACTTCGGCCGCGCCGTTGGCCGTCACCGTCAGCCAGCCGCGTTCGGCGAGCACCAGAACCGCTCCGGGCACCAGCCGATGGCGCAGGTCGAAGGTGCCGACAGCGGCCCATTGCAGAGGCAAGGCCACCTCGACACGGCCCTCCATCACGTGAATGACGGTGCCGCGCGCAGCGTGGCGCCTTAGCGCCTGGCCCGGTCCGAGCGCATAGCGGATCGGCGCGTTCAGTGTGGGAATCGGGGCTGGCATGAGCGGCTCCTTGGCGTGGTTCGGACGAGAACCCAGCGTATCGGCGCCCCCTGGGTCCACACAGCCACAGTGGGACTGCCTCATGACCGGAACAGTGCAGATTTTTTTGCTCTGTTACGATGCAGAAGCCCGCCTTCTGTATCTGTTCGCGCCCGCGTCAACCGGGCGATCATGCCGCATGGATTCCGCGCCGCTCTACCAGCAACTCGCCGACCGCTATCGCCAGGCCATCCGCACGGGCACGCTGGCGCCAGGCCACCGCATGCCGTCGGTGCGGGCCCTGATGACCACCCATGACGTGAGCCTGTCGACCGCGCTGCAGGCGTGCCGCCAGCTTGAGAGCGACGGCCTGCTGGAAGCCCGGCCGCGCTCGGGCTACTTCGTGCGCGCAGCCGCGCCCCTGCGCCTGGCGCCGCTCAGCGAGCCGGCGGCAACGCTGCCCGACCCGGCCCAATACATCGGCATGCACCAGCGCATCTCGTCCGTGCTCGCGCGCAGCCAGCAGGACCCGTCGACCTTCAGCCTCGGTGGCGCCCGCGGGGCGCCGTCGCTCTATCCTCTCGCCGCGCTCCAGCAGGCAGCCGCGCGCATCCTGCGGCGCGACGCCACGCTCTATGGCGAAGCCGCGGCACCGCGCGGCCAGCCGGCCCTGCGCGCCGCGCTGGCCCGACTGGCGCTGCGCAGCCGCTTCACGCTGTCGCCCGACGAAGTGCTCATCACCCACGGCTGCACCGAGGCCCTGCAACTGGCGCTGCGCGCCGTGGCCGGGCCGGGTGACGTGATTGCGGTGGAATCGCCCACCTACTACGGCCTGCTGCAGATCCTGGAAAGCCTGGGCATGCGTGCGCTCGAGATCCCCTGCAGCGCGCAGACCGGTCTTTCGCTGGAAGCCCTGGAACTGGCCGTGCGCACCTACGACAACATCCGCGCCGTAGTGGCCATGCCCAACCTGCAGAACCCGCTCGGCTCGGTCATGCCGGACGCCCACAAGATCCGGCTGGTGCAATGGTGCGAGGATCACGGCGTGCCGCTGATCGAGGACGACTGCCTGTCCGCCACCGCCGACCTCGACACGCCGCTGGCCGCCGCGAAGGCATGGGACCGCACCGGCAACGTGATCTACTGCTCGTCGGTGCACAAGGTGCTGGCGCCCGGCGTGCGGCTTGGCTGGATTGCCGGCGGCAAATGGCATGCGCGCGTGGAAATGCTGAAGTTCGCGCTGTCGCGCCCCAACGAGATGTTGTCCCAGGCGGCCGTCGCCGAATTCATGGCGACGGGCGGGTATGAACGCCACCTGCGGCGGCTGCGCGTGGCGCTGCGCCAGCAGCGTGAATGGACGGCCCAGGTGATCGCCGCGACTTTCCCCACCGGCACGCGGCTGACGCTGCCGCGCGGGGGCTTCCATCTGTGGGTCGAGCTGCCGGAAGGCGTTTCATCCGAAGCGGTGTTCGAGCAGGCCTTGCGCGAAGGCATCTATGTAGCACCAGGCCTGATGTTTTCCAATTCCCCGCGCGGCGACGGCTTTGTGCGCATCAACTGCGGCACGCCATATTCGGCACAACTCGAGCACGCGCTTGGCACCGTGGCGGCGGTCGTCCACAGGCTGGCGGCGTAGCGGGGCCGCCTGATTCCCGGGCACCGCCGCGCCAACCCGCGCGGCACTCGCGTTTTTGCAACACCGCTCCCTTTTTCGCTGGCGCTGCCCTATCCTTGCCGCTGGCGTGGCCGGCCGCTTTCTGGTGATCCCCGGACTGATGGCCGGTTCGCCGCTGCACCAATGCGATATGGATAACAAGAAGAGGGGAGAATGGCCTTGCGCAGTGCAACCGCGGCGTCGCGCGTCGACGACGACTACCAGACCCTGTTTCAACTGGCGCCGGTCTCGCTCTGGCTGGAAGACTTCAGCGCCGTGCGCGAGCACTTCGAGCGGCTGCGCGCCGAAGGGGTGACGGATTTGCGGGCCTACCTGCGGGCCAACCCGGATGAAGTGGCGCACTGCTCGTCGCTGATCCGCGTGATCTCGGTGAACCGCCGCACGCTGGAGCTGTTTCGCGCCGCCGACCTCGCCGACCTCGTCGCCAATCTCGACACCGTGTTCCGCGACGACATGTTCGACCAGCACGTCGAAGAGCTCGGCCAGCTCTGGGACGGCGGCAACCGCTTCACCAGCCAGACCGTGAACTACACGCTCGAAGGCGAGCGCCTCGATATCCGCCTGGAAGCCACCGTCATGCCCGGGCATGAGGCCATGTGGGACCGCGTGCTGCTGTCGATCGAGGACATCACCACGCGCATGCGCACCGAGCGCGAACTGCGCCGCAGCGAGCAATACGCGCTGGGTCTGTTCGAGCATTCGCCGGTGTCACTGTGGGTGGAGGACTTCAGCGTCGTCAAGATGCTGCTCGATGAAGTGCGCGCGGCCGGCATTACGGATTTCCGCACCTTCCTCAACGTGCACCCGGATTTCGTGTCGCGCTGCATGCAGGAGATCCGCGTGCTCGACGTCAACCAGCAGACGCTGCAGATGTTCGGCGCGGGATCCAAGCAAATCCTGCTTTCCCGCCTCGGCGACGTGTTCCGCGACGACATGCGCATCCACTTCGCCGAGCAGCTGATCGACCTGTGGCACGAGAAGCTCTGGCAGCAGCGCGAGGTCATCAACTACGCGCTGGACGGGCGCCCGGTCGACGTCTTCATGCAATGGTCGGTGTTCCCCGGCCACGAACAGGACTGGGACCAGGTGCTGGTGTCGCTCACCGATATCACGGCCCGCAAGAAGGCGGAGGCCTATGTCGAGTTCCTGGGCAAGCACGACGTACTGACCAAGCTGTACAACCGCGCCTACTACGAGGATGAACTGGCCCGCCTGGGCCGCAAGGGCCCGTGGCCGGTCAGCGTCATCGCCGTGGACCTGAACGGGTTGAAGGTCGTCAACGACCAGTTCGGGCACGGTGACGGCGATGCGCTGCTGCGGCGCGCCGGCGAGGTACTGAAGAAGGCCGTGGGCGAACAGGTCTGCGTGGCGCGCATTGGCGGCGACGAGTTCATGGCGCTGCTGCCGGGCCGCGACGATCGTGGTGCCGCCACGGTGGTCGAGCAGATCGAGAAGGTGGTGGAACTGAACAACCAGTTCTATCCGGGCACCGCGCTGAGCCTTTCCATCGGCCACGCGACCTGCCATCAGGGTGATCGCCTCAGCGACACCGTGAAGGTCGCCGACAGCCGCATGTATGACGCCAAGCGTGCCCACTACGAAGCCCAGGACGAGCGTCGGCGGGACTGAGTCCGTCATCCCAATGCAAAAGAGCCGGCATCAGCCGGCTCTTTTTGTCTTCACACCGGCACGGGCCAGTGCTTACAGGTAGATGATCAGCGCGATGCCCGCGATGATCAGCCCGAACTTCGTCACGTAGTACAGCTTGCGGTTCCACGCCTTGTAGCGGCGGCGGTATTGCCCGGCCAGCCAGACGAAGCGGAACAGCTTGTTGATCACGCCGGTCTGGTCGTTCTCGTCGTTGGGCGAACTTGCCGCGGTCATGACCTTGCGGCCCAGCCAGTGATTGATCTTGCTGGCCCAGCCAAAGCGCATCGGGCGCTCGATGTCACAGAACAGGATCAGCCGGTTGGCATCGCTCTTGTTCTCGGCCCAGTGCAGGTAGGTCTCGTCGAACACCACGCCCTGCCCGTCGCGCCAGCTGTGGCGCTCGCCGTCGACCTCGATAAAGCAGCGGTCGTCGTTCGGCGTGGCCAGGCCCAGGTGATAGCGCAGGGAACCGGCGAACGGGTCGCGGTGCGGGTTGAGCTTGCCGCCCGGCGGCAGTTCCGCGAACATCGCGGCCTTCACGCTGGGGATGCCTTGCAGCAGGGCCACGGTCTTCGGGCACAGCGCCTCGGCCGATGGATGCTGGGCTTCGTACCACTTCAGGTAAAAGCGCTTCCAGCCGTTCTTGAAGAACGAATTGAAGCCCGCGTCGTCGTTCTTCTCGGCGGCCTTGATCTTGCGCATCGCGGCCAGGGCCAGGCCCTCGTCACGGATTTCCGGCCACGCTGCCCGGATCCGTTCCAGGTCCGGGAAGTTGTCGACCGGGATGTAGGGCGTGCGCGGCACCCCCGAGAAGGCATACATGAAGCAGTTGATCGGCGCGACCAGCGCCGAATGGTCGAGCAGCTGTCGCCAGATGCGCAGTCGCGCCTTGCCGCGGAAGTGCACATACAGGATGGCGCCGAGATAGCTGGCGACGATAATCCACTTGATCACCCGAATTTCTCCCAGGCGGCTACAGGCCCGCACGCACGGAACGCGCGCAGCCGGGGCCGGAGCCAAAGCGCGTATTTTAAGCGAAATGGTGGACTTGCCGCACCGTGATAAAGCTGCGGCACATGGCCATCACCGCCGCGCGCGAACTAGCCGCGCGACTGGCGTGAAATGCGCTCGATCAGCGCGCGCGCATCGTCGGGCATGCCCTGCAGGGTCAGTAGCCTGGCGTTGAGGACAAGGTTTTCCAGCACCAGCTTGGCGGTGGACGCCCACATTGTCGCCAGCTGGGCCTCGGCGGGCATGCCAGAAGCCTCCAGCTCGTTCGAGCGCTCGGCAATGAGCCGGCATGCAAGCTGGCGCAGCGCCGCATCGTCGAACGGCAGGTTGGCATAGTCGATCGGGTCTTCCTTCTCGACCTCGACCATGAGTTGCATCAGGATGTCTTCGGTCATCGGCAAGCGCTCCTGGCAATCCATTTTCCATCCGCGTCAGACGCGGAAATCCGCAGCCATGTCGACATCGGTGCGCGCCTCAAGCCGGCCCGAACGGCACGCGGCCACGAAGCGCTCGTAATCCTTTTCGACCTGGTCGGCATAGCTGTTCGAATAGGCTACCAGCAATTGCGGAATGAGGCAGCCAGAGCACCGGCTGCATCGCATCTCAGGGATATCACTCTCTTCCCCAAGCGGCGGCAGATGATACGCTGCCGGCTGCTCCCGGGGACGACCAACCCAGGAAGTGATGCACCCCGCACGATATCGATAGCGGTGTTGCGTATCATGAGTTTTTGCGCCTTTCGCGAGCGCGTCGCAAGATGCACTGAACAAAGCGAGTGACATGCAGTCTTACTCACTCGCAACCCAACGAAGAGTCGCGTTCATGACCAAGCGTTTGTTGTCCGCCATGCGTCAGTACGCATGGTTTGCCGGTGTCAAACACCACGTCGTCCAGGGTGTCGAAGCCCTGGCCGAGTTGCTCAAGTCCCCTTCTGCCGCGGCCCGCGCGGTTGCCGCCATCATTGCCGAGACCGAACATGGCGTTCAGGTCTGGGTATCGTACTTCGGCAAGCCGCTCGACCCGCACACCAACTATGTACTCTGGCCTGCCCGGGCCTTGCGTCCTGCGCGCCGCCGCGTCCAGCCCTTGCCGCTGGAACACATGCGGCGCTCGCGGGACGACTGAATGCCGGCCTTCGGGCCTGGCGGCATGCGTACTGGAAGGGGCTCGCCCCTTCACTACAATGACCTTGTGTTCCCGTCGTCGACAAGGAGCGGACATGCCCGAACCGAAACATGACGAAGCGCTGGTCAATCTCTATCTCGAACGCATTTCGGCGCTTTCAGTCAGCGCATTCGATGGCGCTGATGTCAGCGGCGAGCTGGATGAGATCGCGCGCGAAGCCGTGTCGCGCAGCGCTGCGGACAGCGGCACGCTGAGCGTGCTCGCGAGCCGCCTGCGAGAACGCGCCGAAGCGGCCGACCGCGAAGGTCAACCGCTCGTACGCGACACCTTCACTCTCGCCGCGAAGCTCATGGCATCGAAGTAAGAGCACGCCACAATCGATCAGGTACGCCTGGTCCGGACGAATGCCATCCGCGCATGCAATGCGTGCGTGGATACGTCAATCTGCGCGATGCGCTATCGAAATCTTTCAGGAAAAAACGGCCGAACGGCCTGAGGTACCAAACGCGCTGAAGGCGTTGGTTGCGGGGGCAGGACTTGAACCTGCGACCTTCGGGTTATGAGCCCGACGAGCTGCCAACTGCTCCACCCCGCGTCTGAAGGAGATGAATTATGAAGCATTTGCGCGCAGCTGGCAAGTGATTTTTTCACTGCGCGCGAAAGTTATGGGCGCATGGGCGCATGGGCGCCAGTCCCAAGAGAAGATTCGACTTCATGCGATGCGTCGCAACTTCCCTTCCGACCCCGTTTCAGCGAGGACCGCTTCGATGTACTGGTTCACCTGGTCGAGAGCTTCGAGCTTCGTATCGAAGGGCTGGTTCGGAAACGGATTGTGCCGTGGCGCCAGTACCTCGCCGTCCTGCCGTTGAATAATCTCTACCACGATCGACCACTTGCCCTTGGGCAAGCCAATCACTTCGTAGATGATTTTGTAGCCTTCAAATTCCGGCATGGCGTGTACTCCTTTATTGCGTGGCGGACCGGACATCGACCGCCTCCACCTCCAGAGTAGGAGCGCACCCCCAGGACGAAAATGATTTACGTCAATCAACGCTGATCGACGAAGATCTCAGCATGATATAAGCCGTTGCATGCAGCGAAATAATCGAACCCCATGCTGAAGCGGGCTCATGCAGGCCGCACACACCCGGCAACACATGACAGGCTATTTGCCTGACCCGACGATCCGATCGACAAGCGCATAGCCGGCGCTGAACGCTGCGACTTCCGCCGCGTGGCGCGTCGCAAACTGCTGCATGCCGCTGACGAGCAGTTCCGTGTCGCCCGCATCGGCGGGATCCATGCCCTCTTGGCAAACACGAACCTCATAAGCCCAGCGCGCCGAACCCCCCATGCTGACCACGCCATCGTGGTCAGCATGCTGCTGCGTCACGAGCACATAGACGTCCATGCCGCGATACGCTTCCACACGCCATTCGGTTTGCGCCATGTCGATCTCCTTGCGCGAGACTGTCGCACTTTCTTTCGAGCCTAGGTGCACCCCTGAGCGACGGCAAGGTACGCGCACCACCATCAGCGGATTGCACGCGATGAAATGAGGAACAAGAGGAAGCGTTGCGCGAGACAGGCGGCCGGAGATATGAAAGGCCGCAAGAGCGCGATAATGAAAGCGGTGCGGGAATACGCGGAAATAAAAAAGGGCTTCCGTTTCCGGAAGCCCTTTTCTTTCTACATAGGTGGCGCGGCTGGCAGGATTCGAACCCACGACCCCTTGGTTCGTAGCCAAGTACTCTATCCAACTGAGCTACAGCCGCACTCGAGAAATGAGATTATATCTGAGTTTTCATTTTTGGGAACCCCCTTCTGCACTTTTTTTCGTTTTTCTTGCCAGCGCGGGCTGCCGGCATGGTTTTCTATAATGGCAGACCGAAGATGTGATTCCGACCATGAACAAGGCATTTGTCAAAGAATCGTCCGGTGACGACGAGGACGATCTCCCCGAAGGCGCTACTCCACTGCCCGCCGGGACGAAGAACTACATCACCGCGGACGGCTACAACCGCCTGCGCAACGAACTGATGCAGCTCATTGACGTCGAGCGTCCCGACGTCGTGCAGATCGTGTCGTGGGCCGCCTCCAATGGCGACCGCTCCGAGAACGGCGATTACCTCTATGGCAAGAAGCGCCTGCGCGAGATCGATCGACGCATCCGTTTCCTGACCCGTCGCCTGGACAAGGCCGAAGTGGTCGACCCATCCCTGCAGGGCGACAACGACCAGATCTTCTTCGGCGCGACCGTCACCTACGCCAACCAGTCCGGCGAGGAAACGACCATTACCATCGTCGGCATGGATGAGGTGGATCTCGACACGAACCACGTGAGCTGGATCTCGCCGATCGCCAAGGCACTGATCAAGGCGCGTGAAGGCGATACCGTGGCACTGCGCACGCCGGCCGGGATGGAACAGATCGATATCCTGGAAGTCAGCTATCCGCCGCGCGCGGCGGACTGATTGCACAACGGCGGCGCTCAGCCGTCGTTGCGGTCGCGGAAGATGCGGATCACGTCCGGATTGCGTCGCAGGGCGCGCATCACGTTGGCCAGGTGCAGGCGATTCTGTACCTGGATGATGAACTGCATGTAGGTGGCTTCCTGGTGGCTGCCGTCCTGCTGCTCCATCGACACGTGCGCCACGTTGGCGTCGGCCGAGGTCAGGTCCGCGGCCACGCGGGCAACGATGCCCTTGACGTTGCGCACCATGACCTTGATCGACACGTCGAACGCGCGCGCGGTCTTCTTCGCCCACATGACGTCGATCCAGTGTTCCGGGTCCTTGCTGTGCAGGCGCTTGGCCACCTTGCAGTCCTGCACGTGGATCTGCAGGCCTTCACCCTTGCCCAGGTAGCCAACGATCGGATCGCCCGGGATTGCGCGGCAGCACACCGGGAACAGGATCGACATGCCCTCGTCGCCCGTGATCGGCACCGCCGGCGCCTCTTCGCCAGAGAAGGTCTGCACCGCCGCCAGCAGCGCGCTGTCGACATCGCCGGACAGCTCCTGCAGCAGGATCTCCATGCGCTTGGCCACCACGGCGGGCACGCGCCGGCCCAGCGCCAGGTCGGCAAAGATGTCTTCGCGGTGCTTGTTGCCGGTCCACTGGATCATGCGCTCCCACACCGACTGCGGCACGGCCTTCAACTCGATGCCGAGCTGGCGCGCCGACTGTTCGAGCAGGCGCTCGCCGAGCTGTATCGCCTCGTCGAGCTTGGTGGTCTTCAGGTAGTGGCGGATGGCCGCGCGCGCCTTGCCGGTGCGCACGAACGACAGCCATGCAGGGTTCGGCTTGGAATACGGCGCCGTCACCACCTCGACGATGTCGCCGCTCTTGAGCTCCGTGCGCAGCGGCAGCAGCTCGTTGTTGATCTTCACGGCGACGCACTGGTTGCCCAGGTCGCTGTGCACCGCGTAGGCAAAGTCCAGCGCGGTGGCACCGCGCGGCAATGCGCGGATATGGCCCTTGGGCGTAAACACGTAGACCGCGTCGGGGAACAGGTCAATCTTGACGTGCTCGAGGAATTCCTGCGAATCGCCGGTCTGGCTCTGGATATCGAGCAGCGATTGCAGCCACTGGTGCGCCTGCTGCTGGATGTCATTCGCATGATCCGCCTGCGTCTTGTACATCCAGTGCGCGGCCACGCCGGCCTCGGCGATCTGGTGCATTTCGCGCGTGCGGATCTGGAACTCCACCGGCGTGCCGAACGGGCCCACCAGCGTCGTATGCAGCGACTGGTAGCCGTTGATCTTCGGGATCGCGATGTAGTCCTTGAACTTGCCCGGCATCGGCTTGTACAGGCCATGCAGTGCACCCATCGCCATGTAGCAGTGCATCTGCGTTTCCACGACCACGCGGAAACCGTACACGTCCAGCACCTGCGAGAACGACAACTGCTTGTCGTGCATCTTGCGGTAGATGCTGTAGAGCGTCTTCTCGCGGCCGGAAAGTTCCGCGACGATGCCAGCGTCGGCCAGCCCCTTCTGCGCGGCCTCGAGGATGCGCTTGACCACCTCGCGGCGGTTGCCGCGCGCGGCCTTCACGGCTTTTTCGAGCGTGGCGTAGCGGAACGGCGAGCCGACCTTGAACGACAGCTCCTGCAGCTCGCGGTAGATCGTGTTGAGACCGAGCCTGTGCGCGATCGGCGCATAGATCTCCATGGTCTCGAGCGCGATGCGGCGGCGCTTCTCCGGCGGCACGAAGTCGAGCGTGCGCATATTGTGCGTACGGTCGGCCAGCTTCACCAGGATCACGCGCACGTCGCGCGCCATGGCGAGCAGCATCTTGCGGAAGCTCTCCGCCTGCGCCTGCTCGCGGCTCTGGAATTCGAGCTTGTCCAGCTTGGTCAGGCCATCGACCAGTTCGGCGACCTTGGGGCCGAATCTCTCGGCCAGTTCGCTCTTGGTGATGCCCTGGTCTTCCATCACGTCATGCAGCAGCGCCGCCATGATGGACTGCACATCGAGCCGCCAGTCCGCGCATAGTTCGGCCACCGCCACCGGGTGGGTGATGTACGGTTCGCCGCTCTGGCGGTACTGGCCCAGGTGGGCCTCGTCGGAAAACTGGAAGGCTTCGCGTACGCGTGCCTGGTCCGGCGCCTTGAGGTAGGCCAGCTTCTCCATCAGCCGCGAGATCGAGATGACCTGCTGGCGCGGCGGCACCGCGGGCTGCGAGGTCGGCCCGAAGAAATGCCGGTATGACTGCGCCAGCACAGCGTCGATGAAGAGGCTGTCGGCTGTCGGTGGCGTCGGCGCCTCGTGCACGGCCGTCAACTCGTCTTGCATCGATGATGCGGGCGCCATGCGCGCCTTGCCCTGCGCCATCGGCGGCACGACGGCACGCTCGCCGACAACATCGTTGCCGAGCGGATCAGGAAGATTGGGAGCGCCGGTGCGCGCGGTCACGGATGCCTGGCCAGAAGGAGAACGCTTACGCGCGGACGCCGCTCCGGCATCGCTGCCCGTCTCGCCGCGCGGGTGCGCGGTGCCGGCCTGCTGGCCGGGAGCGACGGTTGAGGATGGCTGTGACGAAGGCATGGGGACGGCCCCTGGAATCCGGTTGCTGGATGTGCGCGCACACGATGCAAGGATGAACCACAGGCCGCCCGGGAAATCAGGTCGGGACCTTCTTGAGCATCTCGATGCCGACCTGGCCCGAGGCGATCTCGCGCAGGGCAACCACAGTGGGCTTGTCCTTCGCTTCCACCTTCGGGGTGTGGCCCTGCACCAGCTGGCGCGCACGGTACGTGGCCGCCAGGGCGAGCTCAAAGCGGTTCGGGATGTGTTTCAGACAATCTTCGACGGTAATACGCGCCATATCAAATCCACCTTGGGACAAAACCTGTTGGGTTGCTATTTTACAGCACCGCGCGGGAATCGCCCGGCGGCGCCCCGCGCGCATCAGCGCTCAGTGAATGCCAAGCTCGATAAAGAGCTCGGCGTGGCGCGCCTTTTGCGACGAAAAGCGCAGGCGCGTGGCGCGCACCACATTGCGCAGTTCCTCGAGCGCATCGTCGAACACCTCGTTGATGATGACGTAATCCGACTCGGACGCATGCGACATTTCGCTGCCGGCGGCCAGCAGGCGCCGCACGATCACGTTCGGCTCGTCCTGCCCGCGCTTCTTCAGGCGCTCTTCCAGCGCTGTCAGCGACGGCGGCAGGATGAAGATCTCCATCGCATTGGAGAAGCGCTTGTGCACCTGCTGCGCGCCCTGCCAGTCGATCTCGAGCAGCACGTCGTTGCCCTGCGCCATCTGCTCCTCGATCCACACGCGCGAAGTCGCGTAGTAGTTGCCGTGGACTTCCGCCCACTCGAGGAATTCGCCGCGATCACGCGCGGCGCGGAACTTGTCCACGGAACAGAAATGGTACTCGCGACCGTCCTGCTCGCCGGGGCGCGGCGCGCGCGTGGTGTGGGAGATCGACAACCGGATCGCCGGGTCCTGCGCAAGCAGTGCGTTGACCAGGGTCGACTTGCCGGCTCCGGAGGGTGCCACCACCATGAACAGGTTGCCGGGGTAGACGGTATCGATGGCAGTGTGGGGCGTATCGCTCATGTGAATTCTTTGGATCTTCAGGCGTCGTGGCGCCAGGTGAAACGTCGTGCGTTGGACGGGTGTTACTCGAGGTTCTGGATCTGCTCGCGCATCTGCTCGATCAGCAGCTTGAGCTCCATCGATGCGTCGGCCAACTCCTTGGCGGCTGCCTTGGAACCCAGCGTGTTGGCCTCGCGGTTGAGCTCCTGCATCATGAAATCCAGCCGCTTGCCGACCTGCCCGCCCTTCTTCAGGATATGACGGGTTTCATTCAGGTGTGCCTGCAGGCGCGACAGTTCCTCGGCAATGTCGATGCGGATGCCGTAGACCGTGGCCTCCTGTCGGATACGCTCGGCGATCTCGTCGCGGCTCATCGACGGCATGCCGGCCGGCGCCGCCAGGTTGAACGCTTCCTGCAGGCGCTCGGTCAGCTTGCCCTGATGATGGGCGATCAGCTGCGGAATGGCAGGCGTGAGCCGTTCGACGATGGCCAGCATCGTATCGATACGCTCCATCAGCGTGGCCTTGAGCGCATCGCCCTCGCGGCGGCGCGCTTCGCGCAGCTGGTCGAGCGCTTCGCGCGCGGCGCCCATCACGGCTTCGCGCAGCGCGTCCTGGGACAGCTCGGGCTCGACCAGCACGCCGGGCCAGCGCAGGATCTCGCCCATGCGCAACGTACCCGCCGTCGGGAAGGTATTCGCCACGGTCGATTCCAGTGCGCGGATCTGGCCCAGCAGGCCCTCATTGAGCGCCAGCGTGGCGCCGCCGGTATCGGTGCGCTGCAGGTTGATGCGGCACTCGAGCTTGCCGCGCGACAGTTCGGCCATCAGCATCTCGCGCAGCGCCGGCTCAAAGGCGCGGCACTCTTCGGGGGCGCGGAACAACAGGTCGAGAAAACGCGAATTGACAGTCCGGAATTCCACCGAAACGGAAGCCGTCCTGCCACTGGGCTCACCCTGCGCGTTTGTCAGCGGCGCCTGGCGGGTTGCCAGGCCATAACCTGTCATGCTGTGGATCATTAATATTCTCGCGAAATGGCGCGGCCCCGGGGGTAGGCTGGGGCCGCAGCAAGGGCGTCTTGCATCCGCCGAAATGGGGCCACAATGCCCGCTATTGTGTTCTTTACAAGTGACCGATTAGCCGTGACAATCCGAGGCAAATCCGGTCCGATTCCTATGACAGAGCCCAAGGGCGCTACACAACCCAAGAGTGCACCGCTGCCCGTCGGCACGCTGTTGTCCAACTATCGTATTGTAAAGAAGTTGGCCAGCGGGGGGTTTAGTTTCGTCTACCTCGCCACGGACGAGACCGGCGCACCGGTCGCCATCAAGGAATACCTGCCCTCGTCGCTGGCGCGCCGCAATCCCGGCGAACTGATCCCGATGGTGCCCGAGGAAAACGCGGCGTCGTTCCGCCTGGGCCTGAAATACTTCTTCGAAGAAGGCCGCTCGCTGGCCCGCATCTCGCATCACAGCGTCGTCCGCGTGGTGAACTTCTTCCGCGAGAACTCGACCGTCTACATGGTGATGAACTATGAGATGGGCAAGACGCTGCAGGAGCACATCCTGGCCGCGCGCCAGCAGGGCCGCGCCAAGGTGCTGCGCGAACACTTCATCCGCAAGGTCTTCCATGACCTGATGAGCGGCCTGCGCGAAGTCCATATCCACAAGCTGCTGCACCTGGACATCAAGCCCGGCAACATCTACCTGCGCGAAGACGAATCACCGATCCTGCTTGATTTCGGCGCCGCGCGGCAAACTCTCACCATGGAAGCCAAGCGCTTCCAGCCGATGTACACCCCGGGTTTCGCCGCGCCCGAACTCTACGGCAAGCACAACGAGCTCGGGCCCTGGACCGACGTCTACAGCCTGGGCGCGACGCTCTATGCCTGCATGGCCGGCATGCCGCCGCAGGAAGCCAACCAGCGCGAAAAGGACGACCGCATGGGCGACGCCATCACGCGCCTGCGCAGCAGCTACACCAACGGCCTCGTCGACCTGGTCGAATGGTGCCTGCGGCTCGCTCCGGCGGAGCGCCCGCAGAGCGTCTTCCGCCTGCAAAAGGAGTTGCGCGAGCAAACCAACGCGCTCGGCGAGCAAGCCGCCCAGATGGCGCCGCCCGCCCCCGGGGATCGCGCGGAGCGGACCGGCCCGTCCAGCCGCTTCCTGAACCTGCTGCGCCGCCGCGATGACACGGCAGGCGCCCCCGCGCGCCAGCCCGCGGACACAAGCGGCGACTAAATCACTCACAGTCCCGCATTTCCGAACCGAACCCTTCCGAAACAGCCAACATGCGATTCTCCGTCTATCAGGAAAGCAGGAAAGGCGGCCGCCGCATCAACCAGGACCGCATGGGCTATTGCTTCACGCGCGATGCCCTGCTGATGGTCCTGGCCGACGGCCTGGGCGGCCATGCCTTCGGCGAAGTCGCCGCGCAGCAGGCACTGCAGACGCTGGCGCGCCAGTTCCAGACCCAGGCCCGCCCGGTCATCCGCAACCCGGCGGATTTCCTGCAGGACACCATCATGCTGGCGCACCGGGAGATCCACCGTTACGCGGAAGCGCACCGGCTTTCGGACGTGCCGCGCACGACCGTGGTCTGCTGCCTGATACAGCATGGCCAGATTCACTGGGCCCATGCCGGCGACTCGCGCTTCTACATGGTGCGCAAGGGCCGGCTTCTGACGCGTACGCGCGACCACTCGAAGATCGAGAACCTGCTGCAGCAGGAACGCGTGCTGCCCATGGAAGTGGCCAACCACCCCGAGCGCAACAAGCTCTACAACTGCCTCGGGTCGCCCAACCTGCCGCTGATCGACATCGGCGGTCCGGTGCGGCTCGAGCCGGGCGATGTTGCGCTGCTGGGTTCCGACGGCCTGTGGGGACCGCTTGAAGAGCCGGAGATCGTGGACAGGCTCACCAGGCTCTCGGTCGTGCAGGCGGTACCCGAACTGATTACGCGCGCGCTGGAAAAAGCCGGCGAAGGTGCCGACAACACCACCGGCATCGCCATGATGTGGGAACTCGACGCCAGCGCAACGGGCGACGAATCCGTCATGACCGACACCCTGCCGCTGAACGCCTTCACGACCTCCATTCTCGAACGACCGGGCACGGAGGCCGACCTGCTCTCCGAAGAGGAAATCGAGCGCTCCATCGCCGAGATCCGCGCGGCCATCGACAAGACCAGCAACCTGATGCGCTGAGCACGCCAGCCGGTAACGGCAGGAAGGCGGGAAGGCGGGCACGCAAAGCCCGCCAGGGTTAGAATCGCGGTCTCCACCCGATTCGAGCGAACCACTCCCATGCGACCCAGCGGACGCGCAGCCGATGCGCTGCGTTCTATCAGCCTGACCCGTCACTACACCCGCCACGCCGAAGGCTCCGTCTTGTGTGCCTTTGGCGATACCAAGGTGCTGTGCACCGCCAGCGTGCTGTCCAAGGTGCCGCCGCACAAAAAAGGCAGCGGCGAAGGCTGGGTTACGGCCGAATACGGCATGCTGCCGCGCGCCACGCATACGCGCTCGGACCGCGAAGCCGCGCGCGGCAAGCAGACCGGCCGCACCCAGGAAATCCAGCGACTGATCGGCCGCGCCATGCGCTCGGTTTTCGACCTGGCCGCGCTGGGCGAATACACGTTGCACCTCGACTGCGACGTGCTGCAGGCCGACGGCGGCACCCGTACGGCGGCCATCACCGGCGCGTTCGTGGCCGCGCATGACGCGGTCTCGGCCATGCTGCGCAACGGCCAGCTCAGCGCCAGCCCGATCCGCGACTTCGTCGCGGCCGTCTCGGTCGGCATGGTCGACGGCGTGCCGGTGCTGGACCTGGACTATGCCGAGGACAGCAACTGCGATACCGACATGAACGTGGTCATGACCGGCAGCGGCGGCTTCGTCGAGGTGCAAGGCACCGCCGAAGGCACGCCCTTCAGCCGCCCCGACCTCGACGCCATGACGCGCCTGGCCGAAGCCGGCATCGCGCAACTGGTCCGGCACCAGCGCCAGGCGCTGGGCCTGGCCTGAAGGACGCGGTACACCATGCAACGCCTGGTCCTGGCCTCAAACAATCCTGGCAAGCTGCGTGAATTCGGCGCGCTGCTGGCCCCGCTCGGCTTTGATGTCGTATCGCAAGGCGAGTTGGGTGTCCCCGAAGCCGAAGAGCCGTTCGGAACCTTCGTCGAGAACGCGCTGGCCAAGGCCAGGCACGCCAGCCGGCTGGCCGGCATGCCCGCGCTGGCCGACGATTCGGGCATCTGCGTGCAGGCGCTCGACGGTGCCCCGGGCGTCTACTCGGCGCGCTACGCGCAGATGGCCGGCCGGGCCAAGTCCGACGCCGCCAACAACGCGCACCTGATCTCGCAACTCGCCGGCAAGCTGAACCGCCGCGCGCATTACTACTGCGTGCTGGTCTTCGTCCGGCATGCCGCGGATCCCTGCCCCATCATCGCCGAAGGCGTATGGCATGGCGAAGTCGTCGATGCCCCGCGCGGTGCCGGCGGCTTCGGCTACGACGCGCATTTCCTGCTGCCGGAGCTGGGCAAGACCGCCGCCGAACTGCCCGCCGAAGAAAAGAACGCAGTCAGCCATCGCGCACTGGCGCTGCGTTCGCTGGCGGCACGGCTGCAGACCGAAAGCCGCGGGCAGGCAGCGCGATGATTCCGATCGTACCGGCCAGCACATCGCCGGCCGCGCCCGCCGACAACACGCAACTCTGGCTCAAGCCCGGCCAGATCGCGCTGCCGGGCTCACCGCCGCTGTCGCTCTACGTGCATGTGCCGTGGTGCGTGCGCAAGTGTCCCTACTGCGATTTCAATTCGCATGCGGTGCCTGGCAAGGACGGCAGCCACGACATTCCGGAAGACGCCTACCTGGACGCCTTGCGCGCCGACCTGGAGCAATCGCTGCCGCTGGTATGGGGCCGCCCGGTCCATACGGTCTTCATTGGCGGCGGCACACCGAGCCTGCTGTCCGCGGCCGGCATGGACCGGCTGCTATCGGATATCCGTGCACTGCTGCCGCTCGATGCCGACGCCGAGATCACGATGGAGGCCAACCCGGGAACGTTCGAGGCCGAACGCTTCGCCAGCTACCGCGCGAGCGGCGTGAACCGGCTTTCGATCGGGATCCAGAGCTTCAACGACAGCCACCTGCAGGCGCTCGGCCGCATCCACGGCGAACGCGAGGCACGCGCGGCCATCGACATCGCGCAGCGCAGCTTCGACAACATCAACCTCGACCTGATGTACGCGCTGCCCGGCCAGACCATGGAGCAGTGCCGCGACGACCTCGAGACTGCGCTGTCGTATGGCACCGCGCACCTGTCGCTCTACCACCTGACGCTGGAGCCCAACACGCTGTTCGCCAAGTACCCGCCCGCGCTGCCGGACGACGACCTCGCCTATGAGATGCAGGACCTGATAGAGGCGCGCACGGCGCAGGCCGGCTATCGTCATTACGAGACCTCGGCCTACGCGCGCGCGCATCGTGAAGCGCGGCACAACCTGAACTACTGGCGCTTTGGCGACTACCTTGGCATTGGCGCCGGTGCGCACGGCAAGCTGTCGTTCCCCAACCGCGTCCTGCGCCAGATGCGGCACAAGCATCCGGCCACCTACATGGAGCAGGCCATGGCCGGCAGCGCGGTGCAGGAAGCGCGCGAAGTCGGCGCGGATGAGCTGCCATTCGAGTTCATGCTCAACGCGCTGCGGCTGACCGACGGCGTGCCGGCCTCGAGCTTCCACGACATGACGGGATTGCCGCTGCACGCCATCAGCCGGCAGCTCGCGGCGGCGGAGAAGAAGGGATTGATTGACGCCGACCCCACGGTAATCCGCCCGACCGAACTCGGACGACGCTTCCTCAATGACCTGCAGGAGATGTTCCTGAAAGACTGAGGACGGCGACGCGCCTGGCACGAAAGTACGAAGGCCACGGCATTGCCGTGGCCTTCGTTGCTTGGTCGACCTTAACCGGGATCAGTACGGCACGGCCATGTCATTGGCCACGCGGGCGCGCATGCCGACCTGCAAGTTGCCAAGGTTGCTCTGCGTCACGGTGGCAACCCGGCCATCGTCGAGCCGGACATTGACGCGATAGGCGGTTTGCGTATTGCTCCCCGCACGCTTCTCGATCTGGTTGCCGGCCACGGCGCCAAGCACCGCACCACCGATCGTCGCCGCGGTCTGTCCGGTGCCACCGCCGACCTGGTGTCCCAGCAGCCCGCCTGCGGCACCGCCAATCACGGTGCCGAGAAGACCGGAGCTGTTTTGCGTGCTGGTAATCGGCTCGATGGATTCCACGCGTCCGTAGTACACCGAACCTGCCGGCGCCTGCGTGGCATAGCCGCCGTTGCTGGTCTGCGGCGGGGGCGGAGCGTTGTAGCCGGTGTTGTACCCATTGTTGTAAGGCGCCGCACAACCGGCCAGCCCGATTGCAGCCAGCACGGCCGCAAGCGCCATCCGATTCTTCGACTTGCTTTGCATCTGGAATTCTCCTCTGTTGCCAGGTGAAGCCGGGAAAACAGCACTTAAGCAGATCCCGGCACACCGGTATGAGCCGTGCGGCAGGCATAAGGTTCCGCCGTGTCAGACAGGCTCCGACAACAGGGATCACCAGATTCACCCAAGGAAGCGCCCGGGCCTTGTATAATGCGCGTCCTGTACTGGCCCTTGCGGCCAGCGGCATGTCGCGCGAACCGCGCTACAGTGCCGGCACTCTATGGAAGCGTGGCCGAGTGGTTTAAGGCAGCAGTCTTGAAAACTGCCGATGGGGTGACCCATCCGTGAGTTCGAATCTCACCGCTTCCGCCATTCCTCATTCCACGGCGTTCCGATACCTTCCCAAGAACCACCCGCATACGCAACCGCGCGCTGCGGTTCAAGGTCACGATCGGCGGGCAGGCGGTCATCCGCGGGTATCGGCACACGTGCCTCTGGCACGGCGCAAGAAAGCCATGACTCCGCGCTGGCTCAATTGGACAGGGTCCGAGGTATGCGGAAGGCAGAATCGAATAGATGCGCTTATAGCGCAGCCGACAGCCTGGCCACCGGGTGTCAGAAGTCGAGCTGCTGCGGGAAGATCCCGAGGGCAGCCGCGATCTTCTCGCGCGAGGAGCGGCGCAGCTCGTCGCGCGCTTCCTGCTGCGCGTAGGCACCCTGCGTGATGCCCAGCTTCGCAGCCACCTCGGCCTGGGTGAAGCCAAGATGCTCGCGCCATGCCTTCACGGGCGTCGCACCGTCGACGGTACGACCCACCACTTCGTTCGGGATCATGTTGGGGCCAGCGATGCCTCGCGCGATCGCCGCGTCTTCAAGGGGCGTCGGCATCGTGAGCTTAGATTTTCTGTTCATAGTCGCGTACCTCACGGGAGTTTGCCTTGCGCAGGCTTAGTGCCCGCAGCCAGTCGCCTCGCAGTACGAACACCAGGCAATGCAGCCCATGGCACGGCTGTCAATTGCCCTGGGAATAGGCCTGGAAAACCTTCGCCTTGCCATCCCGCATCACCAGCAGCACCTCATACGGCGTCTTGCGTCCGCCATACTCCGGCCCGTCCATGCCCGGCGATCCCAGTGGCATGCCCGGCACCGCCAGGCCCACCGCGGCGGGTCGCTCACGCAACAGGCGGCGAATCTCGCGCGCCGGCACATGCCCTTCGAGCGCATAGCCTTCGACTACCGCGGTATGGCACGACCCGTAGCGCTCAGGCATGCCCGCCTTGCTGCGCGCGGCGGGGAGATCATCCACTTCATAAGTCGTGACCTGGAAGCCGTTGGCCTGCAGATGCGACACCCAGTCCTTGCAGCAACCGCACGCGGGAGATTTCCAGACCTTGACCGCAGTCGCGGACGGCGAAGCCCCGGCCCAGGCGGCAGCGGGCAACAGCGCCAGCGCGGCGAGAACGGTCCGGCGAAGAGAGTTGGTGACAACAGGTTCGGCTTTCATGGATCGGAATGGAATACAGGTTCAGGGAATGGGCCGGCAGGATCAGTGCCCGGGAGACAGCGTTCCAAGCCATGCCACGAGCCACAGCACGATCATGGCACACGCCGACTCGCACCATACGCTTCGGCGCAACGCAAGCACGGCGCCGTCGTCGCGCGTGTGCACGGCTCGCGCCAGCCGCGGCGCCAGGCGGTAGCGATTCATGGCCGCCAGCCCCAGCATCGCGCCGAACAGCGCAAGCTTGGCCAGCAACAGCCCGCCGTAGGGCGCAGACAGCAAGCCGGACAGGTCCGGCCCGGCGATCAAGGTGTAGTTGGCAATACCGGTCACCACCAGCGTGGCGACGATGCCGGCACCGATACGGGAAAATCCGCTCGCGACGCGGCTCAACTCGGCCACACCAACGCTTGTCGTGGCGTGTTGCGGCAGCGACAGCCACACAAAGACGGCCAGTGCGCCCACCCACGCGCCGGCCGCCAGCAGATGCACGATGTCCGCCGGCAGATGGATCGCGCGCTGCACGCCTTCGCTCATGGCTCCGTGCCCTCCCCAGGCCAGCGTGGCCAATGCGATGGCCGCGGCCAGCGGCAATACGATGCGCGTCGCCTGCCACTGGCGCGGCGCCCCGCTTGCGATCAGGCAGACGAGCAGCGCCAGCATCCGCACCTGCCACGCAACGCCCAGGCCAGTCTCGGTCACGATCATGCGGACGGTCTCGCCATCGATGGCCAGGTATGACTCCTCGCCCATCATGGTCCTGGCGGCCACCAGCAGGCCAAGCACGGAAAGCACGATGCCCGCCGCCGCCATGAACGCGGTGGCGCGCTTCCCGTACGTGGCCAGGTGCGCGTCCACACGCAGTAACCACATTGCCGCAAGCGGCACGCCGAACAGCAGCGTCAGGTCGACATACAGCGCATAACGCAGGGCAACGGTCGCCCAGTCAGCGTCCATCGGCTTATTTCACGGTGAACGAGAGCTTGCCGCTGACAGGATGCGTGTCGGACGCCACCGCGCGCCAGTCCAGGCGGTAGGTACCCGGCACAAGCGGGCTGACCGGAGTGATCACCATCGTCTTCGGGTCGTCCCCGGCCGAGACGCGGGTAGCCACGTTCATGGGTGCATGGTCCGCCATGCCGGGCATGCCCGTCATGACGAGCTTGGCGCCGGACACGCGTGCAACAAGGCTTTCCGAGAACCGCAGCTCGATCCGCGCGGGCGCCGCGATCTCGGCGCTGTCGGCCGGCACGGACGCAAGCAGTTGCGGATGAGCGAACGCTTGGCCGCCTGCGAGCAGGGCCGATACGGCAAGCAAGCATTTAGCAGTGGTACGGATGTCGAACATGGGGGCCCTTTGATGATGATTTAACTGATGATTTAACGACCGGCTTGCCTACAGCATGCCTCAGAACCAGACCCGCACGCCAGCCACGAAGCGGGTCTCGCCACTGCGGCCGCCGGCGGTCCTGACCATGTCCGACGTATTGCCGAAGGTCTGGTACCGCTCGACGCCGATGTAGGGCGCGAACTGGCGGTTGATTTCATAGCGCAGGCGCAGCCCCGCGGTGCCGTTTGACAGGCCGCTGCCGGTACCGGTCTCGGGATCGTTCTTGCCATACAGATTGGCCTCGATGCGCGGCTGCAGGATCAGGCGCTGCGTGATCAGCAGTTCGTACTCGGCTGACAGGCGCAGCGCGGTGCGCCCGCTGTCGCCCACGTAGGCGGTGGCATCGACTTCGAACCAGTACGGCGCCAGGCCCTGCACGCCGAACGCTATCCAGTTGCGCGCCGGGCGCCCGCTGCCCACGTCATTGCGCCAGCCAAGCTGCGTGTCCCAGTAGGGAGCGATGGCGTGGCCCCACAGCAGTTCGGTGCGCGCATCGTGCACCTTGCCGCCCGCGGCTTCGCCTTCGGTCTTGATGACGAGCCGGTTGTAGGTGCCCCCGATCCAGGCCTGTGCTTCCCAGTTCGCGGCGTTGGCGCCGTTGGCATGTGCCCACTCCAGCCGGTCGATGAGTACCGCGGCAAACGTGTGCTCGTCCGCCATGTGCAGATGGCGCGTGGGGCCCAGCGCGTACTTTCCTGCGCCAAGCTGGTAGCCACCCGAGTACGCGTGCGGGTCGCGCGCGTCGGGCGGCGCACTCCCACCCTGCATCTTCATGTCGCCATGGTCCGTGGCAGGCACGGAATTGGGCTGAGGCATCGGTGCAGTGGGCGCGGAGCCCTCTTCCATGCTCTGCATGCCTTCCATGCCATCGTCTTCCACGACGGGTGCGACCGCCCCCGAGTCGCTGGATGACTGATGTTGCTGATGCCCCGCATGCGGGTCCTGTGCCCAGGCCGATCCGATTCCCGCGGCCGCAAGGATCGCGGCGAGCAGCTTCCTGGTGCGCGCGTGCATGGCGGCGTTGCGTGCGAAGCGTGCCATCACGACACCACCACTTCGCGGAACATGCCCGCATCCATATGCAGCATCAGGTGGCAATGCCACGCCCAGCGGCCCAGCGCGTCGGCCGTGACCAGGAAACTGATGCGCTGTGCCGGCTGCACCGGGATCGTGTGCCGGCGCGCCAGGAACGTGCCGTCCGGCGCTTCCAGGTCGCTCCACATGCCGTGCATGTGCATCGGGTGGGTCATCATGGTGTCGTTGTGGAGGATGACGCGCAGCCGCTCGCCATGGCGAAAATGCACGGGTGTCGACTTGCCGAACTCGACGCCGTCGAACGACCAGGTGTAGCGCTCCATGTTGCCTGTCAGGTGCAGCTCGATCTCGCGCTCCGGCCCGCGTGGGTCCGGCGGTCCGCCCAGTGTGCGCATGTCGGCCAGCGTCAGCACGCGCCGTCCGTTGTTGCGCAGGCCGATGCCGGGGTCGTCGAGGTTCGTGCGCGGCGTGTCCACGCGCATGTCGGTGCCGGCGCCGTACTCGGTGCGCGCGTGGCGCACGGTCTTGCCCGGGACCTTGAGCGGATTGTCAGGCGCCGCGCCATGCGTCGCGTGCTGGCTGTGATCCATGGCCATGCTGCCGTGGTCCATGCCCTGCATGCCCGCATGGTCCGCGCCGTGCGTGGCGCCGTGTTGCATGCCGGCCATGTCGCCCATCATGTCGCCCATGGTCAGCCACTCGGCCTTGTCCAGTGCGGGCACCGGTGCCTGCATGCCATCGCGCACGCTCAGCGTGCCCCTGGCATAGCCAGTGCGGTCCATCGACTGGGCGAAGATCGTATAGGCCTCGTCGCGCGGCTCGACCACGACATCGCAGGTCTCGCCGGGTCCGAAGCGGAACTCGTCGACCGTCACGGGGTCGATGTTGATGCCGTCGACCTGCACCACCTTCAGCTTCAGGCCGGGGATACGCACGTCGAAGAAGGTATTGCCCGCGCCGTTGATCAGCCGCAGCCTCACCTTCTCGCCGGGCCGGAACTGCCCGGTCCAGTTGCCGGCTGGCGTCAGGCCGTTGGCCAGGTAGGTCAGCGTCGCGCCCGACAGGTCGGCGAGATCCGTCGGGCTCATGCGCATCTGGTTCCACATGCGGCGCTTGTCGAGTGCGGCCTTCAGGCCGTCGTTCGAAACGTCGCGGAAGAAATCGACCACCGTCGGCTGGTTGTAGTTGTAGTAGCCGCTCTGGACCTTCAGCTTCGACAGCACGCGCATCGGGTCCTCGTCGGTCCAGTCCGACAGCAGCAGCGTGTAATCGCGGTCGGCCCTCACCGGGTCTTCGCCGGCCGGGTCGATGATGATGCCGCCGTACAGTCCGGTCATCTCCTGGAAGCCGGAGTGCGAGTGGTACCAGTAGCTGCCGCTCTGCGCGACCTTGAAGCGGTATGTGAAAGTGTCCCCCGGGGCAATGCCGCCAAAGCTGATGCCGGGCACGCCATCCATCTGGTACGGCAGGATGATGCCGTGCCAGTGGATCGAGGTCGGTTCGCGCAGGCGGTTGGTCACGCGGATGGTGACGGTCTCGCCTTCGCGCCAGCGCAGCGTTGGGCCAGGCAGCATGCCGTTGACGGTGGTGGCCACGCCGGGCTGGCCGGTAAAGTTGACCACCGATTCGTCGACGACGAGATCGAACTCGGTGCCGCGCAGCACCGGCGCCGTGCCGAAGGAGGTCGCGCCCGGCTGCGCCCATGCCGTCCCATGCCAGGCCGGCAGGCCCGCAAGCACGCCACCGGCCGCCAGGCCCTGCACGAAGCGCCGGCGGGACAGGTTGGGCAGCAGCAGGCCGGTGGAGGGATCGCGTCGCATGGGAAATCAGTCCTTGGAGAGTCGGCAGCCGCACTTGTGAGCGGCAAGCAAAGCATACGCAAAGCCAGGGAACATGCACATGACCCCGAAATTACAATCCGGTAATCTTCATGTCATCTTGATGTTCATTGCCCTGGGCTACAGTGGCCGGTCGCCAGCGGCGTGCGGTGCATGGCGGGCAACAAGGAAAGCGCAGATGAAACTGCTGGTAGTGGAGGACGAGGCCAAGACCGGTGAATACCTCCGGCAGGGCCTGACCGAGGCGGGCTTCGTGGTGGACCTGGCCGCCAACGGCCTGGACGGCCACCATCTGGCCATGAGCGAGGTCTACGACCTGATCATCCTGGACGTGATGCTGCCCGACGTGGATGGCTGGCGCATTGTGCAGACGCTGCGCGCGGCCGACAACCGCGTTCCGGTGCTGTTCCTGACCGCGCGCGACAGCGTGGCCGACCGCGTCAAGGGACTGGAACTCGGTGCGGACGACTACCTCGTCAAGCCGTTCGCCTTCGCCGAACTGCTGGCACGCGTGCGCACGCTGCTGCGCCGTGGCAGCGCGCAGGTGAGCGTGGAGCGCGTGCAGGTCGGCGACCTGGTGCTGGACCTGGCGCGCCGGCGCGCATCGCGCGGCGGGCGCCGCATCGTGCTGACCAGCAAGGAGTTCTCGCTGCTGGAATTGCTGGTGCGCCGGCGCGGCGAGGTGTTGCCGCGCTCGCTGATCGCCTCGCAGGTGTGGGACATGAATTTCGACAGCGATAGCAATGTCATCGATGTCGCCATCCGCCGATTGCGCGCCAAGATCGACGACGATTTCGACACCAAGCTGATCCAGACCGTACGCGGCATGGGATACGTGCTCGAAGACCCCGAGGAAGCGGCGTGATGGGCGACGCGATGCGGCGCTTCTCGCTGACGACGCGCCTGACCGCGCTGTTCTGCCTGTCGTCGGCTGGCGTGCTGCTCGGGCTCGGCATCCTGATCGCGACAGCCATGGACCGGCATTTCGCGGAAGAGGACTTTGCGAGCCTGGGCGACAACGTCCGCCTGATCCAGCGGATCGTCACCGAGAACGCCTCGGCGTCGATGCCCGAGCAACTGGCCCTGGCGCTGGAGCACCATCCCGGCTTCATCGCCCAAGTCAGCGCGGCCGACGGCCGGACCCTGTACACCAGCCACGGCTTCGATTTCCAGACCGCGCTTGGCACCGCCGCGGTTCTGCCGGCCGGGCGCGAGAACTTTGTCTGGGAACAGGATGGCAAGAGCTACCGGGGCCTGCGCGCCACCGCGCAAGCCACGGGCGGGCTGGCGGCGCCACTGACCATCGTGGTCGGCATGGACACCGAGATCCATGCGCATTTCATGCGTGCATTCCGTCGTTCGCTGGTCTTCTACGTCGCGCTGGCCGCGCTGGCCAGCGGCCTGCTCGGCTGGTGGGCCGCCCGGCGCGGGCTGGCACCGCTGCGCACCATGGCCACGCGCGCACGCGCCGTGACCGCGCACAAGCTCGACGCGCGCATGCCGGTGGAAGCGGTGCCGGTGGAAATGGCGGACCTGGCGGCGACGCTGAATGCGATGCTGGAGCGCTTGCAGCGCGATTTCGAACGACTCTCCGAGTTCTCGTCCGACCTTGCGCATGAACTGCGTACGCCGCTTACCAACCTGATGACGCAGACGCACGTCGTGCTCTCGCAACCGCGCGCGGCAGAAAAGTACCGCGATGTGCTGGCATCGAACGCCGAAGAACTCCAGCGCCTGACGCGCATGGTGTCGGACATGCTCTACCTGGCCCAGATGGAACACGGTCTCACCCTGCCCTGCGCCGAGCCGATCGACGCGGCGGTCGAAGTCCATGCGCTGTTCGAGTTCTACGAAGCACTGGCCGAGGACAAGCACGTGCGCCTGGCGTCGCGCGGCGAGGGGCGCTTCGTGGGCGACAGGCTGATGCTGCGCCGCGCGCTCAGCAACTTGCTGTCCAACGCCCTGCGCTATACGCCGCCGGGAGGCAGCATCACGGTGGAAATCGATGACGGTGCCGATGGGGTCGCCATTGCCGTGGAGAATGAAGGCCAGGAAATCCGGCCGGACTTGCTGCCCGTGATCTTCGACCGCTTCTCGCGCGGCGACAGGTCTCGCGTCCGTCCGGAGTCGGACAGCGTGGGACTGGGATTGTCGATCACGCGCGCGATCATGGCCGCGCATGGGGGAACCATCGCCGTGCAGTCGGCGGGTGGCAAGACACGCTTTACGCTCACCTTCCGGCGGCAGGCGGCGCCAGCCACGGCGGCGGCGTGTGCCGTCATTCGCTCGCCGTCAGCAGGCGGTACGCGTCGTCTTCCGTGATCTTGAGCCGGTAGCTGGTTGCCAGCAGGCGCGCCAGGGTGCGCGCCGCGCCGGGCGGACTGTGCCGCAGTTGCTCGCGATAGGCCTCGACCTCATAGCGCAACCGCCAGCGGCGGCTGAGCAGATAGCGCACACCCATCAGGCCCCAGCTGCGCCAGAACTGGCGCACGTGCACCTTCTCATGCTCGATCAGCGCGTGGCTGGCACCGGGGCGCAACAGGATCAGCGGCCCTGGCGTGAAGCCGTCAAACCCGCGCGGCACCAGCCAGCGGGTTTCGATCATCAGGCACAGAGGGGAGCGGCAATAGCGGACCATGGCACCAGCATAGCGCGAACCGCCCCGGGGTTCACGCTGCGGCGCGCAGAGCTTCGTGCGGCGGCTGGATGAGCGGCGCGCTGCCGCGCGAGCGGCCCGAGCTGAGATAGCCCGCAATCGAATCCTGCGTCACTTCGCCAAGGTACGCGCCGTCTGCGTCCACCACCGGCAGCCAGCTCGTGTTGTGCTGGTACATGCGCGACAGCAGGATGCGCAGATGCTCGTCGGATGTGGCCGTGGCGGGAAACGCACGCATCGCGTCGCGGCAGAGGCCGCTGCCCGCGCGCGCATCACGGCGCGTGACGTAGCCAAGCGCGCGCTGTGCATCGTCGACCACCGGCAGGTGGCGCACGTCGGCGTCGTCCATCACGCCGAGCGCGTCGTACAGCGCCATGTCCGGCCGGCAGCTCGGCGGCATGGTGGCCGCATCGCCGGCGCTCACGAGCAGCAGGCGCTTGAGTGTGTTGTCGTGGCCGACAAAGGCCTGCACGAACGCATCGGCCGGATGCGCCAGCAGCGCGTCCGGATGATCGAACTGCACCAGCTTGCCGCGCCGGAACACCGCCACCTTGCTGGCAAGCTTGATGGCCTCGTCGATATCGTGCGAGACCATGATCACGGGTCTTGCCGAGCTGGCGCTGCATCTGCAGGAATTCGTTCTGGATGCTTTCGCGATTGATCGGATCGACCGCGCCGAAGGGCTCGTCCATCAGCAGCACCGGCGCGTCGGCCGCGAGCGCGCGGATCACGCCGATGCGCTGCTGCTGCCCGCCCGACAGCTCGCGCGGATAGCGCGACAGCATGCCGCCGGGGTCGAGCTGCACCATCGACATCAGCTCGCGCGCGCTCGTGGCAGCGGCGCTTGTCCCAGCCCAGCATGCGCGGCACCACCATGATGTTCTCTTCGATGGTCATGTTCGGGAACAGGCCGATCTGCTGGATCACGTAGCCGATCTTGCGGCGCAGCGCCACGCCGTCGATGCCGACGGTGTCCTCGCCGTCGATGCGCACCGTGCCCGAGGTCGGCTCGATCAGCCGGTTGATCATCTTCAGCGTGGTGGTCTTGCCGCAGCCCGACGGCCCGAGGAACACGCAGATTTCCCCGCGCGGCACCGTCAGCGAGACAGCATCCACGGCCCGCACTTCAGTGCCATCCTTCTGCGGGAAGGCCTTGGTGAGTTGGTCGAGTTCGATCATAGTCGGATTCCTTTAATCACGTCGCGGCGCGTGAACGGCAGCCTGTACCGGGCCTTGAGCGGGTCCAGGCCATCCGGCCGTGCGGCGAATTCCATATCCACTGCGAACGGATGTTGCGCGCCCTCGCCGCCCTTGCGCATCTTCTCTGCATAGGCCGACAGCGTAGTCACGCCGCTCGCCTGCGCACGCGCCTTCGGCATGGCCAGCGCATAGGTGTTGTTGATGCCCGACGGCTCCAGCCAGACCAGGCCGCGGGCCGCGTCCAGCGCCTTTACGCGGGCGTAGCTCTCCTTCGCGTCGAGCTTTTCCTCGACCTTGTTGAAGACGATCAGCGCGGTGCCGGTGTAGTCCCACACCACGTCGAGCTGGCCGCTCTCCAGGGCCTGGCGCATCAGCGTGCTGCCCAGGCCCGCGGTCAGTTCGGTGCCGATGCCCTTGGCGCGCAGATACTGCGACGTCAGCGACGACAGGATCAGTTGCTCGGTGAAGTTCTTGCCGCCCACGCGCACCGGCACGGCTTCGGCCGCGGGCGCCTGCGCGCGGGCCGGCGCGGAACTCAGCAGCACGGCGGCGAGCACGGTGCCCACCAGCATGAAGGCCCAGAAGGCGCGGCGTTCGCGGTCTCGTTTCGGTTCCATTCGGTTCTCCTCCCGGCCGCCATTCATCGCGCCAGGCCCCGGCGGCGCAGGTACAGGTTGCCGGCGCCGGCAAAGAGCGCGTCCAGCGCCAGCGCCAGCAGCGCGGTGGCGGCGGCGCCGAGCAGCAGCAACGGCTGGTTGTTCAGGTAGATGCCCGGGAAGATCAGTTCGCCGAGGCTGTTGGCGCCGATCAGGAACGACAGCGGCACGGTGCCCACGTTGATCACCAGGCTGATGCGGATGCCCGCCAGCATCACCGGCAGCGCATTCGGCAGCTCCACGCGCAGCAGCCGCTGGCACGGCGTCATGCCGATGCCGCGCGCGGCTTCGCGCAGCGTGGGCGAGACATTGCGCAGGCCTTCGTAGGTATTGCGCACGATCGGCAGCAGCGACGCGAGCCACAGTGCCAGGATGGCCGGCCGCTCGCCGATGCCGAGCGCGGCCAGCGCCAGTGCCAGTACCGCCAGCGACGGCACCGTGTTGCCGACGTTGAAGACCTGCATCAGCCGGTCTGCCCAGCGGCGCATGCACGGACGGCTCAGCGCGATGCCGGCCGGAATGCCGGTGGCCAGTGCCAGCGCCATCGAATACGCGACCAGCCGCAGGTGGTCGGCCACGTCATAGAGCAGGCGATCCTGGTGCTGGCGAATGACGTCCGCGCCGATCCAGGCAACCAGTCCGCCCAATGCCAGCGCGGTCAGGCATCCCCAGGCGAACACACGCATGGATTGCTTTGACATATCTCCCCTCGCCGCGAATCGAAAGCGGACAAAAAACCACTTTCCGTTCGCGGAAAACAATATGGGCTAGGCGGCCGTGAGTTGGGGGAGCCGCCGTCCCGGTTCAGATTGCATTGCCGCCATGACCGGCACGATTGCCGGCGGACGGGCTTTTGGACTTCCACACCATGGGTGGGAAGCCCGGTTGACGGGATGCCGCGGCGTTGCTCGCGGCGCACCCCTGAAGCGGCGCACCCGGGTCGGTTGATTACCGGAAGGCAGGTGGCCAGGGCAGCGCTGAAAGTGAAGAGGTCGACGCGCCACCGAATTCATCGGGCCGTTGCCAGACAAGGCCTGGCGGCTTAGCCAGGCAAGTCAATCCACAGCAACGGATGACAAAGATATACGCATCTTCATCGATCTTGTCATTTCCGCCTATCCAGCCACCTTCCGGACGGGTCTTTAGCCCTGCTCGAAAGACGTGCGCACCCCCCGCTGCGGAGCCCGCAAAAGTGGCTCCGACCGTTGCCGTGCTGGCTTGAATCCGTGGATATTGCGCGCATGGATAGAACAATGTGTTGCCTGCGCGCCCTCTACTCTTTCGCGGCCAAACCTCTACATTGTCGGTGTAGCTGAACACGACGCGGCCCGATGCAGGCAGCAGCAATGCCCGCCAGACGGCCCGCCAACCGGAGAAAGTTCATGGACACCCGCAACCCTCTCGCCACCGTTCCGGCCACCGCCCAGGAATCCGTGCAGCGCTCCCGCACCGTGGACCGTGTCGTGCGCGGCATCGCCACCTCGGACGGCGCCGGCGTCAAGCTGACGCGCGTGCTGACGCAGAACCTGCAGCGCCGGCTGGACCCGTTCCTGATGCTCGATGCCTTCGGCACCGACAGCAAGGACGACTACATCGGCGGCTTCCCCGATCACCCGCATCGCGGCTTCGAGACCATCACCTACATGCTGGCCGGCCGCATGCGCCACCGTGACAGCGCCGGCAATGAGGGCCTGCTCGAGAACGGCGGCGCGCAGTGGATGGTGGCGGGCGCCGGCGTGGTGCACTCGGAAATGCCCGAGCAGGAAGACGGCCGCATGGAAGGCTTCCAGCTCTGGCTGAACCTGCCCGCGGCGGACAAGATGACCGCCCCGTGGTACCGCGACATGCCCGCCGCCTCGATCCCGACCGTGGCGCTGGACAACGGCGGCACCGTGCGCGTGCTGGCCGGAGCCTCGCACGGCGTGTCCGGCGCGGTAACGCGCCCGGTGACGGAACCGGTCTACCTTGACGTGCACCTTCCTGCCGGCCAACAGTTCCGGCAGGCGCTGCCGGCCGGGCACAACGCCTTCGTCTATGTGTACCGGGGCGAGGTGTCGATCGGTGAAGGCAGCGAGAAGGCGGTGGTCGAGTCGCAGCGCATGGGCGTGCTCGACAACGCCAGCACGGCAGATGGCGTGATCGTCAGCGCCGAAGCCGATGCCCACTTCCTGCTGATCGCCGGACAGCCGCTGGGCGAGCCGATCGCCCAGTATGGGCCGTTCGTGATGAACACGCAGGAGCAGATCTACCAGACGCTGGCGGACTTCCGCGACGGGCGTTTTGCGACGATCCCGGCTGCTACCGGGGCCTGAACCCCGCCTGCCACGACCCTCGCGCCAGGGCCCCGAAGCGCTTCAGACCGCCGCCCTCCGAAAGGAGAGCGGCGGTTTTTCTTTGCGATCCCCGGCATGCGACTTGCAACCACCCGCCAACCGTTGCGGCGCTTGGACAAACCCCGGAAACCAGCCGCCACGGAGCCACGCACTTATATAATTCTTAACCAATATCGTGCATCACGAAATCATGATGAATGCTGCAATGCGTCGCGGCGATGCTGCGCCACGCACTGCTGCTGAATGCCTGCCTTCCACGTTGCTGCCATAACAACCCGAGCCGCCTCAGTGACATCACAACACCCTCCCAGGCTGGCGCTAGCCCATATCAGCAAGCGCTATCCCGGCGTCATCGCGAACGATGACATCAGCCTCAGCGTCGCCCCCGGCGAAATCCATGCCGTTCTGGGCGAAAACGGAGCCGGCAAATCCACCCTGATGAAGATCATCTTCGGCGCGGTCCGCCCGGACGCCGGCGAGATGCACTTCAACGGGGCACCGGTCACGATCAACAGCCCGCACGACGCCCGCAACCTGGGCATTGCCATGGTGTTCCAGCATTTCTCGCTGTTCGACACCCTGACCGTGACCGAGAACATCGCGCTGGGCCTGCCTGGCGGCCGCCAGGGCGCGGGCAGCAGCATGAAGCAGCTGGCCGAGCGCATCCGCGCCACCGCCGAGCGTTATGGCCTGCCGCTGGAACCGAACCGCCATGTCCATACGCTGTCGGTCGGCGAGCGGCAGCGCGTGGAGATCGTGCGCGCGCTGCTGGCCAACCCGCAGCTGCTGATCCTGGATGAGCCGACCTCGGTGCTGACGCCGCAAGCCGTGGAAACGCTGTTCGTCACGCTGCGCCAGCTCGCGGCCGAAGGCACCAGCATCCTCTACATCAGCCACAAGCTCGACGAAATCCGTGCGCTCTGCCATCACGCCACCGTGATGCGCATGGGCAAGGTCACCGGCGTGTGCGACCCGCGCCAGGAAAGCGCGGCCTCGCTGTCGCGCCTGATGATCGGCGGCGAGCCGCCGCGCGAAGCGCGCGTGACCGCGCAGCGCGGCGAGGTGCGCCTGAGCGTGCAGGAACTGTCGCTGCCGCGCGCGCATGCGTTCGCGACCGAGCTGCAGCGCATCTCGCTCGACGTGCACGCCGGCGAGATCGTCGGCATTGCCGGCGTATCGGGCAACGGTCAGCAGGAGCTGCTGGCCGCGCTGTCCGGGGAAGACACGCGCGTGGAAGCCGCCTCGGTGCGGCTCGCGGGCAAGCCGGTCGGCCGGCTCGATGCGCGCCAGCGGCGGCGCGCGGGGCTGGCCTTCGTGCCGGAAGAGCGGCTCGGGCGCGGCGCGGTGCCCGGCATGAGCCTGGCAACGAATACGCTGCTGTCGCACCAGACACCTCCATACGTACGCAACGGCATGATCTCGCCGAAGGCGGCGGCCGGCCTGGCCACTTCGATCATCAGCCGCTTCCGCGTGAAAGCGAGCGGGCCCGACGCGCTGGCCCGCAGCCTGTCCGGCGGCAACCTGCAGAAATTCATCGTCGGCCGCGAGATCGAAAGCGGACCCAAGGTGCTGATCGTCGCGCAGCCGACCTGGGGCGTCGATGTCGGCGCCGCCGCGCAGATCCACAACGAGATCCTCGCGCTCAAGGCCACCGGCTGCGCGATCCTGGTGGTCTCGGAAGAACTCGACGAGCTGTTCGCGATCTGCGACCGGCTGCACGTCATCGCCAAGGGCCACCTGTCGCCATCGATCCCGGCCGAGACCGCCACGCGCGAACAGATCGGCCTGTGGATGAGCGGCCTGTGGGAAGGCGGACCGGCGCAGTCGCGCGACGCCCACGCAGCGGAGGTGGCCAGCCATGGCTGAGATGCGCTCGCTCCTGCCCCGCTCCCCCATCACGCTGGCGCCGCGCGGCCTGCCGTCGCGGAGCATGGCCTATGCCTCGCCGGTGATCGCGCTCGCGCTCACGCTGCTGTTCGGCGCGCTGCTGTTCCTGGCGCTCGGCAAGGACCCGATGGCCGCGCTCAAGGTGTTCCTCGCGGATCCGCTCCGGGACAAGCGCGCGATTGGCGAAGTCCTGCTCAAGACCGTGCCGCTGGTGCTGTGCGCGCTGGGCCTGTCGGTCTGCTACCGCGCCAATGTGTGGAACATCGGCGCGGATGGCCAGCTTATCGCCGGCGGCATTTTCGCGGGAGCCACGGTGCTGTTCTTCGATGTGCCAGGCCAGACGCTGAACGGAACCGTCGTGCTGATGCTGGCTTCGCTCGCGGGCGTGATCGGCGGCATGGCCTGGGCGTCGATCACGGCGCTGCTCAAGGACCGCTTCAACGCCAACGAGATCCTGGTCTCGCTGATGCTCACGTACATCGCGCAGCAGCTCATGCTATGGGTCGTCAATGGACCGCTCAAGGATCCCAACGGCATGAACTTTCCGCAGTCCAGGGTGTTCTCGTCCGAATACCTGCTGCCGAACCTGATGTCCGGCTCGCGCCTGCATGCGGGCTTTGCGGTGATGCTGGTGCTGGTCGCGGTGATGACGGTGTTCGTTTTCCGCAGCTTCGCCGGCTACCGCCTGCAGGTCGGCGGCACCGCGCCGGCCGCCGCGCGCTATGCCGGCTTTTCATCGCGCAGCGCGCTGTGGAGCGCCCTGCTGATCTCGGGCGCCACCGCGGGCCTGGCCGGCGCGTTCGAAGTCACCGGCCCGATCGGCCAACTGCTGCCGTCGATCTCGCCTGGCTACGGCTTCACGGCCATCATCGTCGCGTTCGTCGGCCGCCTGCATCCGGTCGGCACCGTGTTCGGCGGCATCATGATGTCGCTGTTCTATATCGGCGGCGAAATGGCGCAATCGCGGCTGGGCTTGCCGTCGGCCATCGGCTGGGTGTTCCAGGGCATGCTGCTGTTCTTCCTGCTGGCCTGCGACACCCTCATCGAAAACCGCCTGCGCTGGCGCGCCACGGCAGCCTGAGCGGAGCTACGTACAACATGGAACAACTCGCTCCTCTGATCGCCACCGCGATCAACGCCGGCACGCCGCTGCTGCTGGCCGCGCTTGGGCTGCTCATCAACGAACGTTCCGGCGTGCTCAACCTGGGCGCCGAAGGCATGATGCTGGTCGCCGCCGTGACTGGCTTCATGGTCGGCTACCAGACGCAGCAGCCGCTGCTCGGCTTTCTCGCCGGCGCCGTGGCCGGCATGCTGATGGCCACGCTGTTCTCGTGGCTGGCGCTGGTGCTGGCCACCAACCAGGTCGCCACCGGCCTGGCGCTGTCGATCTTCGGCACCGGGCTGTCGGCCTTCATGGGCCAGCGCTTCGTCGGCCACGCCATGCCCGCGCAGGCCAGGTCGATCCCGGGCCTGGCCGACATTCCCTTTATCGGTCCTGCCTTCTTTCAGCACCACTGGATGGTGTACTTCAGCCTGCTGCTGTGCTTCGCCATCATGTGGTTCCTGTTCCGCACGCGCGCCGGGCTGACGCTGCGCGCGATCGGCGAATCGCCGGAATCCGCGCATGCGCTCGGCTATCCGGTGCGCACCATCCGTTTCGGCGCGCTGCTGTTCGGCGGCGCCTGCTGCGGCCTGGCCGGCGCCTACCTGTCGCTGGTGTACACGCCGATGTGGGTCGAAAACCTCGTCGCCGGCCGCGGCTGGATCGCGCTGGCGCTGACCACGTTCGCCACCTGGCGCCCGGGCCGCGTGCTGGTCGGCGCATGGCTGTTCGGCGGCGTGACCATCCTGCAGTTCTACCTGCAGGGCATTGGCGTCTCGGTGCCGTCGCAGTTCCTGTCGATGCTGCCCTACGCGGCCACCATCGTCGTGCTGGCGCTGATCTCGCGCAATCCGGCCTGGATCCGGCTGAACATGCCCGCCTCGCTGGGCAAGCCGTTCCGTCCGGGCAGTGCGTGATGCCGCTGCCCCAGTCCCATTTCAACGAGCCTTCGAAAGCCAACACAATTCATCAATTCATCACAAGGAGAAATCAATGATCGTCACGCGCAGGAAGACCCTGGCGGCACTGGCCGCCACCGCCGTGCTGGCCCTGGCCGGCTGCGGCAAGAAGGAAGCCGAGAAGCCGGCAGAGAGCGCCGCACCGGCCTCCGCGCCCGCCGCTGAACAGAAGGCCGAGCCGCTCAAGGTCGCCTTCGTCTACATCGGCCCGGTGGGCGATGCGGGCTGGACCTACGCGCACGACGCCGGCCGCAAGGCCGTGGAAGAGAAGTTCGGCAGCAAGGTCAAGACCACCTATGTCGAGAACGTGCCGGAGTCCGCCGCCGACGCCGAGCGCGTGTTCCGCGACCTGGCCAGCCAGGGCAACAAGCTGATCTTCGGCACCACCTTCGGCTACATGGAGTCGATGCTGAAGGTCGCCAAGGAATTCCCGGACGTGAAGTTCGAGCACGCCACCGGCTTCAAGACCGCCGAGAACCTCGCCCAGTATGACGTGCGCACCTACGAGGGTGCCTACCTGGCGGGCGTGGTCGCCGGCAAGATGAGCAAGTCGGGCAAGATGGGCGTGGTGGGTTCGGTGCCGATTCCCGAGGTGATCCGCAACATCGACTCGTTCACGCTCGGTGCGCGCAGCGTCAACCCGAACGCGACCGTCAAGGTGGTGTGGGTGAACAAGTGGTTCGATCCGGGCAAGGAGCGCGAAGCCGCCACGACGCTGATCGGCCAGGGCGTGGACATGCTGATGCAGAACACCGACTCTGCCGCCGTGGTGCAGACCGCGCAGGAAAAGGGCGTATATGCGTTCGGCTGGGACAGCAATATGAGCAAGTTCGGCGAGAAGGCTCACCTGGCCGCCTCGGAAATCCAGTGGGGCGTCTACTACAGCAAGGTGGTGGATGACGTGCTGAACAACCGCTGGAAGAGCGGTACCACGTGGTGGGGCCTGAAGGAAGGCATGATCGACCTGAAGGACTTCAATACGATCGTGCCCGAGGACGTGAAGGCGCTGGTCGCCGAGCGCAAGAAGGGCATCGTTGACGGTTCGGCGCCGATCTGGAAGGGTCCGATCAAGGACAACACCGGCAAGGAACAGGTCGCCAAGGACCAGACCGCCGACGATAACTTCCTGCACGGCGTGAAGTTCTACGTCGAAGGCGTGGAAGGCAAGATCCCGGGCTGATCGGCAGTCCTCTTCCGGCATGCCGCCACGGCATGCCGGCCCGCCCCGGCCTTGCCGGGGCGCACCCCTCTTCTCTTTCCCTGCCCCGCCATTCTCCGGAACTTGAAGCCGCCCCGACCGGCCCAAGCTATCTGTGCATGCGCCGCTGGCCGGCGCCCATAATGTGATGGAGGCCACTCATGTGGAAGCGTTTCTCGGCCTTGTTGACGCTGGTGCGGCGCGACGGCCGCCTGTTCTGGTATGCGCTGCGGCATCCGGATGCGCCGCGGTGGCTCAGGCCTGCAGCCTTTGGGCTGCTGCTGTATGCGGTTTCACCTATCGACCTGATTCCCGACTTCATCGCCGGGCTTGGCATCGTCGATGACGTGGTGCTGATTCCGCTTGCCGTGCATTTCATGCTCAAGCGCCTGCCCCCGCATATTCTGCGGCAGGCGCAGGCGCGCGCGGGCGCGACTACGGTCCGGGCGCGGTGAATCTCGCTGGGTCTGGGGTGCGCCCCAGACCCTCCTCATCCCCCTCCCCCCTTCTCCCTCTGCCCCCGAAAATCCTTCGAATGAATCCCATGCTTCTTGAGCAGCATCTGCAAGTGGGAACGATTCATATCGCACCGCCGCGCCAGTTCTGCCACGGTCCCCCCCACTTCCTGCAGCCCCCGTTCAAGAAACGCCCGTTCCGCCTCATCGCTGGCAGCGCGCTTGGCCTCGCTCAGCGAGGCAGGCAGCGCTGACACCGCGCCGACAGGCCCGAGCGGCACCACGGCCAGCGCCACCGGCTTTGGACGGATGTCCTGCGGCAGGTGGACGAGGTCCGCCGTATCGCCGGCCAGGCAAGACACGCGATACATCAGGTTGCGCAGTTCGCGGATATTCCCGGGATACTCGTAGTGCATCAGGAAATCCCGCAACCGTGGCGTGAGCCGGACCGGCCGGCGCTTGAGCATGCCGGCCGCTTCGTCGCTGAAATAGGCGACCAGCAACGGGATTTCATCGCGCCGTTCGCGCAACGCGGGCAGCGACACGTGGATCACGCTGAGCCGGTAGAACAAGTCCTCGCGGAAGGTCCCCTCCTTGCTCATGCGCCGCAGGTCCTTGTTGGTCGCGGCGACGATGCGCGTGTCGACGGCAATCACTTCGTCCGACCCCACCCGCTGGATCTCGTGCGCTTCCAGCACGCGCAGCAGCTTGACCTGCCCGGTCAGCGGCAGCTCGCCGATTTCGTCGAGGAAGATAGTGCCGGTATGCGCGCTCTCGAACTTGCCGCGCCGGTCGTTGCTGGCACCCGTGAAGGCGCCCTTCTTGTGACCGAACAACTCCGACTCCAGCAGGCTTTCCGGAATCGCCCCGCAGTTGACCGAGATGAACGGCCGTTCCTGGCGCGAGCCGTTGGCGTGGATCACCTTGGCCATCAGTTCCTTGCCGGTGCCGCTTTCGCCGTCGATGAGCACCGGGAGATCGGTAGGTGCGGCCTTCTCGGCGATCTCCAGCGATTCGAGCAGCTTCGGGTTGTCGCCGAAGGTGCCTTCGAAGATGAAGCTGCGTTCCAGCAGCGCCTGGCGCCGCTCGCGCGGCATGCGCTCGACTTCTTCCTCCACCGGCGCCTCGCCACCGGCGGCGGCGTGGATGAAGCGCTCCTTGTGGGACAGCCCCATCACCTCGTCGCGCAGCGTGGTGGCCTGCTTGAGCAGCTTCTCGATATCGGCCCGCTCCAGCCGCGACGACCAGCGCAGCGTCGAGCGCAAGATCTCGATCTTCTCCATCAGCCCCGCGAACGAGACCGTGGAGGTACTGGCGGCGTTGGCTGCGGGCGGCCGTCCGCCCTGGTTGTATAGCTTCATGCTGCACTCAGTTGCTTCTGCACCAGCTGGTAGTACATGCCCTTGCGCTCGAGCAGTTCCTCGTGACGGCCCTGTTCGACGATGGCGCCCTCGTACAGCACCAGGATCTTGTCGGCCTGCATGATGGTGCTGAGTCGGTGCGCAATGATCACCGCCGTGCGCCCGCGCAGGATCTCCTGCATGTTCGCCAGGATGTTGCTCTCGGACTGGGTGTCGAGCGCGGACGTGGCCTCGTCGAACACCAGCAGCCGCGGGTCGTGGTACAGCGCGCGCGCAATGCACAGCCGCTGGATCTGCCCGCCCGACAGCCCCATGCCGCGCTCGCCCACGATCTGCTCGTAGCCGAGCGGCAGCTTGGTGATGAACGGGTGCGCGTCCGCCATCCGGGCCACTTCCTCGATGCGGCGCCGGTCCGGACTTTCGTCGCCGCAGGCGATGTTCTCGGCGATGGTGCCCGAGAACAGCAGGTTGGTCTGCATCACGTAGCCTACCTGCGCGCGGTAGAACTCGGTGTCGATCACGCCGATGTCGTAGCCGTCCACCTTCATCGAGCCCTCCGTCGGCCGGTAGAACCCGACCAGCAGCTTGGCCAGCGTGGTCTTGCCCGAACCGCTGCGCCCGACGATCGCCACCATCTCGCCGGGCTTGATATGCAGGCTGATGTTTTCGAGCACATAGGCCGTATCCTCGCCGCCGTAGCGGAAGTAAAGCCCGTCCATCTCGATCTCGCCCTGCAGGTCCGGCAGCATCACGCGCGACATCACGTCCTGCGGCTTCTGCTCGGGCTCCAGGTCCAGCACGTCGCCGAGCCGCTCCATCGCCACGCCCGCATCGTTGAGCTGGCCCCACAGCGCCACCAGACCCATCAGCGGCGCCAGCACGCTGCCCATGAACGCATTGAAGGCGATGAGCTGGCCGATGGTCAGCTCGCGCTGCAGCACCAGCGTGGCGCCCGCCCACAGCACGGCGATGGTCGTGGCGGCGTTGAGCAACTGGCTGATCATGCCGATCAGGATATGGAAGGCCTGCGCCTGGTATTGCTTCTCCAGCGCCTTGGCGTACTTGGCCTCCCAGCGCAGGCGCACCGGCCGCTCGATGCCCATGCCCTTGACCGTCTCGGCGCCGCCGAGCGTCTCCATGAGGTAGGCCTTGGCATCGGTCGAGGCGGCAAAGACTTCGCGCGCGTAGGTCTTCACCTTTGGCGTGACCACCACCGTCAACGCCGCGATCGGGATCACGAACGCGATCAGCAGCAGCGTGAGCTTGACGTTGTAGAGGAACATGATGGTGAAGTAGATGAACACCATCAGCAGGTTCAGCGCCGTGGTCACCGTCGATTCGGTCAGGAAGGCGCGGATGGTCTGGTTCTCCTGGAAGCGCGCGAAGATGTCGCCGGTCTTGCGCTTGGCAAAGAACGAGAGCGGCAATGACAGCGTGTGCTTGAAGAAGTGCGACATCATGGAGAAATCCATGTTGCGCACCATGAAATTGGCCAGGTAGGCACGAATCGTCGCCATCAGTTGCGAGAACACATTGGCGATGATCAGCCCGACGATCAGCAGATGCAGCAGGCCGATGTTCTGGTGCACCACCACGCCATCCAGGATGTTCTGGATGATCAGCGGCGGCACCACGCCGAGCATCTGGATCACGAACGTGGCCAGGAACAGGTGCGCCAGGATCTTCTTGTACGGTGCCAGGTAGCTGATGAAGCGCAGCCACGGCGAGCGCTGCACCGACAGCTGCGTCATGCTCTCGCCGGGGCTGAACAGCAGGCAGGTGCCGCTCCAGCCGCGCTCGAACTCTTCCGCGCTCATCTTGCGGAAGCCGATGCCCGGGTCCGCCACCCACACCCAGCGCCCCGACACGCCGTACACGATCACGTAGTGGTAGCCCTCCCAGTGCACGATGAACGGCAGCTCGAAGCCCATCAGCGAATCGCGCGTGCACTGCACGCCGCGCGTGGTGAAACCCAGCGACTCACCCGCACGCGCCAGGCTTTCCAGCGTGGCGCCCTGCGTGGTCACGTTGGCCAGTTCGCGCAGCTTGCCCAGCGACATCGGGATGCCGTAGTGCCTGCAGATCATGGCCAGGCAAGCGGCGCCGCAATCCATCTCCTCGGCCTGCTCGACCAGCGCGAAGCGGCGGATCAGACGTTCGCCGAACTCAGGCTTGGACTGCAGGTCCAGCAACACCGGCCGCTTGCGGCGCTCGGCCAGCTTCTTCTGCCGGTGCAGTTCGCGGTCCACCACGCGGATGCGTTCCTCGAGCACCTCGCGCAGGCGCGGGTTGCGCTCCAGGATCAGCTGCACCGTCTTCTCGGGAATCACCAGCAGGCGCACCTCGGTCTCGGCGATGGCCGAGGCGATCTGCTCCTGGCGCATCACGCAGGCGCGCTCGCCGAAGATATCGCCCTGGCCCAGCGTCGCCAGCGAGAACTCGTCGCCCTCCTCGCTGCGCACCATGCGCACGGTTCCCTGGCGCACCACGTAGAGCCGCCGGTCTTCGCGCCCGTCCTGCTTCAGGATCTCCTTGCCCGCGGCCACGCGCTTGACACCCACGCTGCGCACGGCGTCTTCCAGCTCGCGCCGGTCCAGCTTGCCGCGCAGGTCGAACAGCCGCGCCACGAAGCCGCCGGCCGAGCTGATCGCGACATAGCTGGTGATGAAGGCCTGCGCCGCCTGGTTGCCCGCCACCACCTTCTCGCCCACGCTGCGCGGGATCACCAGCAGCTCGGTCTTGCCCGACGCGCGCACCGACGACTCATGGTGGTACTCGCGCAGCAGCGCAATGTCGGCGAACACCTCGCCGGTCTTGCGCACGCCCATGCTGATTTCCTTGCCGTGCTCCTCGTTGAAGACACGCACCGAACCGGTCTTGACGATAAACAGGCCAGGCGCGGGCTCGCCGGCATTGCACACCGTGTCGCCGAAGCCGAACGTCTGCGTCTGCGCCGCGGCGGCGAGTTGCTCCAGCTCCTCGCGCGTCAGGGCGGAGAGGATCTCCACCGTCGCCAGGAAGTCGGCAAGCGATGCCGCCACTGGCACGGCGGGCGCAGCGGGCGCAGCGGACGCGGCCGATGGCGGCGGCACCTCTGCCGCCGCCCCGCCTTCGCTAGCGGGCTTCGATGACATGTTCCTGCGCCCTTGCCATCAGCCACTCTTCACGCAGCAGCCGGCGCACCTCCACCGCCACGTCGCTGTCCAGCGTCGCGGGATGCTTGGCGCGCACCAGGAAGACTTCGAAGAACGAGCGGTCCGGCGCGGCGAACGGGCCGAGCAGGTCGCCGGGCTCGGCATTGAAGACCTTGGCTTCGATGTCGGTCTTGAGCGAGCCGCGCAGCACCTTGCCGATATCCCCGCCCCGCTCTCGCGTATCGGCAATGGAGTGCTCGCGCGCCATCTCCGCAAACGCATCGGGATCATCCTGCAGGTAGGAGATCAGCTCCTTGGCCTTGCCCTCGCTGTCCACCACGATATGGCTGACCTCGATGCTGTCGAAGCGCGGCGAATTGAGCTGGAAGTATTCGTGCACCGCGGCTTCGCTGCAGACCTGCTCCATCATCCGCTCCTGGTAGAGGCTGTCGGTGATGAAGACCTCGAACTCGTCCAGGCTCACGCCCAGCGCGTCGAGATAGTGGTTCATGTCCGCCGCGCGGTGCAGGCCCTGCACGCGCCGGAACTGGTCGGCGCGTTCCTGGATGTCTTCCTGCGCCAGAACCAGGCCCGCGCGCTTCGCCGCGTGCACCGTAAGCTTGTCGCGCACCATCTGCTCGACCAGGCCTTCGAACTGCCCGGTGAACTTGAGCAGGCGGATGAATTCCTCGACGCCCAGTACCTCGTCGTCGATACGCACGATGCCAGTCATGGCCCTACCTCCTTTCGACTGCCGCTCCGCGGCGGTCGCGATGTGCTCGTGAACTCCGTGCCCGCTAGCCGGCCACCTGCCGGAACGGATCCAGGCCAAGGTCGATCAGCCGGCGCTCGCGCACCACGATCTCGGCCGTGGCGGTCATGCCGTAGCGCAACGGATAACGGGTATCGCCCACGGTGTAGTAGTCGCGCGACAGGCGGATGCGGCCTTCATAGACCGGCTGCTTGTCCGCCCCCGGCTTGGTGGCCGGCGAGATGTATTCGAGCGTGCCTTCGATCAGCCCGTAGCGCTGGTAGGGGAACGCATTGAACTTGAGCTTGACCGGCAGGCCTTCCTTCAGGAACGCGCGGTCGCGCTCGGCAATGGCGATCTTGAGCACGGGGCGCGCGTCATTGGGCGCAATGCCGCCGATCGGCGTATTGGCCTGGATCTTGTCACCGCGCTGGGTGGAGGTCACGTCGGTGATAACGCCGGACACCGGGGCCAGGATCAGCAGGAAATTGTCCTTGTCGATATTCTCGAAGCGGATGCGCGCCGCCGCCTCCGCCACCAGGCGCGCGGTCTGGACCTGCAGGCGCAGCTTGTCCTCAGTGCTGGCGATGTCGCGCATGGCCGCGTCGTACTGCACGCGCAGCCCTGCCAGTTCCTGCCCGCTGCTTTCGAGCTGCACGTTGGCCTGCGTCAGCTCCTGGCCCTGCCGTGCTTCCAGTTCGGCCAGCCGGGACTGCGCCACGCGCAAGGTGTTGTCGGCCTCCTGCGTGGCCGCGCGCTTGGCTTCGACCTGCGACTGCGACACGCCACCGCCGCCCGGCAGCGCGAACAGGCGCGCATAGCGGTCCTGTTCCTGCCGCGCGAAGTCGCGCGCGCGCCGCGAATTCTCGACATTGCTGCGCGCCTCCTGCACCTGCGCGCGCTGCTGCTCGGTAAGCCGTGTCGTGCCTTCAGCGATGCGCGTCTCATGCTGGCGCGTGGCCACGTCGATCTGCTGCTTGAGCGCGGCGGCGCGGCGTTCCATCAGCGCCTTCTTTTCCGGGAACTGCTTCCACTCGCGCTCCGAGTCCTCCAGCTTGAGCTGGGCTTCGAGCGCGTTGGCCGCCGCCTCGATCGCGCCGCGCGCGTTCAGGCGCGCCAGCACGTCGTCCTTGGACACGGGCTGCCCCTCGGCCACGTACAGGTCGGCCAGTTCGCCGTCGACGGGCGCGTAGAAGCGCCTGACTTCCGATTCCGGCGCCAGCGTGCCCTCCGCCGTGACGATCACGTCCGCATGGCCGAAGAACGACCAGACCAGCGCGCACACCACCAGCGCAAACGTGGTCATCACCGTCAGCAGGCTCAGCCGCCACGGTTCGGCGGTGAGGATCGCGAGGCCCTCGCCGCCGTGGTCCTCGAGCGCCTCGGACAGAGGCCTGAGACGGTTGCCGCCACGCGCGTCGTTCATGGCCGCCCCGCTTTCGGCTTGTCCGGCGCCGCGGCGGTCTGCGCTTCGGCGCCCGGGCCTTCGCCACCGAGCAGCTCCAGCTTCGCCTTGAGCACGGCCGGGTCGAGCACCATGCGCAGCTCCTGCAAGGCGCGCCGCTGCTGATCCACCTCCGCGCGGATCTCCTCTTCCGCCTTGTTCCATTGCGCGAGGTCGGCGCTCTCGCCCGCCTTGAGCTGGCTGACGATGCGGATGCCCTGCCGCGCGTCATCCTGCGCCTGCGCCAGCCGCCGCGCCTGGTCGCGGAACTTCGGCGAGATGCCGGGCTCCAGCCTCTGGTCGCCGCCAATCTGGCCGTTAGCGCGGTACTGCTTCCAGCCGGCGACGGCACGCGTCATCAACTCGCGTGCGCGCCGCAAGGCACTGTCGCGAATGGCGGTGACATCGGCTTCCACCGCCCTGGCGTAGTACTTGTCCTCGTCGGGATCGAGCATCGCGTAGAAGCCCAGCAGCTTGTCTTCGTAGCCGCTGGCGCCACGCGCGCCTTGCAGTGCCGCGTACTGCGCGGCAACCTGCTGCTTGTGCGCCGCGTCTTTCGCCACATCGTCGCCCCACGGCCCCGCGCTGATGCGGCGCAGGCCGGCGATGGCCGTGGCGCTGTCGCCGCGCTGCCATGCCTGCGCAGCCGCCGCGTACTGGCGCGCCACCTCCGCATCGGGCAGGCGCTGCGCCAGCCGTGCGTACTGGGCCTGGAACGGCGGCGTGGCGAACTTCGCATCTGCCATGCGCGCCACCAGCGGCCCCGGGTTGCGCGCGCGCAGCGGCTGCATCAACGCGGCGTAGCGGCGCAGGTCGTCCTGCAGCTTGTCCAGGCCTGACAGGCGGGGGTACTTTTCCTTGTAGTCGGCAAACACCGGCTGCAAGGCCTCGGGCTGGTCGCGCGCCAGCTCGGTGGCGATGGTGGCATTGAGCCGTTCGATGGCGGCCAGGTAGACCGACTCGTCCGTCTGCAGCTTGCGCACATCGCTCAGCGCGCTTGCATAGACGTCGCGAAATGCGGGCTCATAGCCGGCGATGCGGCCCAGCGCGCGCTGGTGCGCGGCGGTGTCCTGGTTCCAGTGCGTCAGCAGGCCACGTATCGTCGCCTCGTCCGTGTAGAGCCGGATCGGTGCTTCGGCGCCGCCACGCTGGGCGAAGTAGCGTTCGAGGTTGCCGATCCATTCCAGCTCGCCCACCAGCGGACGCGCATCCGCATTGTGCTGGCTGCCCGCGGCCATCCCGGCAAGCACCGTGGCGGCGCCGTGGAAGTCCTGCGCCCTGAGCTTGCCAGCCCACTGCGGCACATAGGCGCGCAGCAGCGCCTCCGTGCCCATGGCCTGGATCGGGGCATCGTCGGGATGCCTCGCGAGATAGGCATCCGCGGCCTTCGCGGCCTGCGCGTAGCGGCCTTCGGCGAGCAGCAATCTCACATCGCGCTCGGGCATGCCGCGCAGGTAAAGCACCCCGATGCCGGCCACGACCAGCACGGCCAGTGCCGCGCCCCAGCGCCCGGCTCGCCGCATGCGCGCCGCGTCGTTCAGGCCGAAGCGGTTCGCGATCTCCGCGGCCAGCATGGCCATGCGGCTGCGCGGACGGCTGCCCTTGCGGGCCGAGGCATCGGTAGCGGCGGCGGCTTGCGCCTCGGCGTCGGCATTGACCTCGTCTTCCTGCCGCGCCGCGTAGTCGACGCAGAAGATGTCCAGGAACGAGTCGGCTGCGCCGACGAAAGTGGTCTTGTCGGCGCCATCATCGGGAATCGGCGCCGCGGGGGCCGCAACATGCTCCGCGACGGGCTCCACATCGGCAGCCGCCTCCGGTTCGGCAAACACGGTGCGCGTCGCCGTGGCGTCAACGTCGCCTTCGCGCCGGACCTCGACCTTGTAGACGAAGTGGCTGCCGCCGAATGCAATCAGGTCGCCATCATTGAGCGGCACGCCGTGGTCGGCGAGGCGGTGGCCGTTGATGAAGGTCCCGTTGGTGCTGCCCAGGTCTTCCAGGAACGGAACGCCGCACTTCAGGTAGATATGCGCGTGACGCCGCGACAGGTAGTTGACCTGTTGCGGATGGCTGTCACGATAGCGCGCGAACGTGTCGTCGGCCTTGCTGATCAGGTAGGGGAAGCCGCTCAGCTCGATCGGGTGCAGGCCCACGTCGTTGCGCTCGGGCTGCAGCGTGACCGCGACGCGCGGCGGTTCCGCCGCGGGCACGCGCGGCGCAAGGCGTACATGGAACGACAGGGCCGAACCGAAGGACAACTCGTCGCCATCGCGCAGCCGCAGCGGGTGCCCGGCAACATCGGCGCCATTGATGCGCGTGCCGTTCTTGCTGCCCAGGTCCGCGACATAGACCGCGCCGTGCTCGGCGAAGATGCGCGCATGACGGCGCGACAGCGCCGCGGTCAGCTCTTCGGGATAGGAAACGAACGGCGCCTCGGTCCGCCCGACGGCGAACAGGTCGTCGCCGATGCGGATCTCGCCCAGCTCCGGACGGGATACGGGCGTCAGCAGAATGTCGAACTCCTGACCCATCCTCACCGGCATTTCCATGATCAGTGCATCGTCAGGAGCCATGTTTCCAAGAAACCAACAGCGCAGCCTTCACAGCAGGCGCACCGGGGGGATGAATCGACAATCAACATAGTAGGCCACGCCTCCCGCTAGTCAATTGGATGAGCGCCGGCCGTTGCGCGCGGGGTGTCGCCCAGGCGGCGCAAAGCGCCGGGTTACCCTGCTCTCGTTGTGACCGGTGTATCGTGAACGCTGCCTGGCGTGCCAGTGCGGCGCTGCCATCAGGGCGCTCGGTTCGACGCGGCGTTGCTCACTTGCACGTCGGACCAGCCGCCGCCCAGCGCCTTGTAGAGCGTGACAGTATCGGCAAGGATCTGTTGGTGGACAGCCAACAAGGACAGTTGCGCTGTCAGCAGCGAACGCTCGGTCTCGAAGACTTCGAGTTGCGACACCACGCCCTCCTTGAGTTGCGCCTCGATCTGCGCCGACACCACGCGCAACTGTTCAACCTGCTGCTGCAACTCGATGCGCTGCTTCTTGTGCGCATCCACATTGACCAGTGCGGTTTCCACCTCTTCGAACGCATTGATCACCGTGCGGCCATAATCGCTTTCCGCGACCTTGACCTGCGCCTCCGTGGTCTTGACATGGGCACGGATGTTCGGGTCCAGCATCGGCAGGCTGATGCTCGGCGCGATGCCGAAGGTGAAAGTCTTCAGCAAGCTGCTCAGCGCGAAACTGGCCGCGCCGCCGTTTGCGGTCAGGCTGATGCTCGGCAGCTGCGCGAGCCGGGCCTGGCCGACAATGTTGTACGCCGCCAGCACGCGATATTCAGCGGCCACGATGTCGGGACGGCGCGCCAGCAGTTGCGATGGCAGGCCCGCCGGCACCGGCGGCGGCTGCACGCGGTCCTGCAGCTTGCCGGCGGGCACCTTGAGATTGCCCGCCGGCACGCCGACCAGTGTGGCCAGCGCGTTCTCGGTCACGTCGCGCGAGCGGCGCAGTTCGATCAGATCCTTGGTGAGCCGGTTGATTTCCGCCTGCTGCTGCATCACGCGGATCTTCGGCACCAGGCCGTTCTGGAACATGGCCTGGTACGTGCCGAGGATCTGGCCGTTCTTCTGCACGGTGCGCGTCTGCTGGTCGATCTGCTCGTCGAACTGCAGGATCTGGAAGTAAGTCGTGGATACATTGGCGGCCAGCGTCAGGTAGCCGGCGCGCCAGTCCGCCTCGGTGGCATGGAACTCGGCGGTCTGCGCCTGCACGCCCTTCTCGACCTTGCCCCAGATATCGATGTCCCAGCTCAGCTGGGCGCCCGCGTTGAAGCTCTTCACGGTCGTCTGGCCGGTCGTCTTCGTAACGCTGCCGCCCGCGTTGAGATCGATCACCGGCAGCGCGCCGGCCTTGGCTTCGCCGATCTGCGCCTGCGCCACGCGGATGCGCGCGGCGAGCACCTTGATGTCGTAGTTGCCGGACAGCGCCTGCGTGATCAGCTTGTCGAGATACGGATCCCGGAAGCCCTGCCACCAGTTCGGCTGCACGGTCTCGGCCGGCGATACCGTGATCGACCCCTGCCGCGTCCACTCCGCCTTGGCGGGCGTTTCAGGGCGTTCGTACACCGGCGGCCGGAAGTCCGCGCAGCCGGCAAGGCATGCCGCGCAGGCCGCGGCGGCGACCCATGCGGCGGCACGGCGCGGCCGCGAAACAATCAATGGCGATTCGGTAGAGGCGTTGATCACGATATCTTCCTGCAACCACGCGCGAGCGGCCGGCCACCGCGGTGCCCGGACCTGCCTTGCGTGTCTGTATTGTGGTTCGCGCCGGCACGCGCTCCAACCCCGAAGTCGGGCCGGTGGCAACGGCGTGGGTGCCGACGGCGGCGGCTTAGCCGAAGAGGTTGTTGTGCTTCGTATCCAGGGTCAGCTTGGTCATTTCGGGCTCCGGTAGGAAGGCATGGCTGGTGTTGCTTCCCGGAGCACCGACGCATAGGCTGTGCCAGCTTGCGAAGCGCGCCTTGTGCTGTCTGCAAAGGCCTGAAAACAAGCGGTTTTCAGAGGCATGGAGGAGGATCGCGTGCGCAATGGGAATCATGGCCGCCCTGCCGCGGATGACGGATTGCGGCCAACAGTTCTGCGATAGCTGTCGGCTGTCAGGAGACAGCGTGGCATGGTCTGCGCGACAGCATGGCCTGGCTCGCGCGCAGCAGTGGTCACTTCACGTAGATAATGATCTTCTTCGAATAGACAGGCGGATTCGTCGGGATGTGCTTGTCGTCGCCCATCAGCAGCTGCAGCGTGTGCTTGCCCGGCGGCAACTCCACCATGGTCTCGGTCTCGCCGGCACCGAAATGCAGGTGGTTGCGATCGTTCGGGATTTCCTTGTCCATGGGCGGCAGGTCCACGTCGATCAGCAGGTGGTGGTGGCCGGTCTTCGGGAACTTGACGTCCTTCGGCGCCACGCCCATGTTGCGCAGGCCGAACCAGACGCGGAATGGCTTGCCAGCAGGCAGCACCTGCCCATTGTTGGGAAAGCCGATGTACAGGTAGGCGTCGGGCGGCGCCGGCGTTTCGCCTGCCATGGCGGCGGCTGGCAGCAAGAGGCTCGCGCCGAGCAAGGTGGCGGCTAGCAGCTTGAACATGGTGGATCCCCCTCGCGCTATTTCAGTCGGCCACTTCAGCCGATTAAGCCTTTGCAACCATTGCAGCCATTGCAGCCAACTCGGCTACTTCACCGTGATGGTGATTTTCCTGGAGTAGAGTGGCGGATCGAACGGCACGTGCTTGGCATCGCCCAGCAGCAGCTGCAGCGTGTGTTTGCCCGGCGGCAGCTCGATGCGCGCGTCGGTCTCCCCCGCGCCGAAGTGCAGATGGTTCTTGTCGGAAGGAATTTCCTTGTCCAGCGGCGGCAAGTCCGTATCGATCAGCAGATGATGGTGGCCGCACTTGCTCGACTCGATCCCCTTGGGGCAGACGCCCATATTGCGCAAGCCCATGCGGATCCAGAACTTGCCGCCGGAGATGACGGCGCCGTCCGGCGGCCAGATGATGTACACCTCGGCATTCTGCGGCGCCGAAGTCGGCATCGAGACGGACGGCACGGTGGCAACTGCCATGGCCGCCAGCAAGCGGAACAGGAATCGTCTGGACATACGCGGCGCCTCCCGGAGAGTGTCCGAAACCCGATCACGTTGTCCCGCAAGCCCGTGGTTCTTCTGGTTGCTCTTGGCCAGCGCTCGGCGATTCGGTATTCAGGTTAGAACGGAACCCGGCAAAAAGCGAACTCGCCATGACATGGCCACCGCGCCTGACCACAACACGGATGCGCTGCGCAAGCACCTCCGGATTCACAAACGCTGTGCTATCTTGAAGCAAGCTGACGTCACGGCAACACCACAATGCGCCCAGGCGCCGCCCAAGCGCGCGCATCGGGCTGGCCGCAGTTCCAACAGGGTCCGAAAATGTGGCGCAAATCTCCTGTCGTTCTGGTCGCATCCGTGCTGTGCACCAGCGCGCTTCTCGCTGGCCTGGCCGGCCCGGCCTTCGCCGGTGGAACGGCGGCGGCACCGGAAGCGGGACCCCTGCTGCTGGCCGGCATCCTGCCCAAGAACAGCGATGAGCAATACGAGCTGACGTTCTGGGAATCGATCAAGAACAGCAACTACGCCGGCGACTACGAGGCCTACCTCAAGCAATATCCGAACGGACGCTTCGCCGCGCTTGCCAAGGCGCGCATCGAGCGCCTTGCCGCTGCCAGCGCTCCGGCCGCCAAGAGCCCGCCACCGGAACACGCCAGGCCGGCCCAGCCGCCCGCCGCGGCAACCGCGCCAGCCAAGCCTGCGCCGTCAGCGCCGCAGCGGACCGCGCCACCCACCGCGGCAGCGCCCGCGGCCGCTGGTGCCGCAGCATCAGCCACGCCGCCCTCGCGCGCGGGCTCGACGGCCGCCGGCGCGGCCAGCACGGGGAGCGAGCGCAAGCCGGTCGAAGTCAAGGGCGAGATCCACGATTGTCCGGTCTGCCCCGTGCTCGTCAGCCTGCCGGCCGGCAGCTTCACGATGGGCAGCAATGCCAGCGACCCGGCGGAAAAGCCGGCGCACCATGTCACGATCAGCCAGCCGTTCGCGATCGGCCGCTATGAGGTGACCGTCGAGCAATGGAACGCCTGCGTCGACACGGGCGGCTGCGATCGCATCGCCACGGTGGCGAACAGCGCAAAAACCGCGCCGATACGCGATGTCAGCTGGGATGACGCGCAGCAATACGTGACCTGGCTGAGCAAGACCACGGGAAAGACGTACCGCCTGCCCACCGAAGCAGAGTGGGAATACGCGGCGCGTGGCGGCACCGCCTCGGCATTCTGGTGGGGCGACCAGATGCGCAAGGGCACGGCCAACTGCAAGGATTGCGGCGATCCGTGGAACCAGGATGCGCCCGCTAATGTGGGGTCGTTCGCGGCCAACCCGTTCGGCCTCTACGACGTCAACGGCAGCGTGTGGGAATGGGTCAGGGACTGCTGGCACAGCAGCTACAAGAATGCGCCGGTCGACGGCCGGAGCTGGGAAGAAGCAAGTTGCGGCGCGCGCGTGATCCGCGGCGGCTCATGGCGCGAAGGCGCGAGCTACATGGTGTCGTCGACGCGCTTCAAGTACAGCGCAAGCGTGCGGCAGTCGCAGAACGGCTTCCGCGTCGCGCGCGACGTCAAGTAGACGCGCGGCCATCGACGCTCGCGACGCTCCCAGAGGTTCATTTGGCTCGCGTGGAAATCTCCACGAGGTCCGCGCTGATGCGGTCCTGCCCATACTTGTGGGCCATCTGCCCGAGCGGCGTTTCCAGCGCCTTCAGGTAGTCCTGCCGCGTCTCCACATCGGAGCGCCGCCCGTCGAACAGCGGCGCCGGCGTGGTGAGCAACACCACGAGTTCCGTGCCGAACGGCCGCGAGATCACCCAGTCACCCGCGTCGCCAATGGTGGCGCTGTAGCTGGCCGGCGCCTGTTGGCCCGGCACGCGCGCGCTTGGCACAAGGTGGGCCACATTGCCGTCGGCCGCAAAGTAGTCGACGTACACGTAGGAATCCTGCGCGGGCGTGCGCAACTCAAGCACCAGCGGCGTGCCTTCGGTGAGCTGCTTCTTGTCGCCGCGCGTGCGCAGCGAAGATGCCGCCGCGCCCTCGCGGCGGCCGGACCAGTACGGTGCGATCATGCGCGCGATATCGCATTTGTCGGCGCTGAGCGGCTGGGTGTCGAAGTCGAGCGACTTCACGCCCGGCAACGCATTGAGCTGCTCGCGCAGGCGCGACACGCCCACGCTCTCGGCCAGGTAGCCACGTACGCGCACCCGGCCGTTCTCTGGCGAGGTCGCCGCCAGCAGCGAGCATGGCACCGCGGCCATCACGCGCAATACGGCCGGCATCGAGAACGCCTCGGCCGGCGGACTCGGCGCCGGGGCAGCCGGTGCCGGGGGCGCCGATGGCACCGTTGGCGCGGTTGGCGAAATGTCGGCCTGCGCCACTGGCGGCGGCGTCTGCGTTGGCCGGCTGGTGCGCCATGCGAAGTAGCCCACTGCCGATACGCCCGCCAGTGCTGCCACGGCGGCGCCTGCCAACAGCGCCGAGCGCTGCGACGCCGTGATGGCGGGCGCTGCGCTCATGCCTGCCAGGAAACGGTCGACCGTGGGCGTGCGCGTCTCGCGGTCCAGCGAGAGGGCCTGGCGCAGCGTCTTCCACTGCGTGCGCGACAGCTCGCGCGGCTGCATGGGCTTGAGCCCGGCGGCGCGCGCCTGATTCGCCGACATGCGTTCATAGGGGTGCCGGCCAGTCAGCAGCTCGTACGTCACGCAGGCTAGCGCATAGATGTCGTCGCGCGGGTCGGGCTCGCGGTGCTCGAACATCTCGGGGCTAGCGTAGGCCGGCGTCATGCCGCCGAGCGAGCCCGGATCGAAGACGGTCTTGTCGGATTCATCCGCCGGCGGCAGGAAGCCGCGCGCAATACCGAAGTCGATCACCTTCACTTCGCTGCCATCGGTCAGGAAGACGTTGGCGGGCTTGAAGTCGCAATGCACGAAGCCGCGCTCGTGCGCATAGGCCAGCGCATGGCCCATGCCGGCGATGATGGGCATGGCCTTGGCCATGGGCATGCCGGTGAAGCCGGGCGCCTTGAGGATCTGGCTGAGCGGCCTGCCGGACAGGTACTCCATGGTCAGGAAGACCACCGGGCCGTCGCGGTCGAAATCGTAGACGGTGACGATATTCCGGTGCGCAAGCGTCTGCGCCTTGCGCGCTTCGCGCTGCAGCGCAATCAGCGACTTGGGGTGGCCGCTGAACTGAAGGTTGAGCACCTTGATCGCGATATACGGCTTGCGGTCCGAGGCCTCCAGCTTGCGCAGGTCCAATGCCTTGTACACCGTCCCCATGCCGCCTACACCGAGGCACTCTTCCAGCACGAAGCGGCCGTTCAGCGTGTCGCCGACGCCCTTTGGCCGCGATGCGAGCGGCACGGTGCCGACGGCCGGTGAGGTGGCATAGAGCGAGCCGGTCACGGGTCCGCTTTCCATGTCGGTGGATTGGCCCGTCGGATCGAACAGCGTCGTGCCGCTGCGCTCGATGCGGCGCATGACCTCGGCGTACACCGCCGGCGGGAACGGGAAGCGGGTGTTCTCCTCGATGATCACGCGTGCCAGCTGGCTCGGCGTGGTGCGCTCCTGCGCCAGTGCCATGTCGAATGACGCAACGAACTCGTCGTCGGACAGACCGCCGTTCTGGAACTTCTGAATCAGGTCTCTGACACTGGCCATCGGTGTTGCCCCGAAGTCAATGCAAGCGGCACGCCCTCGCGCAAGCGCACCATCCACGATGGATACTAGTGCGCACTCTTGGCATCCGCAAACCGCGCGTGGGCGGCGCAGCAGAGCTTCTGCTCCCCTGCGCATGCGCGGGTCACATCAGCGAAAACCGCTGTCGGTGGGCAGCCAACAACAAACCTCGAAGTGTTGGCGAATACCCGCCACCCCGCCCCGATCTGGCACGGGCAACCTTGCCGCGCACAATGCACTTTCATCCCGCAAATCCGCTCTATGCCTGGCGCCTGGCAAATCCGAGCGCGGACGGTCGGAATCCTGGCGCGACTCCTGCTTCTTTCAGCCTTCCGGGGGCAGCTAGACGTCACCCCGAATGTGTCGCGCGAACCGTGCGTGCCTCGACATTGCCCTGCGCAAACGGTGGCCCAGTCTCTGCGCGACAGGCGGCGGCGCGGCCTGCTTGCGCATCGGACCGCACGCCTATACTGAAACGGCGCCGTCCCCGCGCGGACGCGGCGCCGCACGACCGGAGAACGCCATGGCAGTGATCGTCATCAAGGACCTGACCGAGAACATCGACCTGGACCGGGAGGCCATGACCGCCATCCTCGGCGGCAGCCGCAGCGCCGGCGCAAGCGGGCGCATCTGGCTGGGTCTGCGGCAACGCGGGCCGTCGCGCCTGGTTTCGTATCCGCCAGGCTGGCCGGCGAATCCGCACGTCCGTCCGCTGGAGCGTATCGAGGGCAAGCTGCCGCGCAAGTGACAGAGCCTCAGCGCACGCCGGACAAAGAAAAGCCCGCCATGGCCTGGCGGGCTGGTTGCGGACGGCCCCGGACTTCCTGGGTCAACGCCATCAGCCGTGCGGTCATTCCTTGTCGAGCAGGCTTCCCATGATTCCGCCCATGACGCGGACGCCCCACCGGACCACCCGGAGGTTCGCAGGAATTCTGGCAGTGACGACAATGACCGCAATGCTCACAGCGAGCAGTGATTCAGTATCGCTGTAGGATGCCAATACGGGAACTTTATTGTCCGCCCCGTACGAGCAATCATCTGTTGCTCGCGCCTTGAGTATAGGGCGGTCCCTCCTGCTTTCAACCCGGAATTGGCACCGCACGTGAGTGAGTGCCAGCGCTGGTGTGCCATGTGCCCCTCGGCGGATATATCTGGTTACTTTTTCGCAGCGCAACAAATTTTCCGGGTTCTGCTATAATCCGCGCCGTGAGTTTCGCAACTGTGAGTTCCGCCACCCGCCAGGCACATCCCGCCAAGGCGAATCCGCTGCCCTCCCAAGCTCTGTTTTCCCGCTGCCGAACGTGAACGTGGCTTTTGCCGTGGTTCAGCAGCCGACAGAACGCACCGCTCACCGACGTAGCCTCGTCTCCGATCCTGTTGAACAGCCTGAACTGAGCTGTTTGCCTGCCAGGGACCCTGCGGCTGGCCTAGCGCCTGCCGACACCCCTGCCTGCCGCCGTACTGTCAGCTGAGTCTGTCGTAACGGCCTCACCGATTGGCGCCGAAGCCTTTTTAAAGACTTTGCACTGCGCCCACCCCTATTTCATTTGCGTTGCAGGGGTGCCATGCATTTTTAATTTCGACGACATGACCCAGCACGACATTCGTGCGGAGCAAGCTATTGCCTCCGCTACCGACGCTTCGATCACTTCCGCCGCCCAAAGCCCGCTCGACAAGCTCGACGCCATGCTCAACGGCCCGGAAGAAGCGACCGGCGCCGATGCAGCGGAGAACGGTTTCGCCGCGCTTGGCCTGGATGCGGCCATCCTGCGCGCACTCTCCGAACTGAACTACAACAACCCGACGCCCGTCCAGGCGCAGGCCATTCCCGCCTTCCTGGCTGGCCGCGACCTGCTGGTGTCAAGCCAGACCGGCTCGGGCAAGACGGCAGCGTTCATGCTGCCCGCGATCCAGCGCATCAGCGAAAAGCCGGCGCCCAACCGCCCGACCGAACCCGCCAAGCGCATGAAGGGCAAGCGTCCCCGCCCGGCCCCGGCACAGCCTTCGCTGCTGGTGCTGACGCCCACGCGTGAACTGGCCCTGCAGGTGACCGAAGCCGCCGCCAAGTATGGCCGCAACCTGCGCCGCATCGTCTGCGCGAGCATCCTGGGCGGCATGCCCTACCCGAAGCAGCTCGCCATGCTGGCCAAGATGCCTGACATCCTGGTGGCTACGCCGGGCCGCCTGCTGGACCATATCTCGGCTGGCCGCATCGACCTGTCGGCACTCGAGATGCTGGTGTTCGACGAAGCCGACCGCATGCTGGACATGGGCTTTGCCGATGACATCGACGCTATCGTCGACGCCACGCCGGCCAGCCGCCAGACCCTGATGTTCTCGGCCACGCTGGACGCCCGCATCGCGCAACTGGCTTCGCGCCAGCTCAAGGATCCGCAGCGCATCGAGATCGCCGCGGCCCGCGCCGACCAGAGCCATATCGAACAGCGCCTGCACTTCACCGACGACATGTCGCACAAGGAGCGCCTGCTCGACCACCTGCTGCGCGATGCCACGCTCAAGCAGGCCATCGTGTTCACGGCAACCAAGCGTGACGCCGACTCGCTGGCCGAGCGCCTGTCCGACACCGGCTTTGCCGCCGGTGCCCTGCACGGCGACATGACCCAGGGCGCGCGCAACCGCACCCTGACCGCGCTGCGCCGTGGCAACCTGCGCGTGCTGGTGGCCACCGACGTGGCCGCGCGCGGCATCGACGTGCCCGACATCACCCACGTGGTGAACTTCGACCTGCCCAAGCAGGCCGAGGACTACGTGCACCGTATCGGCCGTACCGGCCGTGCCGGCCGCTCGGGCATCGCCATCAACCTGGTCAACCACGGCGATATGTTCCAGTGGCGCCGCATCGAGCGCTTCACCAACCATCGCATCGACGCGTCGGTGATCGAAGGGCTGGAGCCGCGCCGTTCGCCCAAGCCGCGTTCGAACTTCGGCGGCAAGCCGGGTGGCGGCCGCGGCAATGGCGGCGGCTATCGCGGCGGCGAGCGCAGCTTCGGTGACCGCAGCTTTGGCGAACGCAAGTTCAGCGGCGAAAACCGTGGCTTCGGCAATCGTGGCGGCCAGGAAGGCGGCGGCAACCGTGAAGGCGGCTACCGTGGCGGCGAGCGCAATTTCAGCGACCGCGGCGAGCGCAACTTTGGTGATCGCAATTTCGGCGAACGCAAGTTCGGCGGCGAAAACCGCGGCTTCGGCAACCGCGGCGGCCAGGAAGGCGGGCGCAGCTTCGGTGACGACAACCGTGGTTTCGGCAACCGCGAAGGTGGCGGCTACCGTGGCGGCGAGCGCAATTTCGGTGATCGCAACTTCGGCGACCGCAGCTTTGGTGATCGCAAGTTCGGCGGCGAAAACCGCAGCTTCGGCGACCGTGGCGCCCGTGATGGCGGCCGCAGCTTCGGCAACCGCGAAGGCGGCTTCGGTGGTCAGCGCAACAGCCGCTCGCGCTACGAGCGATAAGACATCCACGGCGCCACGCGCGCTGGCATCATGAAGAAGAGCACCCCGCGGGGTGCTCTTCTTTTTTTCGCCGGATGGATGCGCTCATCGCGCAGGGCAGGCGCAGCACGAGGCGCCCTCGGGCCCCCCTCTTACATCGCGCACGTCCGAAACCCCACAAACACAAAATCCTCCTCCGGCAGCAAAGCCCATCGGGCCCGCACGTGCCGCTGCCGCGACGAACTGACAAAGGTCGTGCCTCGCACCGTCTGGTGCGTGCCGAAGCGCGCCACCAGTTCCTGGTCCGACGGCGACGCGACAAACCCCGCATACGGCTCGTACGGAGACGCCGTCCACTCGCGCAACATGCCCCACTGCAACCCGCGGTTCTGCAGCGCTGCAAGCTCCCACTCCGCTTCCATGGGTAGGCGGCGGCCAGCCCACCCGCACCAAGCCTGGGCTTCATAAAGCGAGACGTGGCGCACGGCCTCGTCGGGGTTGAGGGTGCGCAGCGTACCGAAGCGCTCCACCATCCAGTTGCGCGATTCCGGGTGCCGCGACCAGTAGCGAGGTGCCGAGCGCTCCTGCGTCATCAGCCACTGGCGGCCGGCGGCCGACCACCAGGCCGGGTTCTCATAGCCGCCGTCCTCGACGAACTCCAGGAACTGCGCGTTGCTGACCAGTGCGGCGTCGATCTCGAATGCCGGCACGTAAGTGGGCTGCGGCGGCAGTTCGTCCGGCTGCGCATAGCCATCCGGATCCGACCAGCCCTGCGTGAAGCGGCCGCCGGGGAAATGCAGCGTGCCGGCATGCGCGACCGACATGCCGGGTCCTGGCGCAACCGGCGCGGCCGGTGCCAGGCCGAGCGCCTGCAGCAATGCCGCGAGATTCTCGGCCTGCGCATCTTCCTGGAACAGCGCGCGGCGAAACGGATAGAGCGTCAGGTCGCCATCGTCAGGCAACAAGGCCAGGCGGCGCAGCAGGCCATCGAGCACATCGGAGGCGTATTGCTTGACCACGGCCACGTCGGGCAGGACGATTTCCCAGCGTTCATCCATGCCGATGCGGTCAGGGTCGAACCATTCGTCGGCACCATCGAGCCGCGACGGCTCGCTGGCCACGGGCACCGGCACGCCGCCACGATCGAGCTGCCGCACGCCGCGCAGGCACCACCATTCGGCGTGCCAGGCGATATACCCCAGCGTCCACAGCGGCGGGCTGGCGTCGTACTGCCGCGGCACATCCCAACCCTTGCGGGTCTGGCCAAAAGCGGCCAGCCAGGCCAGGGTCCGGCTGCGCGCGTCGACCAGCGCCTGGGCCAGCCCTTCGCGTGGCAGGCGACGGGCATCGGACCAGCCAGCCTGGCCGCCACTGAAGTAGAGATCGGGAAGCATGGTGAAGCCGCTCATCGGTTGACATCCGTTCGGGAAGGACGAAGACGGGCGGCCGCCCGCCATGGCAGCGGCCATTATGACACCGGACGGGAGACGCTTCAGGCGCGCGCGTGGAACACCGCGAACCAGCCCAGCGGGTCGGTCCAGTACACCGGATCGTCGAAGCCGGCGGCCTCAAGCAGCATGGCGAAATCGCCGGGCCGGTATTTGTAGGAATCCTCGGTATGGATGCGCTCGCCTTCGCCGAACCTGCGCTCGCCGCCGTCCCAGCGCACCCGCACCGGCCGGCACGCCTGCAGGTGCATCTGGATGCGTGACGCCTCGCGGTCGAAGCTCGCGGCATGGCGCCAGTCGTCGACGTCGAAATCGGTCTCGACGATGCGGTTCACATTGCGCAGCACGTTGCGGTTGAAGGCAGCCGTGACACCCAGCGCATCGTCATACGCGGCGACCAGCGTGGCCTCGTCCTTGACCAGGTCCACGCCGATCAGTACGCCGTCGCCACGCCCTGCCGCGCCACGCAGCCGCTGCAGCAGCGCCAGCGCGTCCATGGGCGAGAAATTGCCGATGCTCGAGCCCGGATAGAAAAACAGCCGCTGGCCGCGCCTGACATTGCGAGGCAGGTCGAAGCTGCCGCACAGGTCCGCGCCGAGCCCGAGCATGGGGATGTCCGGATGCTGCTGCTGCAGGCACGACAAGGTGCCGCGCAGGAATTCCACCGAGATGTCGAGCGCCACGTACTGCGCCGGCCTCAGGCTGCCGAACAGCCGCGCGGCCTTCTCGCAGTTGCCCGCGCCCAGGTCGATCAGCACGCAGCCGCTGCCCGCGCGCGCGGCAATGGCGGGCGCGGCGCTGGCGAAAATCGACGCCTCGGTACGCGTCGGGTAGTACTCGGGCAGGTCGGTGATCGCCTCGAACAGGCGCGAGCCCAGCACGTCGTAGAAGAATTTCGGGCTGATGCTCGCTTCGGACTGGCGCAGGCCGGCCAGTATCTGCCCGCGCAGGGCGCCGCTGTCTTCGTGGTACTGCTGGATGAACTCGGGCTGCGGCGGTATGGCCCTGGACACATGGCCGTTGGCCACGCTCACCAGCGAGTGGGGGCCATCGTGCGCGCCGTCTGTGCTCCTGGCGTCTTGTGCGTCGTTGGCGTTGCGATGGCCGAGGCCGGATGGGTCGGTGGAGCGGGAACGATTAAGCTGGGTCGGGACAGCCGGCATGACGTTTCCTTGTGTGGTCGTGGGTCCACTTCTTATCCCTCAAGGCGGACGCACCCTGACATGCGTGGGCGCGCCGGATCCGGGATGCGCCGCTGTCCTGTCCGGGACGCATCGGCCGAAAGCCGATCTTCAAGCATAGGTGCCCCGCGGCGATTGCGGTTGCTGCGTTGCAAAAATGGCAGCGCAAATCGGAGGCAACATCGGGTGCGGTACGAGACCGATGCAGTTCGCCTCCGTATCTTTCCCAATGCCGCCACAACGCAACAATTCGTTTATAATCCGGCCCAACGCGGATGTATTCTGGTCCGCGTCCCTTCAAAGGGGAGTAGCTCCGGGGCCATGCCCTTAGCACAATCGTCATTCCGAGACTGACGTCTCCGGTTGTGCTGACACTGGTGCGCAGACCGCGCCAGACGTCGAGCAAGACCTTTGCAACCTGGAATCATGGTTTGCAAAGGCGACTCCCGGTCCCCCGTCTCACTCCATGACTCCAGGCGAACCAAACGCGCGTTTGCGGCTATTCGCACTTGAGGAGAGTTCATGGAGTGGTTTACCGATCTGTTCACGATGCAGTTCCTGACGGCACTGCTATCCATCGTCGTCATTGACCTGGTGCTGGCCGGCGACAATGCCATCGTGATTGCCCTGGCGGCGCGCAACCTGCCGCAGCACCTGCAAAAGAAGGCCATCGTCTGGGGTACCGTCGGTGCCGTGGTGGTGCGCTCGGCCATGACGATCGGCGTGGTCTGGCTGCTCAAGATCCCGGGCCTGCTGCTGGTCGGCGGCCTTGCGCTGGTGTGGATCGCCTACAAGCTGCTGTCCGATGAGGGCGACGGCGACGAGCATGGCGCGGGCGCTTCGACGCTGTGGGGCGCGATGAAGACCATCATCATCGCCGACGCGGTGATGGGCGTGGACAACGTGCTGGCCGTGGCTGGCGCCGCGCACGGCAGCTTCCTGCTGGTGGTGCTGGGCCTGCTGATCAGCATCCCGATCGTGGTGTGGGGCTCGAGCCTGGTGCTCAAGCTGATGTCGCGCTTCCCGGCGATCATCTACGCCGGCGCCGGCGTGCTGGCCTTCACGGCCGCGAAGATGATCGTGCACGAACCGCTGGTCAAGGCGTTCTTCGAAGCCAACCCGGTGGTCAGCTGGGGCCTGTACGCGCTGGTCATCGGTGGCGTGCTGGGCGCCGGCTACCTGGTGCAGAAGCGCCGCGGGCAACACCAGGCGCAGCAACCGGCCGGCAGCCACTAAGGCCTGCCGCCACGCCAGGGCAGCGGCCCTGGCCACGCTGCCGCAAGGGCCGCCCGAAGGGTGGCTCTTCTTGCTTTAAAATGCCTGGTTTGCGGGCCCGCGCCCGCGTCACTTCCCATCCCCCCGCGCCGATGAAACAGTATCTCGACTTCATGCGCCATGTGTACGAGCATGGCACCGAAAAGGCCGACCGCACCGGCACCGGCACGCGCTCCGTGTTCGGCTACCAGATGCGCTTCGACCTGCGCGAAGGCTTCCCCGTGGTCACCACCAAGAAGCTGCACCTGAAGTCGATCATCCTGGAACTGCTATGGTTCCTGCAGGGCTCGACCAATGTGCGCTGGCTGCAGGAGAACGGGGTCTCGATCTGGGACGAATGGGCTGACGAAAACGGCGAACTGGGCCCGGTCTACGGCTCGCAGTGGCGCTCGTGGCCCACGCCCGATGGCCGCCATATCGACCAGATCACCGACCTGCTGAACCAGATCCGCGCCAACCCGGACTCGCGCCGCCTGATCGTCTCGGCCTGGAATGTGGCCGATATCCCGCGCATGAAGCTGCCGCCGTGCCATGCGTTCTTCCAGTTCTACGTGGCCGATGGGCGCCTGTCGTGCCAGCTCTACCAGCGCAGCGCCGACATCTTCCTCGGCGTGCCGTTCAATATCGCGAGCTACGCGCTGCTGACGCACATGATCGCGCAGCAGACCGGGCTGGAGGTCGGCGACTTCATCTGGACCGGCGGCGACTGCCATATCTACAGCAACCACTACGAACAGGTGCAGACGCAGCTTTCGCGAGAGCCGCTGCCGCTGCCGACGCTGAAGATCGTGCGCAAGCCGGACAGCATCTTCGACTATCGCTACGAAGACTTCGAGCTGGTCGGCTACCAGTCGCATCCCGCCATCAAGGCACCGGTGGCTGTATGACATTGCTGACCCTTGTCGTCGCCCGCGCCCGCAACGGCACCATCGGCCGCAACAACACGCTGCCGTGGCGCCTGCCGGAAGACCTGGCGCATTTCAAACGGACCACCATGGGCGCGCCGATCATCATGGGTCGCAAGACCTGGGATTCGATCGGCCGGCCGCTGCCGGGGCGCCGCAATATCGTAGTGAGCCGCAATACCGCGCTGAAACTGGAAGGCGCGGAAGTGGCCGGCTCGCTCGAAGACGCGCAATTGCTCTGCATCGGTGCCGAGCAGGTGTTCCTGATCGGCGGCGCACAGCTCTATGCCGAAGCGCTGCCCAGCGCGGACCGGCTCGTGGTGACGGAGATCGATGCCGATGTCGAGGGCGATGCGTTCTTTCCCGCCATCGACCGGACGCAGTGGATCGAGACGTCGCGGGAAACGCATCATTCGGAAGCGAATGGCTTCGATTACGCCTTTGTGACCTATGATCGGCCGCCTTCGGGGGAAGAGTGATCGGTCGGTCAGCCAGGGACCGGGAAAGGGGATGACCGGAGCGTCGTGCTTGGCAGGCGCCGCTGTTTCGCCGGCGTAGCCGGCGGGGTTTTGTGGTGGTGATTGCGCTGTCGTTCTTGGCAGGCGCCGCTGTTTCGCCGGCGTAGCCGGCGACCTACTTCTTGTCCGAGCGGCAAAAGAGTAAGCAGAAAAGCGCGTCGCCTGGCGGCTGGCCATCAACGATACGCTTCTTGTTTTCAAGCGGCTTTGGTCTTGCGAGACGTGGTTGCCCGTTCAAGCCTGCTACGCATAGTGATTCAGAACCAGTGCCTGCGATAACCTGCTTGTGTACGATCCCCATGTAGGGCTCGGGTACAGCGTTCCAAGAGCGTCAGTGGTGGGACGCCTTCGGCTGCGCTGCGCGCACGTCCTAGTCGGTCTGCGACGGGCATCATCGTCGCCAGTGCCAACGGTTCGGTTTCTCTGCTTCGCTGCGGCGCGGTTTGCCTGCGGCCTGGGTGCTCAG
>NZ_JBYOJR010000038.1:0-68404 GCF_057798915.1 Cupriavidus sp. 22TCCZM01-5
AAAACCGAAATCATTGGCTTGTGCAACATCAAGCGCAAACCTCATTGATCAGCAGTTCCCTAGATATGCCTCGTAATCGCCCTTCACGATGACCAAGCGCATCCCAGCATTGCTATATCCCGCCAGCGGGCGGCCACCGCGAACATGAATCTTTGACACCTTGGTCCCCCAATGAAAGCTGTTTCTGATCCAGGCTGCCGACCTGCGCTGGGCGCATTTCGTGCCGGGTTCCTTTCCGATTAGCTGCCTGAAAGATTGTCTTCGGTCAGGGTGCGCTTACAGTGCGGGCATACAGGCCGAAGATGGGTGAAGACCTCGGGCCAGCCGGCCGCCGCCCCTTCGTTCCGGAACGTGCCCCCGTCGAAGCCTTCCAGGGAATAGCTTTCCCAGGACGCCGAATATGGCGAGTCGTTCTCGCTCATGTGCACAGCGCCTCGGTGCCCGCATGTACAAAACAGGCTGTATCTAGTTCGCATCGTCATGGCTTTTCCGATCTAGTTACTTGTCGCGTTGCGCTATCGCGTCCAGCTTCTTCTGAGGCAGTGAGCGATACAGATCCTCCTCCTCCCTTGGCTCAGTGATCATCTTCTCAACGATGAGGTTGACGAGTTTGAACAGCGAGCCGACGATGGCAGGATTATCGTGAACATTCATTTCGCCGGGATGCACCGATTCATTGCCTACAACCCGCACCGTGTCTAGGGCTTCCTGCAGACGCTTAGACAGACCCCTCCGAACCAATGACGCAATGTCCTTATTGATGTCCTTGCCGGGCTCGCCGAGATGCTCACATAGCTTCTGAATCACGAGGCGAAGCAAGGCTGCCGCGCCACGCGGGGAGCGCAGCATGATCTCGCGAGCCTCGAAGTAGTCAGCGCGGCAACAATCCGGAAGGTCTGGACTAGGCATTGGGGCCGTCGATTCTGCAGGGTATATCTGTTGCACTAGACCAGGGCCTTGGTAGGCTAGCCTTCGCTCAATCGTATCCTCGTTGATCCAGATGGAATCCGTCTTGCATCTGGCGCAGCGTGCTGTCCAGACAGTACTGTATTCATTACTGTTCACCAAGAGATTCCGCCAAAGCATATGAGCGAAAGCCCCACACTGCGGGCAGTTGAATGCTTCCTTCTGAAACTCCGGTGCGACATTCTCCATGCGCCCATCCCCTATCGACAGTTAGCTTTTCCTCGCCGTTACGAGAAGGACACGAACTCGCCAATGCAGCCCGAGCGTTCACGCGTCAAATAGACAAATCCAAATGCAATGGAATCCTTGACTTCGATGCAGTCGAAGGAAATGAACTTCTTGCTCTTCCCTTCTGTAAGCCCAATGGTCACAGGATGCGACTTCCCGGTGTCCGTTCCATCGTCGGGGAGAAGCACGTACAGAGCGCCCATCTCGGGAGGGGTTCCATGCATAAGCCTCGCCTTGTAGGAAACTGTCTGGCCAACACCATCTTTAATCGTCAAGGTTTTCATCTTCTATGTCTTTCCTTTGTTGACGTCTACTAACGGCTATTCGAGGATGGTTTGAAGACGGGCGAGCGCATCTTCCACAACCTCGGCGGGTGCCCGTTCGATCTTCCTCGCGCCGCGAGCCTCAAGATCCAGCGTGCGCACCATGTTCACCAGCGCGACACCTTGGGTCTCCGTGCCAGAACCAGACAGCGGAACTGCAAAACCAGCGAAGCGCGCAAAATCGCCTCCCTGCGTAATCGGTGCAACCAGGGCAACACCTAGAGCGTTGAATGCTGCCAGTGAAAGCACGAGCGCAGGACGGAAATCCCCCTGTTGCTCACGCCCCTCCGTTGGGTTCAAGCTCACTCGCACAATGTCGCCCCGATCAAACTTGGCGCGCCTCACCATACTTCGCGCCCCACCGGTTTGACCCCGTTCCAATCACCCAGCCCCTCAGGGGTCGGCGCCTTGGGGTCACACTGAGCAACCAATTCATCGAGTGAATACTTGTGCCGAGCGGGCTTAAGCATGACGCCGTCCGGACGCACATCGACAGACAGCTTGTCTCCCAATGCCACCTTGAGTTGTTCAAGCAAGGTTGTGGGCAAGCGCACGGCCGCGCTGTTGCCCCATTTCTGAATTGACAGTTCCATCTCAGTACTCCCATTGCGTAGATTCATTGTAGATACACAGGCGCAGCACGTCAAGATACTGTTTCTACATTGTAGCTACTAAAGGGCGTCACCAAGTGCTGCCACCGCCTCTCGAAGCTCCTTGGTTGAGACTTCCAGATACGGCGCAATGTGGTCCAGCTCGGCATGCCCCAACAACGTTTGGACGGTTTCGAGTGAGTGCCCCTGTGCGAGGAGTCGGCTGGCAAATGTTCGGCGGCCAGAGTGGCTGCTGTAGCCGGAGCCAAAGCCCGCCGCGCGGTACAGGCCTGTAACGTAGCTCTGCAGACTGTCGGCCGCCAAGTACTCGACCAGGTCGCCGGCGTCGTTGATGCGACGCTTGACACTCAGCTCGTACCGACCGCCCTTGTGCGTCAGGATCAGACACGTCTCTGGCATCAGGCCGCGCCACGTGCGGCGATCCATTGCCGTGCCCTTGTTTTTCAGCCATCGCCATTCGATGTAGCGCTCCAGGGCCGCCACTGTCTTCTGATGGCTGAGATAGACACAACGCTGCCGGCAACCTTTCGTGATTGCCGCTCGCAGGCTCACCTCTTCGCGAAGTCGACCACTGGGCAGCAATACGTCGGCGACTTCGATTCTGGCAACCTCCGACACCCGCATGCCGCAGGTGAATGCCAGTAACAGGATGAGCGTGTCGCGCTCCGGGTGCCGGCTGGTGGCCTCGGTCACGCGGAGCAAATGGCGGAATTGGGACGGCTTGAGGGTCTTGGCGCGCTTGATGTGCATGGTTTCTCCGATCTCGGAATACGCTCGATTTCGAGCTGCGTTACGAGAGAGAAACGGCAAGCGCTCCTTTCCATCATAAACCGGCTAGTTTCCTCGCGTCCTCGGAAAAATCCAAAGGCGGTCCGTAGAAATTCCGGCTGATGGTCTCAAGCTTGCCGAGCACTCGATCGCGCCTAGATGCCGACCGGCCAAGCGGAGGATCTCCTTGTGGAAATGCTCAAATTACTTTCGACCTGACGATCACGTTGACGACGCCGCTCTCGTCGCCGAACTGCGCCAACTCTGCACGGATCTCAGGACGCGTCAGACACGGCGGCGAACCTACCAGGCTCACTTCGCCGCGGCGCTGGCCGAAGAGACGGCGGCGGCCGGCCTGGTGCGTGCGGCCTGTGCGTCTGCGGGTGCCCTGCAATTGCCCCGTTGGGATCCGGAAATGATCTTTCGTTGGCCAGGCGAACCGGCGCCGGGCCGGTCGGAGAAACTCGCGATAAAAGCGGTTATCGCGAATTTCAACGTGCCCACTCACGCGGGCTGACTTCGCATCGTTTCGCAAAGCCAGCCCGCGACGAATTCAGTCAGCGGGACCGGGTGCGCGTGTCAGAGAAACGTGGCGAGCAGCTCGCCCAGCAGGAGGACCTTGGGAATCAGCCCGTTGATGGCGTCGATCAGCAGCGTGATCTTCGCAACCAAGCCGGTGACCGCCGCGATCAGCCCGCTGAGGGTACCAATGAAAACCATGGCGCCCCCGAGGAGGTTCTTTCGCATGGACTCGGAAGGAAAAATGCCCGCCAGGCGGCGGGCAACAAAAAACCCGCCGACGCGAACGCGCGGGCGGGTGCGGAAACAACCAAGGCCGCCCGAGGGCGGCCTGTGGCAGGGGGCGGGGCCGGTAGCGTCCTGGGTCGACGCAGTGAGCTCAGCCTGGTAGGAATGCTACGAAATTTCGCGCATCGGTGCGGGACAAAATCGTGCGGAGTTTTCCGCACGACCCGTGCCGCACCAGAAACGACAAAAGCCGCGTGAAAGCGGCCTTTTCTCTGGGCGTGCGACGCCCCTCTGGGAAGAATTCTACATGGCTGGCGATCCCCGTGCACGGCCTGCGTCTGTCCCGCACGCGCCAAGCCTCCAGCGTAGCGGAAATCTACCGAAACCCGGACAGGATTTCAACGGCTGGGCCCAGGGTGGTGGTCTAACGCGTTGATGGGTTGGGAAAAATCGCTGCCTGCGGGCGGGCCAACCCAACGCCGGCCGTCGCGACGGGAGCGCGTGTTGGAAACGACAAAGGCCGCCCGAAGGCAGCCTTTGTCGCGGGCGCACGAAGCCTCCAACGCCCGTGATTCTCGTTTCTGGGCGCAGCCCGTCCGCTAGCGCCACGCACCGATCCTCAGCGTAGCGAAAACGTAGCGTATCCGGCGCGCCCTGGCAATCACCGGCCCAGGACGGGCTCCGTGCGGTACCGCACGGAGCTCGGGAACGCCGGGGCGTCCCGCAACGCGCGACTGCCTACCATGGTGGACGCTGGCCAGAAACCTGGCTGCAGGGCGCGCGAGCGCCGACTGCCGTTCGCCAAGCGCCGAGGTCTTCCGTTGCGCTGCACCGAACAACAACAAGGGGCTGCCATGCACCATGCATTTGCGAACACCTGTGCCCGGACCCGTTGGGTGGCGCAACTGGCCGCCCTCCTCCTCGGCGCCCTGCTTGGCCTCGGGATCGTGCCGGCGAGCCGGGCGGCGACCACGACGCTGATCTTCGACGAGTTCGCCAACGGGACCGTCTTGACGACGCAGTACGAGCCTCTTGGGGTGACTATTTCCGGGGCGAACGTACTAGATACGCGTTTGAGTGGCATTTCTGCCCATTCGCCGTAGCAAGCCACCCCAAGGCGGCTTCGGCTTCCCCGAGTCAACGTCAGCGTTCGCGCGCACCTGCCGTGCAACGGCAGCGGTCGTCCGGTTCGTCTCGGCGCGCACTTTGGAGCACGAGTCCTCGACGGTGATTTTGATCCAGCGTGGGGCCCGGCTCGCGTGATATAGAAGTGCGCGCCAGGAAATGCGCGAAATGCGAGAAATACCAACTTAAATCGACCATTTTTCTCGCTTTGCGACAACTCCATTCAATGGCCTTCTCGCCATCAAGCGAAAACCTCATTGATCACTTCCCTAGTCCAGAAGAGTGTTTTCAGGTCACTAGCGCGACTATGTTCGAAGTCCAAAGGTATCGTTCTGTTTCCAAACTGTTTCATCATTGTGACGAAGTGAATTCCAGGCAGATCTGAGCTAAATCCAATCAAGTTGACATTAACACTTGGCCACATAGAGTAATTCCGTTTCGCGCCTCACACTCGTTTCTTCCCGCGCGCGATTTGTCTGTAGGCTTCCTAACCATCGGAAGGAGATGAGTCAATGAAAGACGTCCAATCCTTGACCCTCGATCCCGGCGAATGCTTGACGCTCACGCCGGATTCAGCGCGCTTCGGGAAAATCTATCAGCAGGTTCGCCCGCGCAGTGCCCAAGAAGTGCGTGATCTGCTTGGCCTCTCGACCGATGCTCTGGAAGCCATACGCAAGGCCGGTATGAGCACGTGTTGCGCCCCGTTGCCTGTCGCGACAGCGACCCCTGAGCAACTAGATTCGAGCGATCCGGCGACCCGTGCCGAAGCCCTGCGTCTTACCTATCAAGCCTTCGGCACCTATGTTCACGGCACGAACCCCGCAGCGTCGGCGTATCTCGAGCCGACATTCAACCGCTTCCTTGAGCTTACTAAAGCCGTAGTCAACATCGCCTTGCTGCTCGATATCGAAGTCGCGGACGGGGCCACCTTGACGATTTCAGCCTCCACACACCTTGTCCAAGCGAGAAAGATCATCATTCATGGCCACGGTCGTATCGTTGTACTCGGCTCGACCACATTTAAGGTTGTTTCGGTTGAAGGAGTTAGGCCGCGCATTTTGGGAGGCGTGGTGGCCACCGCCGCGGAAAACCTTAAGAACATAGGGCAATAGGAAGGAGATAGCCATGCCAGACATCATCGGCAAGGGCGCGGACGGCGCCAACGGAAATCCGGGATCGGCCGGTCAAGACGGCCAACCCGGACAGCGGGGAGTGGATGGCGTCGACCATTGGGACGGCGACGATCCACCAAAGCCCGGCATGCGCGGGGGTGACGGCCTGTCGGGATCGCGCGGGACCGACGGCGCGCAGGGCGAGTTCGGTGCGAACATAACGATTCAGGTCGACGATTTCGTCGTGGGCGTCAACGTCGACACGCGAGGTGGAAAAGGGGGTGACGGTGGCGCCGGTGGCGCCGGCGGCGCTGGCGGCATCGGCGGCCGCGGTGGCAAGAACGCGGATGACGATAGCCGGGCCCCCGGAGGCCAAGGCGGCAACGGCGTGCGTGGCGGGGATGGTGGCGGCGGTGGTCAGGGCGGCAATGGTGGCAATATCACCATCGTAGCCAAGAATATTGCGACAGGGACAGTTCACGGCACCGCCCAAGGAGGACGGGGCGGCCTCGGCGGCGCCGCGGGCATAGGTGGTAACTTCGGTCCTGGGGGTGATGGCGGCACCAACGGCGATCAGACGGGTCAAAATGGCGTCCCGGGTCCGAATGGCAACACCGGAGCGAACGGTACGAATGGACTTGACGGCTCCATCGCGATCATCCAGCAGCCGTAGAACTGCGTGAGGAACCGGCTGCTAACAAGCCATCATACTGCCATGCGAGACGACATCGATCAGGTCGAATCGTCCAGTGCGACCCGCTCGCTGCAGGCGGTCATTGGCGCACAGCTTACGTCTGTGATGCGTCTCCGCGGGATTTCCGAAGAACCTCGCGGACGCATCGAGCGCATCTTTGACCTCTTCACCGAGGAATCGCTAAACCGTCCTGCCGTACCGCCGTTCGACGGACTATCGTTTATCAATGCGAACGGGCTACCCTTTCAGTGGGTGTTGAACGTCGGCCCACGCGCAACCGCTTGGGGCTTTTTGTGCGAGGCCGGTCGACCAGGCTCTCCTGCGCCGGCGCGACTCGCGCTTACGCTGCGGCTTATCGACGAGGCGTGCGCGGTACTAGCTATTGGACGGCCACAGTTTCTCTGTGACAGCGTTAGACGACTTACACCCCAGGGGCACGAGCCGTGGCCGCTGCATTGGCGCAGCGCGGTGTGGGTGGGCGTGACGGTCAAGGACGATGTACTGTCGATCAAACCATACTTCAACCTGACCGCGGGATCGCTTAGAGAACGCTGGCTAAAGGCTGGGTGGGTCTTGCACGACCTGGGGCGCGGTGAGGCTCTTGCGCGCTTTTGCGCGCTTTCATCGCGTTGCCCGGCGAACGCTTGGCCGGCCGGGCTTGCTCTCGATATACGACCCGATGGCGGAGCCGGCCGGGTCAAAATCTATTTCCGCTCAGATGAAGCGACGCCTGCCTGGCTTGCACGTTGGTACGAAACCCTTGGCCTCGATGCCCATGCGCGGAGCGTGCGACGCTTTCTTGATTTGCTAGGGCTGACAGGCAATCGTCCCTACCCTAAGTCAGCGTTCGTCACCAGCGTGGAGATTCAGCCGGACCAGTCCTTCTCGCTAAAGACCGATTTGGCAGTCACCAAATGGATGGCTTCTGACGCGGCCATTGTCGAGGGTACACGGGCCCTGCTAGCATCGGAGGGGGGCGAGCCCGAAGAATTGACGGCGATGCTTGATGCGATCCGCGCGACGCCAACCGATCGCACGCGTTGCGCGGCGCTTCGCTTTGTCGGCCTCGGTTGCGAACCGGACGGATCACGCCATCTAAACATATATATTGAGCCGCCGCTAGACGCGACTGCCTCCCGTCCGCCCCGTCCCGCAACCAGCGACCATTCGGTCATCCGGCAATGCGTCGAGCGTAGTCTGGATGCGCTGCTCGCCGGTCGACACGAAAAGCATTGGCGGGACTTTTCTCTACCGGTCGGCGCTTCCGACGCCTGGGTGACCGCTTATGTGCTGGCGAGGCTCGCAATAATTCCGCGCCCGTGGTTCGGCGCGCGAGTGCAGCCAATCAATGATGCGATCGACTGGTTGCTCGCTTCGCGGCGCTGGGAGGGCGGGGGATGGGGTTACAATGGCAGCGTGCCGGATGACGCGGATTCCACCGCCTGGGCCATCATTGCGCTGCGTGCCTGGCGTCGTCCTATTCCCGCAGGCGCGCTCGATTTTCTACGATCCTGCATCAATCCGTCCGGGGCGACGACCTATCCAGTCGGCACGAGTCCCGCGCCCGGATGGGCGCAACCGGTGCCATGCGTGAGCGCCGTCGCGCTTCGCGCAATCTCACGTTGGCCCGGCACGTCAAGTGCGCCGTCTACACTAGCTGACGGGAAACTGTCCCCGGCCTATTGGTGGGCCTCGCCGATTTATACGACCAACATGCTGCTTGAAGGTTTTGATCTGACGCCGCGCACCAGATTGGCGTGGAGTGACGAGATCGCAAAGTTTCAACCCGCGGGCAGTTTTGAGCGAGCAATGCTTCTTGCATGCCGGCTGCGACTCGGCATGCCGGTCTTCGGCGTGGCGCTAGAGCTTATGGCAGAGCAAAATCCCGATGGAGGCTTTGCGCCGTCCGCGTTGTTGCGCTTATGCCGACCGGAAATCGCCGAGCCGTGGGCCACTATCGATGCCGGGCCGCTTTATATCGACAATAACGGTGTCTTCACTACTGCGACGGCTCTCGCTGCACTGGCGGATCTTGCAAAAAGGGGCTGACTGCTTTGGCGACTATCGCGCTACCTGGACCGCTAACGCTCCAGCTTGCACGTGCGGCGTTCCCTATTCCTCATGCGCCATGGTCTCGCCTGCATGCAGCCGCTACGGTAGGGGTATATGTTCGCCAACTGAGTTCACGTCTACTACGTGATCATCGTACTTTTTGTGCATGGATCCGACGCCTTTTGCAAGCTTCTTGTTCATGTCGAAACGGTCTGCATGCATGTATCCGGCTTGCCTGGTGGGCCCTTGCCGAAGCATGCCCGCAGCCCCGATGAGATCCGCACATCCTGTCCTTAGCAAAATCGCGGCGGGCCTGACAAGGGCCGACGGCACGAAAATCAGGTCTTCAGGATGGAAGCGCCGTGCCCAGTGATGGGCGGTGCCGCAGGCTTCCATGCGACCATCCCCGGCTTCAGTGTGCGCACGGCCTCTAGGAGCGAGCCACGCGAGACCTTTGCTCGATGCACAGGCCGTCCGCGGCGGTCGGAGCCATGGAGCTGGAACACATGTTTGGCGAGATCGATGCTGAGCATGTCGATTTCCATGATGAACCTCCACGTCTCAGGTTAGGCCGACAGTGTCCCCCCGAGGGAGGCGCCGGTTCCATCTCAGCAAAATCTGACGCTAGCAAGCCTGAATGCAGCTTGCGGCAAGACGCTTCAGGTTACTTGGCGCCGCGTACCCACCGATCTTACAAGTTAACTAATTCTAAATGGCTTTCAGGACCAATCTGCCAGATTTTGCATCAAAAGTACGATGACCCCATGACGCGCGTTCTTGTTGCATGGAACGTTCGGGACTTGGGCTGCGATTTGAAGTTCGTGTTTATGAGCGCTCCGAAAAGCGTGGCGGGGCTCTTATCAACAGCCTTCTAACGAAACCGCCGCGAGGGGCAACGCGGGGGCCACGCGGAACGCGCGGCCAATGCGGAGGGTTTCTAGCGTCTGCCGAGCAGGAGTATTTTCGTGCGTGAGGTAGACGGTATATCGATCCTCCGCAGGTCGCGAGGAAACCAACCACTGAAGCGTTGCAGTGCTCGGATGGGCGTGCTTGATGCCGTCGGAGCAGATGACGTAGTGGTCCGCCCGGACGCGTTCAAAAAGCGATGCGTCGGCGTTGTTCTCGCTTCCGTGATGTGGAAGCTTGAACACGTCAACATGTAAGACGCCACCGGGGGCAAGCAGTCCGGTGGACTCAAGTCCTGCAAGTAAATGGTCGCCGCGTGCGTCACCGGTCAGCAGCGCACTTCTGCCGTGGTGCCGAACATACATGGCTATGCTCGACAAATTGGGGACCGAGCGATCCGTAAATGCTGCTCCGATCGCGTCTGGCTTCTTCGTCTTCACGGAAGCGCGCCACTTTTTGACAAGTATGTTGAATGCCGCGGCACTTGGTCCAACAAACGTTATCTCCAACCCATGCAGTTCGCACCGCATACCGGCAGTGATGACGGTGCCGAGCGGGCTGTTTTCGCCTAAGTTGAGGATGGCGATACTGTCGCGCACATCGCGGCCCTGTGCATAGCTTGCCGCCACGACACCTCCAGCGCCGGCCGTGGTCATAACTTCCTGCCCAGCAGCTGCGAGACCGGGTTGAACGGAATCGATTAGTTCATCAACGCTGTTAAACCAGACACGACGGATGTCGAATGGGAGCGGCAGCTGGTCTGTCTTAGCACGCGCCATCTCCTTGAGCAGTTGCTGGATGCCCACGATGTGATCGTCATCGACATGGGTCACACAGACAATGTCGATCGTCGGCGCCCGGCCGGTCACATGCGGTAGAGCAAGGAGGTGGGGCTTAAGCACTTCCTCGTAGACTCCATCAGGTCCACCGTCGACGACCATAACACGCTCCGGCGTTCCCCAGCGTACCAAAAAACTGTCACCGTGCCGCGCGGGCAGGAACTCGAAATGGAGCATCGCGTATATTAGACAGACTGCATTGCGCGCAAGACGTCGATCAGGCCGTGGCCCTGGAAGGCCTTCTCGCGTCCGAGATCGGTAGCCGTTGCACACAGGATCTGCTTTACCCTTTCCGGCCTACCGAGAAGTTCGCGGTGCCGGGCGATAAGCATCGCCGCGGCGCCGCTCACGTGAGCCGCAGCTTGGCTTGTCCCGTGCATGGCGGAGATTCCCTCTCCCGGAATTGGACCGTCGATATCTTCGCCAGGAGCAAGCACGTCCGGCTTGAGTCGCCCGTCGGCGGTGGGGCCGCGGCTGGAGAAGTAGCTAACTCCGTGCCGGTGCGGGTTACTCCGATGAGTCGATCCAACAGTGATCACGCTATCAGTGTTTCCCGGGTCGGAAATGCTCACAGTCCGGTAGTCGGTTCCGGTCGTGCTGACACTTCCGACGAAGCCCGAATTGCCCGCCGCGGTAACGACAACGACACCCGACTTCACTAGACGATCGCACTCAACGCATACGGGAGTCCAACCGCATGAATGGGTCGACACGTCGTGGGGGACAGACAGGCTTAGGTTCACCCCGGCGATTGCTAGCCGGCCAGCCTGTTCGTTAATGTGCCGGATAGCCTGGAGAGCCATGACAATTGCAAATTCGTCCCCGTGGCCATCAGGCCCCAGAACTCGAAAATCGTACAAGCGAATTGTGGGACACATGCCCCGCAGGCCTCGTTCCGGCCAACAGCCACCGAGCACCCCTGCCACATGGGTGCCATGGGGGGTTCCGGGGACTTGATAAATTTGCTGGGGTGGTAGGCTACTGCCAGCGACCACCGGGTGTCCCGGAACGAGCATCTCCAGATACGGCAAGGCACGTGTCCAGTCGATAAGCCCATTGTCGGTACGGTCCTGGAATAGGGTTGTCCTTGCGTCGACAAAATTGAAAGCGCGGACAACTCGGCAAGGACCGACCCATTGCAGGGGCGGCGTCGCGGACATGTCCCATTCGGCGAACGCGAGATGACTGGCATCAATACCGCTGTCAACCACCGCCCATCCGATGGTGCGGCAATCAACTGAAAATACCGTTTCCGCTGCATCGGCCTTCACGGTCAAGCGCGAACGAGTGATTGCGGGAGCGGCTTCCCGATTCGTCGTCACGCTCTCCACCGGGTAGCGGCGGCGCCGATCGATTACCTGGTTGCCCGGCATGGGCGGCAATTGCGTTATCGGGCGCTCGGCATCTGCAGATTGGATCATATCGAGAACCCGTTCAATTGCTATGTCCTCGACCTCCGCGCGCGCTGGCGCCGTTGTACGCTTCGTGGCACGTGCGTGCGCTCCCGTCTCGACGGCCACGAGAAGCCTCACTAGCCAAAAGAGGTGTCGCTTGCGCTCGTCGATACGCTCCACACCATCCTCGGCAACAATGGGTGCAGGGGAAACGACATCGAATTTGGCGCTCTTTGCAAGCGCCTTCAGTTCGTTGCGGGGAAGCTGTTTGGCATAGCGCACGACACCGAAGAGGTTCGTTAACGGCAGCACCGCCTGCACTAATTCCGCAAGAGTTAGGGAGGCGACAACAAAGCTGCCTGCCGCGATTGGCTTGCCAACGCTGGCTATCTGGAGTTTTGTAAAGTGATCGAGAACGCGACGCACGCCATGCTCCTCGTTTACTGCAAGGATGATATCGGTGCGCGCTTCGCGCTTGCGGCTCCGCTGCGCGAAACTTAGCCATACATCAAAGCGTATTGGGCAGTCGGTTGCCCACGGCGGCGGGACGCGGTCTTGACCGTAGAAGACGGCGGCAAGCTCTTCGCGCTTCATGAGGGCCTCCGAGAAAGTCGCTTGATGCCGGGATCCCTGAGATGGTATGTCAGGGACTGCGTAAGTAGCGCTGCATCAGGTGCGCTACTTACGCACCTCTGACCCAAGGGCATCCGGCATCGGTTCCATACCGTAGATCGCCAATTCGATCGTCAATAACGGACGTTCCAAGTGCGCGAGGCTGTTGGATCAACTATGTCATGTTCGTTGTTATCGTGGGGAGCCGGTCATAGCGAAAACTCAGGATCGGGCTGTGCGGCGACCACGGACGGAGGTCCCGGTAAGACCCATCGGCGCATGGCCGCGTCGGCGAGCGCATAACCCCAGTTAATCAAATGCCCCTGTTCCTCGGCCGAAAACTGATTCAGCCGCGTGCGGATCAGTTCAAGCGAAGCGGTGAGCGAACTGTCGTTCGCCACAGTTTCAGGGAAGCCGTAGTCAGCGATACGGGTACCGATTCCCCAGAACGTCCCCCGACGGCGGCCGCTTGCGAATTCATTGACTACCGCATGCCGGCGCAGCGCACGCGCTTGCTCCATCATTACTGCATTAACGCGCGTCATTTGGCCTAATGGATCACTGATCACTTCGTGCACGATATCGAAGGGGGCACTCGCATCGCTGACCAGTACCGTTTCGCACCGGTCGTAGATGGCCTCGAGGCCAAGGTTGTCATAGACGCCACCATCAGTCAGTACCACGTGCTTGCGCAGTTCGACGTTGGGAAAGAGGTAGCTGCCGGGGAATGGCTGCCACTGGGCCGGATCGAAATCAAAGCAGACCGGCGACAGGATGGGCGGAAACGCGCTAGACGCGCCGACAACGCGGGCAATCGACAGATTTGGGGACGGGATCTCGCCGATCTTGTAGTCGGCGAACCGGCGACGTTCCATGCGCACGCTCGAACCTGTCTGCAAACTGGACGCGTAGAAAAGAAAGCGAGGTACCTGTCCGGGGGCTGGCGTCGCCAAAGATTGCAGCGTTGCGCCGTCGTAGAGATACTTGTCGTACGCCTGAGCGACTTTTTCCGTCATGCTGGAGAACGGTGACAGCCCTCCGATAATTACCGACGAGACGTCGATCGACTTCGCGCAGAACTCGCGAATCGGCTTGGCGATCTCGTCCGTGAAGTTCGAGGCGGTTTCACCTCCGCCTGTCAAGGGGCTCCAATCAAGACTTGGCCAGCGAGTGGCGAGAACCCCGTTGATGATCGAACCACCGGAGACGCTAGTGATGATGTCTAGCTGACGAAGCCAACCCAGTTCATTCAGCCGCCAGAGAGCGCCCAGGTGAAACAGGGTTGCGCGAAAGCCGCCTCCGGACAGGGCCAAGCCATTTGGAAGTGCAGCTGCGGACGGCATCCCTCGTCTCCGACAATCGCATGAATGAACCACGCTGCAAGAACGGCGCCACGGATAGATTCCCAGCGGTGCCGTTTGGGCGCTCCTTTGCTTAGGCACGACAGAATATGTCCCGCCTTGACAGGGCCTCAGTCGAACTGGCTCAAGTATCTGCCCGCTAGAGAGCCATAAGTGGAAGGCTAGGAGGTGCCGTAATCAGATTCAAGCGAGGATGTCGAGGATATTTTTCGGATCTGATATCAAGAAATTTTAATAACATATTTGAAACAGAATTCGCCGATGCCGAGTGCTCTTGGAAGAGAGAGCGGGTCGCCAAGAATTCGCGAATATCTGAAGCTTCAAACGTTTGCGAATCCCCGCCGGTACACTTATGCCCGCTGCCGACCTGGGCATACGCCGACCGCCAACAAGCTCTACAGCCGGTCCGCAAGGGCAGCATGGGGCACGCCCGGCGAGGTGCTGCAGGCGTTCTGGCAGGAGCTGTATGGGTGCACGCGCGTGACCGACTGACCCGCATTGACCGCCCGCTTGAGCCACGCCGGTAGCTCGCCCTGCCCGTCCCAGGTCAGCCCTTCCGCGTTGCGATGGCAGAGCATCGGCGCAGACGGTGGGGTGAAGGCGGCGGCGGATCGAAGCACCCCGCCGCGTCCAGGTCTTCCAAGGGTCAAGCTATAGTCTGCCAACCGTTCTGCTTTGAAAGGAGCATAGAGGGCTGTACAAAAGACCAGATACCTCTGGGTCCGCGATAGCCGCACCGGCGGCAAACGTCCCCCGACCGGCCAGCGCTTGGCGTCATCCGTTCGTCAGCCCCGACTCGGCTTTTCGGAGGCAAATTGCCCTTCCCTATCGCCACGCCCATGCCGCGATCAGCATCTGTGGATGCGGTGAACAGACCAGTCAGCAAGTGATTGATTTTGTGGGGATTTCTCGCGGACGTCGGCCGGAAACCCGCATGAATGCTTGGGGCAGTTACCCCGATGCGGAAGCCATTGTGGAAGCCGCGAGCAGGCCCACCATGCATTTCGTCAAGCTCAAGTCAGTCGAACAACAGGACATCCAAGCTACCCACCGAGTGCGATCCGGGGTAATCGTACTTTCCGTGCAAAATCTGGCGGTGAGCTAAGAATTACCCTTACAAATCAAAGTGTTAAGAGACGGCGAGTTCACTGCCTAGCCTCCTTTCGATGCAAAATCTGGCGCCAGCCTTGCCCACAAGCGCAGCCTTGTGCGGCCTGTGGGCAAGAGATCACATGTGCCCGGTATCCAATTGCTAGACGCCAGGGCGGACGAAGTATTTCGTGAACAACCGCTCGGTCTCGCATAAGCCCTCCTCCGTAAGCCAAACCGATTTCGAGCGATTCACCGGATCCCCGATGAGCCCTCTCTCGTGCAGACGGTTCAATGCGTCCCAGTCAAAGCTCCGCCAGGCCCGATTCTCCCCGCATAAATTCAGGTAGAGCAGCGCGAGGACAACCTCGTCGATCGCGCCGGTATTGATGTCCATCTTGCCTCCTCCTTGAAGGTGGCGCTCACGATTCTGCCGCACGCTGCCAGGGCGCCGCTTCGAGCAGCATGTCCTGGTACTGCTCGAGGGGAAATCGCAACGTGCCCCGAAAGTTCACATGCGCCGAATGCGCAGGTCCCATTCGGCGCAGCCAATCGTCGTCGACTCGCTGCCCCTTACCGCGCCACGCGTCGACTGTCGCCTGCATGCGCTGCGTGTTCCAGGCAATCACCAGATTCGTCAGCAGGGTCAACGAGCCAGAAATCGCGATGATTTCGTCACGACGACGGCCGCGCTCCGGCGCGACCTTACCCGTGTAAATCGTACGCTGGAGTTCGTGTACCGACTCACCGCGATTGAGCAGCGCGTGCAGTTCCCGGCGAAACTCGACGTTGCTGAAATAGTCGCACAGGAACAGGGTCCGCAGCAGTTTGCCAAGTTGTTCCGCCGCCCGATAAATCGGATCCCCTTGCGCTGCGCTGCTTCATCTACTCTTCCCGCTCGACGCAGATGGCCGGCTGACCCGGTTTACTCGCTGTCGACAGGAAGAGTATCAGGTCGTGCTGGAGCCAACACCACATGCCAAAAATAGCTGCACACAAGCACGCAGAACAACACACGTTCCTGCCAGGAAGGCGCTGCAAAGTGCTCCACAAGCTCAACAAAGGTGCCGTAGAGGGGGTAAATCCCGAGTGTCGCCAATATCAAAAGAAGGATAGGGCGAGCTGGCTCTATCCGCTCGATCCATTTGCGTTTGCCTAAATGTACGTTGCGCGACGGGCGCTTGACCGGACCGAGAAACCAAGCCGACATGTAATGCGCAATGACCCAGCTTGCAAGACGTGCAGCTTCGCGTAGGTGCCCATCCAGTTGTTCTCGAGGCACCGCTGCCAGAGTAATAAGAACCAACATGCCGGTCGCGGCTGTGCCGAGACAAAGACGCCAAATGGTGTCGACGGTCGAATCATTCACCATGTCAGTCTCCACGGCTCGGCTTCGCCGAATTATCGGTTACCGGCATCTTGCGGTCGGTCAGCGGCCTGTTAAGCCGCCTTCGAGCGCAGCCTTCGCAACGAGATTTCCCGCCTCACGTGTCGCTGCCGCTCATCGGAAACTGAAGGTCGGAAGGGTTTTTAACCGCCCTCACCACCACATTGGCCAACTCGTGCGCAATGGCAGCTATCGAACCGGCTCACGGTTTGAGAAATCTGTTTTGCCGCGGGAAAATGCAGCAGCGCCATTGCGACGTCGACGCGTATTCACCAGGGGTTGTCTGGCTCAACATGAGAAGGCGGGGCCGGATGTGGTTCGATAGAGTCGGGATCTCCTCCCGGCGGATCCCACGGCTCGCCAGGCTCTGGCATGGGCTCTTGCACTGGCTTCTTGTTCGGCGTCGGGACTGGATCATTTCGTTTGGGTTGATGCGACATTTGAATCCTCCGGTACGAAAAAATAAGAATCAGGCAGTTCGCGCCTTACCTCTGCCTCGCAAATTGCTTTAGTCTTTTTCCTCTCGCGGGTTTCAACTTGCCGCACGACAAGCGCCTTTTCCTTAGCTATTGCCCGCTTCAAATCTGCTTGCTGTGCGGAGTCGTATTTTCGCTTCTGTTCAATAAGCGAAACGATTTCCATAAGATCATATTCGAGGGATCGATAACCGACAATTACACTCTCTAGGTTCTTTATCTTTTTTGTCAGAGATAGCAAAGGTTTAAGAATCGCGGCAATCGCCGCTAGAACTCCGAAATATTTCCACGCCATTTGGCCGTATGGCTCTTTCCAAAACCAAAGGCCAGCGATTGCCGAAGTCGGGGCTGACGCAAGCAATATTAGCTCTAGTACAAAGTTTTGTCGTTCGACAGCCTCGAGCCGGCAGCAATAGTATTTGACATTGAGTCGCGCAGTTCTTAGCTTGTTATATACAGTCCAAACCGGCGAATTTTTACTCGGCATGGGGCTTCTCCCTTACGTCCCTTTATCCACCCAAAAGGTAAGGATAAATCAAGCAACAGAAAGATTGCTACGGCTTTGTGCGTTGGCGAACATACCTAGCTTGGCGGTTCAACGTAGTAATCTCGGTCTCCGTCGCATGAATAAATTACCCTTCTGAGTCAACGTCGAACATCTACTAGGGTCAAAATAGCCTCGTCCGATAGCTGATGCTCATCACTCCAGAGGTACGGGAGTTTCCAAGCAAGTCTGGTTCGGCGCCGGCGGCACAAAGCTAGCGGGTCTGGCGCAGTCGGCAACCTGTGCCCTTTCCTTAGTGAGAGTGCTCGCGAAAGCAAAGATACGACGAGAGCCCTATTTCCATAGGCTGATTTCGAAGCGCAACTGAGCGTCCAGATTGACTGGGTGGCCGCTCGATACCTGGATGGTTGCGTGGAACTGGGTGGCGTTTGCCGACGTGAGTATATCTTCCGGGCATCAGCCGGAAACCCGCATGAATGCTTGGGGTATGCATTTGATTTTCTGCGAATGGCATAGCAACGCAAGATGCAAAGCAGACAAGAAATAGCTTCATTTCTGAAACTGAAGGAGCGGGCGTTACGGTAATTATTCTCCAGTCTTGGCGCATAGCGTTTAAGGTGAGCCAGCACGACACGCGGCACTTTGGGGGCGCACAAACGTCATAGTGGCTTCCGAGACTTGTCCCCTTTCAAATGGATTCAATTCTGAAACACATCTCAAGCAATTGACCTATGCAATCATCACGTGGGCGCTTGACCTGCCGCGTGTCACGAAAAGCGTGTGGCTCTCCCGCCCCTTGCACGCAAGCATGCGATATCAGTCCATTTTTTTCATGAATGAAACACATTAAATACCGTTTAAATCTGATGAAAATGAAAATAACTTGAATATCGACAACCTAAATGTGCAAACTGATTTGGAGTACAAGTTGCCTTACGTGCCCACGGCAACGAGGGGCCGATGAAAGAAGGACCGAAATCCAAAAGCTGGTGTCCTTTCTGGTGTTTCTCCTGGCTCGGAATCGAAAAGTATCGGGAACGGCAGAGGTGTGAGCACGCAGTTTCAGCGAGCGCCGGCCAGTGATTCAGCGATCCTCCCGCGTTGAGGGGAATTTAAATGACCACTGGGGAGGAACCTCGACAAGAGGGGCAGCGCGACAGTGATGCGCCGAAAGGGCTCGCTGCCCTGATGCCCGAGCGCGCGACGCAAATCGACAAGGTCGAGATCCCTAAGGTTGAACTGCCGAAAGGCGGCGGCGCTCTGCGCGGCATCGATGAAAAGTTCACGGTCAACGCTTCGAATGGCACCGCCTCGCTGTCGATCGCCCTGCCACTGACGCCGAACCGCGACGATTTCACGCCGAAACTCAATCTCAGCTACTCCTCGGGCGCAGGCAACAGTTCATTCGGCCTCGGCTGGAGCCTCGGGCTCCCCTCAATCCAGCGGAGGACCGACAAGCGACTGCCGCGATACCTGGCAAAGCCCGACGAAGATATCTTCATGATTGCCGGCTTCGAGGATCTGGTGCCGGTGCTGATCGAGCCCAGTCCCGGCGACTGGCAAATCAGCGAGGTCGCCTCCAACGGCTACCGCATTCGTGCCTATCGTCCGCGCACCGGGGGCGATTTTTCCAGGATCGAGCGAATCGCACACCCCACGCACGGCGAATACTGGAAGGTCACCGACCGAGGCAACAGGGTCACCATCTTCGGGCGCAGTCCGACCGCCCGCATTGCCGATCCAACCAACGCATTGCGCATTTACAGCTGGTTGCCCGAGTTCAGCTTCGACGACCGGGGTAACTGGATCGAATACGAGTACAAGCCGGAAGATACCGCGAACATGCCTGCCACAGCGGCCGAGGCAAACCGCCTGGCCGGCATCGCGCCGTTTGCCAACACCTACTTGAAGCGCGTCCGCTACGGCAATCACGCCCCGTATCAGCGCGATCCAGCGCTGCCTTACGATCCGCCGGTGGCCGCCGACGCGACCTACCATTTTGAGCTGGTCCTCGACTATGGTGAGCACGATGCTCTACGGCCCGCACCGCAGGAGGAGCCGGGCCAGTCGTGGTCTTATCGCGCGGATGCGTTCTCCAACTATCGGCCCGGCTTCGAGGTCCGCACTGCCCGGCTTTGCCGCCGCATCCTGATGTTCCACAACTTTCCGCAGGAGGCATCGGGTCCTGACTTGTTGGTCGCCTCGCTCGATTTGATCTATGCGCCAGCAACGATAAACGGCATTGGCCAGGCCGACGTGGTCCACTTGGTGCAGGTTCAACGCGCCGGGTATGTCCGCCGGGAGGATGGGAGCTATTCGCGCCGGGCGATCCCGCCTCTCGAGTTTGAATATCAGCCGGTAGCGTGGGACGAGACGGTGCACGACGCGGCTCGGGAACCGCGCGTAGATGCGCCGATCGGAATCGCCCCGCCCTACCGCCTGGTCGACCTATACGGTGAAGGGATCGCCGGTATCCTGTGCGAAGTGGGCGGCGACTGGATCTACAAGCACAACCGCGGTGCCGACGCCTCTGGCCAGATCGCCTTTGAGCGCGGGCGTGTCGTTGCGCCGCGGCCGCGCGTCTCCGGCTTTGATAACGGCAGCATAACGCTGGAGGACCTCGCGGCGAGCGGAGAGAAACAGATCGTCGTCAACGGGATTCAACTCGGGGGATACTACGCGCTGCGCGGCGATGGCGTCTGGGACAGCTTCACGCCGTTCCGCACTGCGACCAATGTGGACCTGCGTGACCCCTCGGTCCGGCGCATCGATCTAACCGGCGACGGCGCGCTTGAGATCGTGGTGGCCGAGCACCAGGCATTCGTCTGGTTCGTCTCGACCGGTAAAGACGGTTTTGGGCCGGCGGAGCGCACGCTGCAAGCGCTCGATGAGGAACGAGGACCGTCGGTCGTCTTCGCCGAAGCCGAGCAGACAGTCTTCCTCGCCGACATGAACGGCGACGGACTCACCGACATCGTACGCATCCGCAACGGTGAAGTCGCGTACTGGCCCAACCTTGGGTATGGCCGCTTCGGCCCCAAGGTGGCAATGTCGGCGGCACCGCGGTTCGACGATCCCACCCGGTTCGATCCAACCCGGCTAAGGCTCGCCGACATTTCCGGCTCCGGGACATCCGATCTCATCTATCTGGGAAGCGACGGCGCGCGCGCCTGGCTCAATCAGTCCGGAAACGGCTGGAGTGCGGCGTTCGCCCTCGGCTCCGTGCCGACGCTAGCGCCAGGCACAAGCTTCGATGTCGCCGATCTGCTGGGACAGGGTACCCCCTGCCTCGTGTGGTCCTCGACCAACAGGGACACGACCCGGGCGCCGTTCCGCTACATCGACCTGATGGGCGGGCGGAAGCCGCACCTAATGACGCGCATCGTCAACAACATGGGCAAGGAGACGCGGCTCGAATACCGCAGTTCGACCCGATTCTACCTGGACGACCTGGCGGCGGGGACGCCGTGGGTTACGCGCCTGCCGTTTCCGGTTCAGGTCGTCAGCCGCCAGATCCTTGAAGAACAGGTCACCGGTGCACGGCTAACCTCTGACTACACCTTTCACCACGGGTTCTGGGACCCGGAAGAGCGCGAGTTCCGCGGCTTCGGACGCGTCGACCGCATCGACAGCGAGGACTACGATTCCTGGCAGCTCTCCGCCGATGGGCTGACGGCGACCGAGGCGCGACAGGTGTTCCAGGCGCCGATGCTCACCCGCACTTGGTATCATCTCGGCGCGTGGTTCAGCGATACGCGCGTCCTCAGCCAATTCGCATCGGAATACTGGCAGGCCGCCTATGAGCGCGCCTTCCCGGCTGCGCCTGCGCCAGCCACGGAGCCGCCGCTGCCGGATGCGCGACTGGTCGCCGCGCCGACCGTGCTCGATCCTTCGATAATGTCGCGGCTGCCCGCCGAGGAGCGGCGGGAGGCGTTACGGGCCTGCAAGGGACTCGTACTGCGCCAGGAAATCTTCGCGCTCGACGCGCCTGCGGCCGGCGCCGGACAGCCGGATGTGCAGCGGCAAATGACGCCCTACTCGGTGGACACGCATAGCTGCCAGATCCAGCTTTGTCAGCCACGCGGACCGAACCCATACGGCGTCTATCTCGTCGCCGAGGACGAGGCGCTACATATCGACTATGAGCGGCGCTCCGACGACCGCCGTGTGCGGCACGGCATCAACTTGGAAGTCGACGCGCTCGGCAACGTCCTGCAGAAGGCGAACATCAACTACGGGCGCGACCCGATGCTCGCCGCAGCGGCGGCCGACGCAATCGCGCGCAATGCAAGCGATTTCACGAGCCTGGACGACACGACTCAGGTGCGCGGGGCGCTCAGCGACGCGCTGACCCGAGCCGAGGCGACGCAGAGCCATACGCGCCTGACCGTAACACGCACCACGTTTACCAACGACATTGACACGCCGATCGCCTGGCGCACGCGCCAGCCAGCCGAGGTTGAGACGTTTGAGATCAATGGGCTGGTTCCGACCGGTCGCCTGTTCACTCGGGCTGCGCTGACGGGAATCCTCGACAATGCCAAGAGCACCGCCATCGCATTCGAGGCGGCGCCGGGCGCCGGCGTGACGCGGCGGCCGATCGAACGTCAGCGGACGCTGTATTACGACGAGGCAGCCGCTGCACCGCTGGCGCTGGGCACCATGGCGTCGCACGGACTGGTATGCCAGGGCCAAGTCTGCGCCTTCACCGACGCTTTGCTGACCGCGGTTTATGGCGGGCGCATCGCCGCGCCGGCCGGCGTTATGCCGAAGGGTGGCTATGTGCATAGCCTCGGCGATGCCGACTGGTGGATACCCACCGGTGGCACCCGTTACAGTAGCCCGGGAGAAACAATCGCCGACGTCCGCGCCCGGTTCTTCAAACCAGTGGCCTACACGGATCCATTCGGCGCGGAAACGCTGGTGCAATACCACAAGGACTACTTCCTTGTCTTGGAGTCGGCAACCGACGCGGTTGGCAACCGGACGAAAGTGGAACGATTCGACTTTCGTCTGCTGGGGCCAGTGCTTTTGCGCGACCCGAACGATGCGTTGACCGCCATCGTGTCCGACGAACTTGCGCTGGTGAAGGCGCAGGCCTATCTCGGCAAGGATCTCAACGGGGACGGCGCGCCGGAGGTTGAGCCGTCTGACAATCTATCGGGCCTGGTGTCCGACAGCACTGGCGATGCCGCTACCATGGCAGCCCTGTTCGCGACCATGGACTCGACGGTCGTGGAAACGCTTGGGCGGCAACTTCTGCAACATGCGACCGTGCGTTTCGCTTACGACTTATATGCGTGGATGAACCGTGGGGAACCGGCGGTATCAGTTTCCATCGCCCGCGAGCGCCACCAGAGTGTGGACGTCACATCGCCGCTGCATGTGATGTTCGAATACACGGATGGGTCGGGCGCGCTGGCGATGATGAAGGCACAGGCAGAACCCGGCGTTGCACGGTCTGCGACGGTGCACGCGGATGGCAGTGTCACGATAGCTGACATCGACACATCCATGCAGGTGCCGCCGCGGCTACGTTGGGTTGGCACGGGACGGCTGGTGCTTAACAACAAAGGCAAGCCCGTTCGCCGCTATGAGCCATATTTTTCCGTCTCGCCGCGCTACGAGGCGATTCCGGAACTTGTTGCCAATGGGGTCAGCGCGACTCTCACCTATGACCCAGCCGGGCGGTTGGTGCGCACAGATCTGCCCGACGGCACGATCCAGCGTACGGTCTTTGATGTTTGGCAGACAGTGACTTGGGATCCGGGCGACACCGTGCTGGAGTCGCGCTGGCATGACGAACGCAAGAACCGCCTGATCGACGCGGAACTCATCGCCCGCGGCTGCGATCCGGTGCGGGAGGCAGAGGCGGCAGTGCAGGCGGAGGTCTTTGCGAACACGCCGATAACGGCGCTGATAGACCCGCTGGGTAGGCCCGTCGTGGGACTGGAACACGCCGGCCTCGACGGCGGCGGAAAGGCGCTGCTGTTCGCGACGACACTCGTGCTGGATGTCGCTGGCAACGTCCTGCACGTTGGTGACGCTCGCGGCAACACACCCATCGCGTTCGGCTATGACATGGTCGGACGCCGGGTTACGCAGCGCAGCATGGATGCGGGCGGACGGTGGACGCTGCCGACGGTATCGGGCAACCCGCTTATGCGCTGGGACGAGCGCAGCCACGCGCTGACGTACCAATATGACGTCATGCAACGACCGATCGGCCTGCATGTGAGCGGCGGCGATAGTGCTATCCCGCTCAACAACCAGGTGATGCATGCGTTGTATGGCGAAGACCAGGTCGATGACCGAAGGCATGGCCTGCGCGGCCGACTTTACCGTCGCTGGGATACCGGTGGGATGCAGCAATGGTCGGACTACGACGGCAAGGGCAACCTGCTGAGCACGCTCCGCCGCTTCGCCGCCGACTATCGCGCGCTGGTCGACTGGTCGGGAGACCTGGAATCGCCGCTTGAAGCCGAAGCCCACGCCACGAACTATAGCTACGATGCGATCAACCGCTTAATTGCTGCGCAGTATCCGGATGGTAGCCGTATTACCCAGCGCTATACGCCGGCGAACCTGCTCGGCGGCGTGGACGCGCAGTCACCCTTCGGGCCATCGGAAACGATCCTCTCCAGCATCACCTACGATGCGCGAGGCCGTCGGAGCAGCGTCGATCATGGCAACGGCGCGCGAACGACCTATCGCTACGACCCTGACTCGCTCCGGCTGATAGGGCTGACGACGCGCAAAGGCGACAGTTCACTGGCGCAGGATCTCGCTTACACGCATGACTGCGGCGGTAACCTGACACATCTGCAAGACCGCGCCTTGCCTACCGTATTCTTCAACAACGCCAAGATCCAGGCATTGAGTTATTTTGAATACGATCCGCTCTACCGCCTGATATCCAGTAAGGGGCGGGAACATGCGGGCCAGCAGGGCGGTGTATTCGGTGCAGAGGATAACTGGTCGGACGCCGACTACATCGTCCGCCACCAGCCAGGCGATGTAATGGCTTGGCGGAACTATACGCAAACGTATCGTTATGACGCGGTCGGCAACATCCGTCGGCTTGGGCACTCCGCCGCCGGCGCGGGCTACGCACGCGAGTATCTCTACGACAGCGTGAGCAACCGGCTAGCATCAACGACCGTAGGCGCAAGTGTCTATGCCTACGACTACCATCCGGCACACGGCTTCATCCGCAGCATGCCGCATTTGTCGCTGATGCAGTTCGATTTTCTGGATCGGATGATCGCCACCTCCCGCCAGTCGGTGACAGCGGGGACGTCGGAAACGACGTGGTATATCTACGACCATGACGGCCGGCGCATCCGCAAGGTGACGGATCGCGCCGCCTCCGCCGGTGCGGCGCCGACGCGCAAGGAGGAACGGCGCTACCTCGGCGCATTGGAGATCTTCCGCAGTAAGGCGGGGCCTTCTGCCGGGCTGGAGCGCACAACGCTCAACATAATGGACGGCCGGCGTCGCTTCGCCATGATCGATCGGCGCAACGGTATCGACGACGGCACGCCACCGCGGGTCGTCCGTTACCAGTTCTCCAATCATATCGGCTCATCCGTGCTGGAACTGGATGCGACCGGGCGCGCGCTGGCGTATGAGGAATACCATCCCTTTGGCACCACCGCGTATCAGGCAACGGATTCGACGCTCCAGGTCGCGACCCGTCGCTACCGCTATTGCGGTATGGAACGCGACGAGGAAAGCGGCCTCGCTTTGCATGGGGCACGCCATTACTGCCCTTGGCTGGCACGCTGGACGCAGCCCGATCCGACCGGCCTTGCCGATGGCATCGACGATTACGCGTACTGCTCTGCCAATCCGGTCCGGCTAACCGATCCGGGCGGCTGCGATGGCTGGGACCGCTTCATGGGGGGCGTGAAGATGGTCGGCGGCGCGCTCGAGACGGTGTCGGGCGGGTCGATGTTCCTCGGTGGATTGGCGGCGTCCGAAATCGGCGTGGGCGTGCCGGTCGCGATCGGCGGCGCCGCCGTCACAGTGCATGGCGTCGACGTCACGGTCTCCGGCTTCCGCACCATGTGGAACGGCACACAGGTCGACACCGTGACTTCTCAACAGTTGCAGAAAAGCGCTGGGCTGTCCCGGTCCAAGGCCAACCTCATCGATGGCGGCATCAGCATTGTCGGCTCCTTTGGCGCGAGCGCGGTTACCCGCGCGCCGGCTGTTGCCTCCGGGCTGCGCGGCGCAGCTGCAGCCGATGACGCCGCAGCAAACTCGGTCTCGCTCGCCTTCAAGCCGGGCTTGCCGGGGCATAACATGGTCGGCGTCACTACCGAAGGGATAACGCGGTGGACAGATCTACGCGTGGATACTGTCGCGGTAGTCGGGGAGGAAGTCACCGGGGGCTTGCAATATGTTCCGGCGGGCACGGGGGCCACCGTGGCTGAACAGGCTGCCCCGTCAGCCAATTACCTCATTGTCACGGTGCCTCGGACGGCTGCCCAGGCGCAAGCGGCCCAAGAAGCCATCACACTTGGGGAAGCGGGAACCTACAGCTACTTGACCAACAATTGCACGACCTATGCGACCGGTGTCCTGCGCGCCGGCGGAGTCGTCGCGCCGCCGACGACTCCGCTTGTGTCCTTGGCGACCACCGCCCTGCAATCGCCGGCGGTGGTTCAGCCAGTCGTGACGGCGAGCGTGGTGACCAGCGCGGCGGTCGGAACCTACTCGGTCGCGCGATCCTACGCGCCCGCCAGTGCTGCGACTGATCCACAGGTGGGCCCTAGCCCAGTTATCGGGCCGCCTGCACCGGCCGCTGTCAATGCAGCACCCGTGGTCAGCGCGCCAGCCGATCCCGATCCCGCAGCGCCCGACCCACAGGTTTGCGCGGCCTCCGGCTATTACAACAATGAGGAGCAGGTTTGCTACTCACATTGATCCTTTAACACAACAGAGCGGTGGCCCGTCGCAGATTGCCCGCGATCGCACCGCCAATCTCCGAGGTGGATACCATGGACGTCGTACTTACGGGCACGGTCACGGCGCCGGGAGCGCCGCTGGGGCTGGTCAATGCACGGGTGGAGGCGTGGGACAGCGCGCCGGGCGCGCAGCGGCCGATTTCTACCGGACATGTGAAGCCCGGCGGTACGTTCTCGGTTGTCCTTCCCGAACGTGCCGTCTCTCCACTAGCCGACCGGAGCATCGATCTCCGCGTGGTCTACCAAGGCGCTATGGTGCGCCTGGCCCGAGCAGTGACGTGGCGCCCCGGCCAGAAAGCCGACGGCCTGCGCCTTGAAGCAGCGCTCGATAAGCTCGGGCGGGATATCTCCGGCGCACGATCCATCCACGGTCGCGTGACGCAAGGCGTGATGGGACGCCCTGCCTCCGGCGTCCTCGTGCGGGCCTTCGATCGTGACCTGCGGGCCGAACGGTTGCTCGGCGAAGCGCGTACCGGCACTGATGGGCAATACAGTATCGTGTACTCCAGCACCGCCCTGTTACGCCCCGACAGCACGGGGGCGACCATCGTCGTGCGGGTGTTCGACGGCAGCGGGGAGACGCTGCTCTACGAGCCGCCCGTCGAGCAGATCCTGGTCGCGGCGCCGGCGGCCGCGATCGTCAATGTGACCCTTACCGCCATCGCGCCACTCTCGGAGACCGAATTCACCACCCTGCGGCGCAAACTCGAGCCCCTGCTCGGCAATATAAAGCTTGCCGACATCACTGAGGACCCACAGCACCGCGATGTGACCTTTCTGTCGCGGGAGGCGGCGGTCGCGCCCGACCTCGTTGAGCACGCGGTCGTGGCGCAGCGGCTTGGCGCCGCCACAAATGCCGATCCGGCAGTCTTCTATGCGTTGCTCCGCATGAATACATTGCTCGGCCAGACAGCGACGCCACAACAGCCAAACCGCATCAGGATTGGCCTCAACGACGGCACTAACGACGTGCTGCTGTTGGCCGCGCGGGTACCCGCCGAAAAAATTCGCGCAGATGTTAAGGCGGCGGTCAAGCACCGCCTGATCGACGAGGCGGTCATCGACCACGTCCCTGCGATCTTGACTGCCTTGGCGCGGCTACTGCCCGAGGCCCAAGCGGCACAGAAGGCATCGTCATCGAAGACTCTGCTTGACCACATTGCGCCGCTGCTGTCGCAGCCGGAGCGTCTACGCGCGACGCTGGACCTCGCAAGTACCAAGGACAGCGCATTCATGGATCGCCTGAAGGCGCTAGTGACCAGTTGGCCAGTCGATGCCCAGCCGGCGCCCGCCGCAACTCCGACTGGCGGACCGACGGCAGCACCTCTTGGCGGGGCAGCCCTCGGGGGCTCCGCGACCAGCCTTGCGGCGCCCGCGCTGGTTGTACACATTGAGAGTGGGACGGTCCCGGTCCGTGATCGTGCTGCGGCGCTTAAGGTGCTGACCGATCATTCCGATATCGATCTCGCCACGGCCAATCTCGACACACTGTTCGCCCAGAAAGGCCTGACCGGCGACGGGCACAAGGTCGCCTTGTCGGATCTCAAGCGCGTCCAGCGCCTGGCCAAAGTGATGCCCGGCTTGAACAGCGCCGGCAAGCTGATCGCCCAGAAGATCCACAGCGCGGCAGACATCGTTGCAATCGGCCGGTCACGCTTTGTCTCGGATATTGCGCCAAAGATCGGTCTTTCCCCCGCGCAGGCCAACACAGCCTTCAGCAAGGCGCAAACGAAGCACGCTGCCGCGCTGGTTGTGGCCGGCGAGTTGCAGAGCCTGACGAGCGCCGCGGCTGCGGCGGCCGGTCCGGTGGCGATGCCAAACCTAGTCACGGCCAGCGACAAATTCCCAAATCTTGTCACGCTATTCGGCTCCCCCAGCATTTGCGCGTGCGCCCAGTGCCGTTCGATCTACTCGCCTGCCGCCTATCTGGTCGAACTACTGCAATTCCTTGACCGCAGATCGATGATCGACCTCACGCAGGTGCCGCCGGCGCACGTGAACCTGGCCAAGACAATCCTGTTGTCGCGCCGCAGCGAAATTGTCGATCTCGACCTCAACTGCGACAACGCGCTGACGCCGATGCCCTACATCGACTTGGTTTGCGAGCTGCTGGAAGAGCAGGTCGCGCCTGATCCCGGCATCGTGCACCACGGCGCCGTGGCGCCTGGTGTCGCTCCGGCGGCGTTGCTCGCGACGCTTCGGGGCGCAGGCTGGTCGCTGACCGCATCCACGATCGTCCAGGCGCCCGACCTTAACGGCGACCTCACCCTGCGCGACACCGGGGTCACGGCCAAGCTGCACAGTGAAGGCGTCGATACCTGGCGTATCCGGCGGCTCCGCCAAACGCACGGTACCGCCGCGGAACTCAGAGCGGCTCCGGAATATGTCAACGCCGCCGCATACAACATTCTCGCCGGCGCCAACTTTGCCTTCACTCTGCCTTTCGACCTCGCGCACGAGGAAGCCAGCGCCTTTTTCAACCGTTTCGGTGTCAGGCGCGCGAATCTGATGCGAGATTTTGCGTCCGCCGGCGTGCCGGCTGCTGCGACCATTGCGGCCGAGGGGCTGGGGCTGACTGACGCAGAGCGTACGCTAATCGTGACCCAGGCGCCGACGGCGGCGGCGCAAGGATCGATCTGGTCGTTGCCCGAGGCCAGCGTTGTCGCCACCATGGCCTCCGTCGAAACAATGCTCGACAAGACCGGACTCACCTACGACGGACTCAACCGGCTGCTGCAGCTTGGCTTCATCGATCCGGCAAAGGCGCTATTCATCCGCCACCTCAATATGTCCTGCGACCTGACCAAGAAGCAGGTCGCAGGACTAGATGCGCCGGCTCTCGACAGGATCCACCGCTTCCTGCGCGTGCAACGTGCGACGGGATGGGCCGCCACCGTATTGGACGCACTTATCCAGGATCCGGCCATCGGTGCCGGCAATCTGAACGATGCATCGCTGATTGCACTCGAGCAGATTGCGCGACTCGCGGATCGCACAGGGTTGCAACCGTGGGAGCTGACCGCCTGCTTCAGTTCGATCCCACATGTGGCAATGACCGGCACGACAGATCGTCCGGTCTACGAACATATCTTCCTGAACAAGGCAGTCCTTGGCACCGTCGATGACGGGCTTCGGCAGGAGGCGATAGGCGCTGGCAGTAAGATTAGCCCGGAAGCCGCACCGCTTTCCACGCTGCTCAAACTCTCGGCTGCCGATTTCGAGTTGTTACGTGCTGCACTGACCGACGATCAGCTAACTTACGCAAATCTGAGCCGGCTTTTTTGCGCCGCACGGCTGTGCGCGCTGCTGGGGTTGCGGGCGTGGGACTTCCTGATCGTGCGCGACCGCAGCGGGCTCGATCCCTCTGCTGGTCCCGCGCAGATGCTTGGCATGCTCGATCATCTCGATCGCATGCGCGCTGGACCGGTCAAGATCGCCGACCTGCCCTTTACGCTGGCGCATGCCGGCACCGATCTCGCGCAGCGGGAAGTTTCAGACAATCGGATCGTGGCGCTGCTGGCAGGCCTCCAGAACACCTACCAGGCAGCGTTCGCCCAGACCCGCTCGGCTTTTTCTGCCGAGATGACCGCCGACGAACTGCGTGGACCAATCCACGAAGCACTTTTACGCCTTCCCGGTATCACCGAGGACAACACTAAGACCATCCTGCGGATGTATGACGGAACGTGGACGTCCCCGCCTGATCCGGCGGCCGCGCCAACCTTGGGTGCGCTGCTGCGAACCGCTTTCACCGCACCGCTGGCGGCGGCGCAGGCCGCTGTGGCTGCGGCGCCGCCGGCTGGGCTCGAGGCGGCGAGGAAGGCCATGGCGAAGGTACTGCTGGACGCAATTTCCGCCTCGCTGTTCGCTGCGGCCAAGCGCTCTGCGTTGTCGGATGCTCTTGCCGCCTTCGCGCGCCAGACGCCCGACGTGGTACAGGCGGTGCTAAGCAATGCCGTGCTGGCACAACCGGGACCGGCCAAGCCGCTGCTGACCGACCTCCTGACGACAGATGCACTGATCGACACAGCCGGCATTCCGCCAGCCCCACCGACGATAAGTGAGGCCGCGTTTGGCGACCAGTTCAAAGCCGTTCGCCTACTCTTCAAGCTGCTGCCCTTGGCGGCCGCGATAGGACTCTCCCAAAACGACCTGGCATGGGTGCTTGGGAACGCTGGTGCGATGGACTGGGTCACGCTCGACGCGATCCCCTACCAGGCCGGCCAGGCCGTTATAACCCAGGAGGACTGGGAGCGGCTGACCGGCATGCTCGCGCTATTCACAACGTTCCCGCCAACCCCAAACCTGGCCGACGCGACGACGCCCATCACCCTGGCAGGAACCTTGACGCTGCTGTTGCCGGGCGCGGCGACTACGCGCGCTCAATGGCTCGACGCCTTGACTCCTCTAACTGGCTACGATCGGCAGATGCTGGACGACGTAGACGCCCATTTCGGTTGGTCTGCAGCCAACCTCAATGCGTGGCGCCTGCCCGAAACATGGCAGGCAATGACCACCTCCATCACCGATCTGAGAGCGATTGGGGCGACAGTCGCCATGGCGAACGGGTACATCAAGCCTGTCCTAAGCGCGGCCGACTCCGGAGCTCTGCGAACTGCGCTGAAGGCGCGCTATACGGACGACCTATGGATGACGACGCTGGCTGAGATTACCAATGCAATCCGGCCGAGAAAGCGCGATGCACTGGTGGCCTATCTCCTGGCGACTCATGCCGACTGGACAACACCGACCGACCTTTACGACTACTTCCTCATCGATGTTCAGATGGAGCCGGAGGTCGAATCCTCGCGCATCGTTCAGGCGCACGGCGCGATCCAACTATTCGTCGAGCGCAGCCGCATGGGGCTAGAGCCAAAGGCGGCGGCGGATACCAGCGATGTGGGGTGGCAGCAATGGACGTGGATGGCGAACTTCCAGGTCTGGGTGGCCAACCGGAAGATCTTCACAACGCCCGAGCACTGGATCAGGCCCGAGTTGCTGGACACCAAGTCGGCACTATTCAAGCAGCTCGAAAGCGATCTCTTGCAGAACGATGTCACCGACCAGACGACCGAGGACGCCTTCACTCGTTATCTGGAAGGTCTGGACGAGATCAGTTTCCTGGAGGTAATCACCGCCTGTTACCAAGACGATATCCGCACGATGCACATCTTTGCGCGGACGAAGGGCGGCGACCCGGCACAGTACTACCATCGGACGCTTGAAAAGGAACGCACCTGGTCGCCGTGGGAGCTGGTGCAGGCCGATATCACCAGCGACACACTGCTTGCCTTTATCCGAAACAACAGGCTGCATCTTGCATGGCCGGTCGTCAGCCAGGAAACCAACCCCGATCAGCAGGTCACCACGCCAGGCGTTTCGGAAACGCCCAGCACGGGGCCCGCGCAGCATCCCGAGGCAAGGCTCAAGGTACAACTGGCCGTCGCTGAGTACAGCAACGGTGCCTGGAAGCCCAAGAAAATCTCGCAGGACGCAATCATCAGCCCGCCCGGCTACTCGACCAACCCTAACGCGCTGGACAGTAGCCGGTTCAACCTGATCTACCATCCCTTCGCCGACCAGATCTGGCTATTCCGAACGAAACTGTCCGACGAGTATGAGAGCCAGTATCTCAGCGGCATTTTCGCAGTGACCGGCTGCAAGGGCTACCCCGAGGTGGTTTTCTCCGGCAGTAGCTATTTCCCGGATTTCTTCCCGGACTTCCGCGATGCCCTGCTGGAGCGCCAGCGTTACTTCGAACTCGGAGAAGATCCGCCCGACACGCTGGCGATCCGCAACATGATTACCTTTTGGAATTTCGTCGTGCGGTTGAATGTCACGCCGGCGCTGTTCCGCGCGACCTGTGCGCTGCAGTTCACGCTGATAGACCTGCTCTATGTACTGTTGCAACTCTGGGCCATCCAGGCCGGCGGCGGACGGGCGAGGAGCTTCGAGCGGGGATTCAAGTTGCCGTTTGGCACCTGGCTGCCCTACTTCTTCGAAGACAGCAAGCACGCCTACATCGTGGTTCCGGGGCTCTATCCGGCGGAACAGGCAAGTTCCGACCAAAGCCGGACGTTCTCGGATTTCCTCCAATTGATTGAGGATATCATCGCGCTTGCGGCGAAGTACTTGGCCAAACTGACCGCCACGCCGCCAACCCCGCCGACGGAGGTTAAAAAGGAACTTGCTGCGGATCCCGATTACCTACGCATCCGGGACGAGTTGCTGTTGTATGCCAAGCTGCGGTTCGGTGAGCAGTTCCGCAATCTGTATCACCCTCTTGTATGCCCGTTGCGGGCAACACTCTATAAGGACGGGGTTGGCACCATGATGGCGCGCGGCCAGCAGATGCAGACGACGGCGTTCGACTTCGCAGCTACCTACCAGCCGACCGCGATCGTTGCTCGTCCCTATCCAATCGAGGATGTCGATTTCACTGCAAATGGCGCCTATAGCCTCTACAACTGGGAACTGTTCTTCCATGCACCACTAATGATCGCCAACCGACTGGCGTCGGAGCAGCAGTTCGACCAGGCGATGGTGTGGTACCACCGCATCTTTGACCCGACCGGCACGCTGCCGGGAACGACGCCACAGAAGTACTGGGTCACAAAACCCTTCTTTTTGACGACTGATGCCGACTACGTCGCGCAGCGTATCGATACGCTGATGACAAACATTGCCGATCCGACCAGCCCAGACCGGCACGCCCTGGAGCAGGCGGTCGATGCCTGGCGAAACAAGCCATTCGACCCGCATGTCGTGGCCGCCTATCGCACCACTGCGTACCAGCGGACGGTGGTGATGAACTATGTCGGCACTTTGGTCGCCTGGGGCGACTATCTGTTCCGCCAGGATACGATGGAGGCTATCACCCGCGCGACACAAATCTACATCCTTGCGGACAGGTTGCTCGGCCCCAAGCCTCGCGTCGTTCCGCCAACGGTCGAAGTCTCCGCGCAGACCTATCTGCAGCTTGCCGGACAGCTTGACGCATTCGGCAACTCGCTAGTGGAACTCGAGAACTATTTGCCCGACCTCAGTGTGCTCCCTGAACATGGGGCCGAGTTGCCACCTCCGCCGGTCACGCTGGCGAGCCTGTATTTCTGCATTCCCCCAGACGATGCGATGCTGGCTGTATGGGATACGGTCTCCGACCGTCTGTTCAAGATACGTAACAGTCAGAACATTGACGGGGTCGAGCGCGTCCTGGCGCTGTTCGCTCCACCGATCGATCCGGACATGCTGGTACGCGCGGTCGCCGCGGGGCTGGATCTGTCCGCCGTCCTGGCGGGGCTCAACGCACCGCTTCCGGCCTATCGGTTCCAACCGGTGGTCCGCAAGGCGGCGGAAATCGCGCAGGAAGTGCGCACTCTCGGTTCGGCTCTGCTGGCCGCGCTGGAAAAGAAGGATGCCGAGGTCCTCACACTGTTGCGCAACGATCTGGAGGTTAAGCTATTGAAGGCGCAGCGTGACCTGAAGTCGATGGCGATCGATTCGGCCAACGCAGAGATCGACGTGCTCAAGCGGGCGCGCGAAATCAGCGACGAGCGACGCTCTTATTATGCAGCCTGGCAGAAGATCAATGCCAACGAGCAGCTCAACCTCGACAAGATGGGTGATGCGAACGACCAACAGCACGATGCGAGCATCGTGCGCGCAACAGGCGCCGTGCTCGGCATCATTCCCGATATCGCGGTGGGTGGTCACGGCGCGGGCGGGTCGCCGGCTGTACATGCAAGCTTCGGCGGGTCGACCCTAGCGCACGTGTCGGACGCCGCCGCCGCCGTGCTGACCATGTTAAGCGGAGTCGCGTCATATGAGGCGTCGCGGGCAGGTGCGTTGGGCGGGCTCGATAGGCGCGCCGACGACGCCGCCATGCAGGCCCGCGTCGGCCAGCGGGAACTGGCGCATTTCGATCAGCAGATCACGGCTGCCGAATTGCGGCGCGACATTGCGACGAAGGACCTTTCGGTGCATGACGTCCAGATCGACAACGCCGCCCAGGTCGGCAAGGCGCTCAGCAGCAAATATACCAACGCCGACCTGTATCAGTGGATGGTCGACGGGATTACCGCCGTCTACTACCAGGCGTATCAACTCGCTTACGGAATGGCAAAGAAGGCGGAACGCTGCTACCAGCACGAACTTGGTTCGACCGACACTTTCCTGTCCTTTGGCTATTGGGACAGCCGCAAGAAGGGACTACAGGCGGCGGACAAGCTGCTCTATGATATCCAGCGCATGGAAGCCCAGTACATGGAGGCCGACAAGCGCGAGTATGAGCTGACCAAGCATGTCTCGCTGCAGGAACTTGATTCTCTTGCGTTGCTGCGCCTGCGCGCCACCGGTGTGTGCGATTTCGAAATCCCCGAAGCGCTGTATGACCTTGACCATCCTGGCCATTACTTCCGCCGCATCCAGTCGATCGCGGTGACGATGCCCAGTGTCGCCGGGCCGTACTCGTCGGTTAGCGCGCGGCTGACCCAGATCAGTAACCGCTACCGCGCGAGCACGGCGCATGCCGCCGGCGCCGGCACACCCCAAGCAGCGTATGAGGAGGCGGCCGAAAACGATTCCCGCTTCGTGTATAACGTCGGGACGAGCCAATCGATCGCCACGTCCTCCGCCCAGAACGATACCGGTCTATTCCAACTGGAGTTCAAAGACGACCGCTACCTGCCGTTCGAGGGAACCGGCGCTGTGAGCGTGTGGCGTCTGGAACTACCAACGCCGGTGCGGCAGTTCGACTATGCCACCATCTCCAACGTCATCGTCCACGTCCGCTACAAGGCACGTGAGGGCGGAAGCAGCCTGAAGAGCCTCGCCACCGCGTCGCTAATGGCCAAGCTGCAGCAGATCAAGCAGGGCTTGGCGAAAACCGGTCTGCATACGCTGCTGGATCTGAAACGCGAAGCGTATGACGCCTGGCATGAACTCAAGAGCACGGGCTCAACGACCATCACCATCGGTAAGGACCGGCTGCCGTATTTTGTGCAGCCGCTCTCGCCAACGCTGGGAAAGGCAACCCTACTGGCGAAGGCGACGGCCGACCCGGCCAACTACTCGGTGAGCGTCCAAGGCGTCGACGTAGTGCTCGGCTTCCAGGCAAGCTGGGGCTTCAACCTCAACGACGTTGCGGGACTCGCCCTGGATACGCCAATTACGCTCAGCATCGCGGCGGGCCAGCTTGCCGCACTGCAGGAATTGAGCCTCGTGCTGAAAATTGATACCCTATGAATGCACCATGGCGCCGACCGGGCCCCGTTTGCCCCAACTGCGGAGTGGCGATCCGCGGGACGCTAAGTTGGTGGGGTCTCGTGCGGCGCCTACCCGGCCGGTGCCAGGCGTGCGGCGTGCGCCTCGGCTACGACTTGGCTGGAGGGATCTGCATGATCCCCGAGGATGAACGGAATCCGTCAAGAAGCGGCGAGGATTCGTAGGCCGCGGCCTTTCCGCGGACGATGGCAACGCACGGTCGGTTCTTCGTGATTCGGGTGCCGGAGCGCTGGCGTATGGCGCATCGTGCAATGCCCGGATTAGCGATGGCCTGCCAGACGGCACAGCGGTTTGCAAGGGGCCGCAATCCGACACCGTTCGAATCGAAATGTCGTTCAACCAGAACGCACTGGACAATTCATTGCGGCTCTACGGGGGCAACGCGACAGCTGGTTTCTGCTCATGGAGGTGACCTTTCTAAATGCGCGGCCTTGCTCTCTTCCGCTTACTTAGGCGCAGGGCAGCGCCTGTACGACTGGGTCCAATGCGGCGACATCCGCTTCGCAGCGATTCAGTCCTGTCAGGCGCGTACATGGAAGAAAATCCCCGGGCAGCGCGCTAGCCAGCGCCCGGGCCACCGAGATAGATGTAACTTCCCCAGTTACTCTCGCTCTTGAAGTGCGCGTCGATGTCGTACATGCTGGGATCGCTTCGGTAAATTTCCGCGGAGCCATCGTAATCGTCCATGGTGCCAGAACGATTCGTCTGCACTTTTAGGTTGTGCATGTACGCACTCCACGTCCAGCCAGAACTTGGCCAGTACCCGCTCCCCATGTCAGTCTTTGTAAGGCCATCCACATCATCCGAATCGAAAACCTCTCCCCAAAAGCCAATGTGGTCGGCGTGATCGCCCAACGTTGAAAAGACGCTCTGGTTACCCATGAAGAGTCCGGCTGGATAGTAGCCAATCCATCGACCCTGGCAAGCAAGCCACCAATTGTTTTCAAACAGTTGATATTTGATGGTTAATTTGTATTGATTACCACCTCGATCGCTGTAGGGAGTGAAAGTCGTTCCGGGGAATATGTTCTGGTCATATTGCACCCAGCCGTCCACATCTGTGTTGTATCCGCCCTTGTTGTCGCTATCGTCAGTGTAGCCGTTTGTCGTGTAATAGGTAAATAGATGTGGCACCCAGTCTCCAGAGATGTCCTGACATTCTTGCCATCCCGCCTCGACAGTCTGGTGGAATCCAAGATCACTATTTGAGAGTCCAATCTGAATCAGCGAAAAGTCATCCGAAGTCTCGGTGTACGGATCAAAGCAGCTCAAATTCCCTTCGCCACCAAAACAGATTATCCTTTGGCCAGACGATGCGTAGCGATGGTTTCCGCCTTCCTCGGGAGCGGGCCAGGTATGACCATTGCGCATCATGCGCTGACCATTTCTCCCCTTCGACAAGTAGCTTCGTAATGCTCTCGTGTACCCCAGGGCACCAAGCTTCTTCCGCAGAATGGGAACGGTTCCATCGGGGCCACGCTCAGCCTTTTCGTTCATCAGTTCCGGCAAAGGGAGCGTTTCTGATCGGGCATGGTTGCTCGAATTCTTCCGTTCGGTCTCGGGAGGCGGCATGGCAATCTCGCCGGATGGATGTTGGGATTCAATGGGAATCCAGTCGATGATCTGCCCGCGTGGCGTTGATGTCGTGTGGACCACCTTCAGTCGACTAAGGCGTCGCTCAAAGTATTCGCGAATTTCGCGCTGGTTTCGTTCGTAGTCAATTGGCCTTCGCTCTTTCGCATTTGCACGACCCGCAATATTTTCCTTGACTTCGTCATTTATGAAGGGGCCTTTCATGGTATTTTGCATGACGTCTCCTTTACTCCGCTACTTAGCTTTGCCATCATCGCAGCGACCAAGACAGGGCATCTGGACGCGGCGCTATGTTGCTCTGGGCATTTGGTATGTGTAGCCGCATTCGTTGTGGTGAAAAGTTGGTGGAGCCGGGTAGAGACATCGGAACCCCATATTTTGGCGACCATCCTTCTAGCTTCGAAATTGTTCCGCTTCTCACTTGGCTGCCCTGCCCCACCTGACAAAGCCGTATTAGCTAGCTACCGCCGCAAGATCTTCTTGCAACTGACTGAAATTAAAGCCGGGTGCAAAGTCGGCCTCATTCGCCTGAGGCGGAAGAATGGCATAGGCTTCATCGACGCATTCATCCCACCACGCCCAGGTCCCCTTTTGCGTGTTGCCCCAAGTCAGGACTGTTACACCATCGGCGTCATAACCAACGGCGTAGACAGCATGGCCATCCATGGTTAGCGGACCCGGTGTCCAGGGCTGCTTCTTGTCGAACTCTTGCAGACAATTCTGTTGGACCTGGAACCCCAGGTAGACTCCGCCAAAGAGCTGGATCGCCTGTTGTACATGAATATGGTTCTTCGGATCGATGGCGACATAAGCAAGAATCTTCTCTTGGGAAACCGCTGTCTGGCGCCAGTAGTTCAGGACATCAAGCTCGTTGAGCCCCGAGTCGACGCCGCCAGTCAGATGCATATACAGCTTCACCGCCGACTGCCTGGTCATGATATGACTCTTGCCGACAAGCGCGCAGTACACAGTGATTGCGTGCGCGACGGCCGCAATCGTGCAGTCCCCAAGTGCATCATTCCCGTCCATCGGAAACAAGGCGGCCGGGTTACTGTTGCGAAGGCTTTCGTAGACCCGAGGTAGGACGTCACAAGACGCCGGTGGCGCTGGCAGTTGGTCCGTCACATAGCTGCGTAGGCGCAGCGTGCGATAGTCGTGCTTTGGCGGATGCTTGCCGAATCGATAGGTTGCCATGGAACGTACTCCGATCCCAAAGGTAGCCCCGGTCATTGCGAAGGCAAACGCCAGCATCAAAGTACGCGCTCTCAAGGGAGAGTCCGCCGCTTACAAGATCCGCCAAGTTGGGAGCCCTGTGGCAGGAAGCGACTTGTTTTTTGGTAAAGGTATGTACTGCGGCACAGAAGTCAATTCAATAGTTATTCAAGCTGAGTTGCACAAGATTAAGAACGTCGCAGGCGCCACCGCCGTCGCGCCTGACATGCACTGAGGTGCTTTGCGTCGGATAGCCAAGGCCGGCGGGATCTTATTTACAGAATTTCAAGAAGCACTCAAAGCAATCCACGCGAGGGATGGCTCGGCGTTGAGATAGGACGGTAGATAAGAGTTGGAGAGTCGACCTGTGACCGGCGGGCGAATGCAGGCACGTCATGGCGTGTTGCCGTCAAGTGGCACCGTTCCAGCCGTGAAACAGTTTTGGCTCGAGATCACCTCCCCGCGACGAACGCGAATCCGGGAACGCTTGTCCGTTGGGCATCGGCGCGAATTTTGCATAGAGGCGTGGCACGGCCATCGTCAGTTCGTGGTGACGAGGCATAGAGAAGCGCCCCAGAGATGATCCTGAAGAGTGAGCTATGCCAATCGAGATACAATCACTTGATGCTAACAACCCTAACCACGTTGCGCACGGGAAGCACATTGAGGTCATCGTCAAAGGCCAAAATGATGTAAATCGGCTCCTCATTTTTACAGGGACGGCGATCGTCAGGTTCAAGGGACCTGAGGAGGATGACAAAGAGCAAGTCAGAAATCGGAGCCTGCCAATCACACTGCTCGACAGCCCTAACAATCCAAAGCAGTTCATTAGATCAGCAACCTTCGCTTCCTTGGCTGCGGAGAGCAGCGGCACCGATGAGACCCTTCAGCTAACGATGAATGGTCCTTCGAATTATCCAACGCTTCAACTGCAATGTCCCAGGACGGCTCGCTGGTCTTGACCGCCATGTTGGCAGTCGGGCTTGACTCTGTGCTTCTCAGAATCGCCTATCAGGCCAGTATTCTTGCGCGCAGACAGTTGCATTTCACGGTGTTGTTGCATAAATCAGATCTGAAAACAAAGGTTTCCCGTGCTGATGAATTCAGGCGATGCGGACGGACTGCGGGCGTGCGAGGGCCGCCATGCGGTTGAGCACGCCCACGCGGATCGCCACCTCGGCTGCCTGGGCGCGGACATCACGCGCCCACAAGCGATTACCCGTGAGTGTCTTGAGTCGGTACATCAAGTTCTCGGCCAGCGACCGCCGGTGATAGCCGCTGGACGTCTTCCATTCGCGCCTGCCATTTCGGGCAATGGCGTCAATGGCCGCGTTGCGCCAGATCGAACCGAGCGTGGTCTGCGGCCATGGCATCGCTCCCTCACGCGGCCTGAAGGGCGGATCTGGCAACGATTCAGAAAACGGTGGCAGTGCGCGTCCCCGCATCGTGGCTATTCCACAGAACGATGCTCTGTTTCGGATGTGATACGGTTTTGTCGCCGACTTGACCATGCCCGGCGCATATTTTGACGACCGTCAAGTGAATCCAATGGTTGTGCGCTATGGCATGGTATGTGCAACGCAAAAAAATCCGTTCTAGATTGGAGTACTCAAATGACTGCACGAGAGGCGTTACCTTATGGACTACTCTCAGCGCCCGCCGACAAATGGCTCGACTACGCACTGACCGCTATCCATCCACTTCCAATTGTTAGCGCGTCGCTTTCATTCGATAGAGCAGTAGTACCGGGAGAACCGATCCCTGCAACGATCGAACTTTGGACATTCAATAGGGGTGAGGTGGGAGATAGTTGCCACATCGACATTTACTTGGAAGACCAGGTTATCGGCGATCAGAAGATATTTCAAATGCCCGATGACGGGACATTACTCCCGTATGGCAGTAGTTCGCTTGACATCTTTTCACCCTTCACCGTCAATGTGCTGATTCAGCCGCCCGCTCCTGAGTCGCTGGTTGGGGAGCGGTTGTATAAATTCGGTCAGCACAGTTTGCGGCTGGAGCTTACTACCGACGGCGTGAATCGAGGCCCCTTCAAGAGCACCGATTTTCTGGACGTGGTTCCAGAGCGAGTGTCCTCGGACTGGTGGAAATGGCAGAGCGCTGAGTTGGAGGGAGCCAACTGGAAGGATGCGTACACACTAGCGGGTTGGTGCGAAAACTATACCCAATATAGTGAAATGGACTACGACGTTCGCCTTGAAGAGACCGACGAAAACAATGCGAATCGAGAATATGATCCTTTGTCTGTCCTGGTACAGCGAGAGGACCAGCCGGGGACTCCTCGCGAGTCTGAGCTTCAATCATTTCGAATCGTCCAAGACTGGCCATGGCTTATTGGAGGCGTGTGGGTTCCAAAGGGCCCGCTGGGCAAACAGTTTTCCTACCAGGTGAAATTCACCCTCCAAGACCAATGGGGAAATGAGTACGAACCTGTGTTGTCGTCTTCCATTAGCGTGGTCGTTAACGTCTCCGACACAAAGTTAGGGTTGGCCCAACTCGCCTTTTCGAGTAATGCGTCCGCAATTGCGCTCGGTGCCGCCGCGGGTGCATTAGGGTGGATACCTCCACTCGCCGCTGCCCTCGGCGCAGCGGCAGCGGTTGCTGCCATCATAGCGGCGGTTTCCGGCGACAAGGCTCTTGATCCGCCCGTGCCCTGCCCCCGATTTCTAGAGGAAGTTGAGCCTGCGAAGTTCGCTTTGGCTTCCGAAGAGTGGCGGGAGGCATCGAGTCTGGGGCTCTACGGTCTTCGGATATTTCTGGAATCTGTCGGCCAACTTCTCAATGACATGACCGCCCTGGGAGAGGTCCATTCCCGGCTGCTTGGTGCTCGCGTCCACGGTAGCCGCGAAGGCATTTTTATGCAGACCGCGAATTATGAGCGCATTGTCACAGAAATGACAAAAAGGACTGCGAACTTACCTGAAGCATCTGAGGATGCCATCCGCTCAATCGAGCGGACGGGCGCATTCGACTCGGAACAGTTCAAGCAATTTCTGGCTGTCGGTGAAGGAAGGCCACAAGAGCCTCTCGTGTCGTGGCTAAAAGCGCACGGCTTTTCCAAAGCAATGGTCCAGGTTACGGGCGATATGGTCCAACACGCCCAGATGCGGAGCAAACTCTTCTCACTAGAGGCCTTGCAAAGATCGTTCTCCACAATGACCTCCTCGCTGGTCGGGGTCGTCTTGAGCATTCGGCGAAATGCTAACGCTGTGACTAACGGTGTGGAGAAGCCAGATTGAACACTTGTGTGTGCCGAAGCGAGCCGAACTCTTTTCTGAAACACTGGCGCAGCCATTGACCGCTGTGAGTAGTCCGGGCACTCCGCAGATCGGCTTGTACCAAAAGTAAAGTTAGACCCGGGGCGGGTGGACATTGTCACGATCAGATGAACGTCGCACATTCGTCCACCCCGCCGCTGCAACTAGACGACGCGATTGCCGGCTTGGCGGTGCCGTTGGCCGATCCAGCAATCGCGGGGAAAGAACGGGCCGTGTTGACGCAAGTGGGTGCAACACTCTACCGATTGGGCCTGAACGAACGGGTGGCGGCGCTGCTCAAGAAGCGGGGCGACACAGCTCAGTGACCATGTCCACCCCGCGGCCGCCGTGGTTTTCCCCGGCGTTCAAGGACAGTGGTGGAAGGCAAGAGTACCGGCTTCAAGACTCCCTGCAACGAGCCCGTGGCGGCTCGTCAGCATCCGCCGTGTCCGCGGAACTGTGCCGGTTGTGAAGGCGGTTGTGCACCGTCTCGCAGCGGATCAACATCTTGGCCGCAGCAGGCTCCTCATCCTCGCTGGCTGTGCCGGCTTCCGCGGCGCTCCGCAGATAGACTTGCCGGGAAACGATGGCGACGATCACAATGATGGCACCGACGCAGCAGGCTCGGGCCAAAAATTGAAGGTATCGTGCCATGGAAATCGCACCGGATTGCAGGAGGTGATGGGTGGCGAGACTACATGAACTTGTCACAAGACGGTCCTACGCCGTTGCGGGATTGACACCGCCTTCGTTTCGTCATAGCGGGGTCGGAACTGCGCGGGGTGTAACCCCACACCGGGCCTGGTGAGCATGCCAAGGACGATCGCGCCCCTACCGAGCGGCCACTACTGGCGTCCGTTTGCAGAATCTTGTTCCTGAATTTTGCAGAATTTTGTTCCTGGCCCTCTGGGCCAGACCGGAGCGCCCGCGGAAGGTGGCTTGGCGCGCGGCGGCCGTCCTCGGCTTCGCAAGCTGCAGCGGGCTGGGCAGCGACTGACCGATCTCCCGGGAAAGGAACAAAATTACGCAAAACGTCGGCCGGAGGAACAATGTTCCGCAAAATTTCTTTGCATAAAATTGTTCCCGGCACCTCGGAAACGGCGAGCTGGTGGGCGACGGGCGGGAACAAAATTATGCAAACCGACGGCTCCGGCTAGGTCTCACTTTGTTTTCGCTGCAGCTTACCGGGGTAGCCGCCCCTCCCAGCCATGCGGGTTTCCGGGCCGCTACCTAAGAAAAATGCCAATAAATCAATAAGTTGCTGTCTGCCCCATTCTGTTCTTTTGAAGGTGCCGTAAGCGGCATATTTTCGTACTAAATGTTGCGACCACCTCTCTTTGCCGCTACCCTCCGCAGTCCATCTCACGCGTGGGAGAAGCGCGATGGATCACTGGCGGTTGGCCTACCTCGGGATGCGGCAGATCCCACAGGAACTCAGCGAGTTCGAGCTTGCCACGTTCTTCACCTACTCCGCCAAGGAACGGGCACTGATTGATGCTCGGCGCAGCCCTTTGTATCGCTTGGCCGTCGCCGTGCACATCGGCTTTATCCGCATGACGGGACGCACGCTTGATGCGTGCAAGCAAGTGCCCAGATTTCTCTGGGCGCATGTGGGTGCCCAGGTTGGTGTGACGCCGCCGGACATGGGCACGCTCAACGCACTCTACGATGGGCGCACCGATACACTGTCAACACACCAGATGCTGGCCTACCAAGTCCTCGCCTTCAGTCCGATGGCTGAGCACCAGCGCCGCTATGTCACGCGCTGGCTCAAGGAACGTTTGACGGGACAGCCGAGCCGCACCGCGCTGTTTCATGAGTTGAAGCGCTGGCTGTATGAACATCGGATACTGATACCCCATGATCGCGCACTAAAAAGACTGATCAGCCAGGCCGTCGCCACGGCCGAGGCGGCGCTTGCCGTCGCTCTGGTGCGCGCCTACGGGGCCTCCTTGGACACGTGGGGCATATCACTTGCGCGCCCGCATGGCGACCGCACGAACCTGCAGCAATGGCTTTGGGCCGTCCCGTTGCGAACCTCGACCCACCAGATCGGGGAATTGTTCGACAAGATCGAACTCCTTTATAAGATGGGCATTCACCGAAACTGGCCAGCGGCGTGCAATGAAGCGCTGATACGCTACTATGCCCGGCGCTGCGCCAATCGTCCGCCTTCAGTGAGCAAACGAGTCGCGCAGCAACCCCGCCGATTGGAAGCGGCATGCTTTCTGCGTTACGCTCTATGCGCCGCCACGGATCATCTGGCGACCATGTTGCGACACTGGATTCAGAAGTCCGTGAATGACGTTCGGCGCCTGATTGAGGCTGGCCGACCGGACCCTGGCACCCAGATGCGAGAGTTCGCGACCGCGGTCAAAGCGCTGGCCGCGGATGAGATGCTAACCCGTGAAGCACTCTGCCAGCAGTTGTCGGCGCTGGCCGACGCTGCACTCAATCGGCGTGCGCCCAGCCGTGCCAGCCTGATCCGCGCGCAACTCCTGTCGCGACACCGCCAGGCTCGAGCGTTGCTTGGCAGGTTGGTTCTCCTGCCATTCTCCGCCCTGTCAGCACACCCGGTGATTGAAGCGTTGGCAGTACTCCAGGAACTCTACGCGCGGAGGTCCGATCATCTTCCCGACCCAATCACGATTCGACTTGGCCGCGCCTGGCAACCCGCCCTGGACGGAGAGGACCGACAACGGGCCCTGGCCGCATTCGAGTGGGGCACGCTTTTCGCCCTGCGGGTGGGATTGCGCAATGGCTCAGTCTTCCTTGAGCACAGCTTTGCCTTCCGAAGCCAAGCGACCCTCTTGATCAGCGCCAGCGATTGGAAGGCCAAACGCAACCACTTCTATGGCCATCTTAAGCTGCCCCAGGATGCTCAGGCATTTCTAAAGCCTGTGGTCACACATCTGGATGAAAGCCTCGCCAGGCTCCGGGATGCTGTCGTGTGTGGGAAGCTCAAAATTGACGATGCAATTCACGTCGACCCCTTGGTGGCAAGCGCTACGCCCGCGAATGTGGAGGCTTTGCGAGGCGCACTGTTCGAGCGGCACCCAGGCGGTCAGTTGCCTGAGATCCTGCTCGAGATCGACAGCGCCACGCACTTTAGTTGGCTCTTGCTGGGAAGAGAGCCGCATTCCCGCAGCGAATTGCTATTGGTCTACGCAGCGATACTCGCGCACGGCACATCGATGTCGGCTGCGGATCTCGCCCGAATGGTGCCAGAGTTGTCACCTCCCGCGATCCGGCAGATGATGCATCGGGTTGCGGATGAACGGAAGCTGCGCCACGCGGCTGAAGCCGTGCTGACCTTCATGCATCAGCACCCGATTGCCCAGTATTGGGGGCGTTCCGATTTAGCCTCGTCGGACATGATGTCGTTGGAAACGACACGCTCTGTTTGGAAAGCGCGGGCGGACCCACGCCGGCGGACTGCCTCAATCGGGATGTACACTCACGTTCGCGATCGGTGGGGCATCTTCTATGACCAGCCAATTTTGCTCAACGAGCGCCAGGCCGGCGCAGCGATCGAGGGCGTGATCCGACAAAGCGGTTCGGAAGACGTCGCGCAACTTGCAGTGGATACGCACGGCTTTACAGATTTCGCGATGAGTCTGTCACGGCTGTTGGGCTTCGATCTCTGTCCGCGACTGTCCCACCTGCGCGACAGACGTCTGCATGTTCCCAGGCATCATGATGTGCCTGGCGAACTGGCTGCCGTCACCGATGCAGATGTTCGACTGAGCCTCATTGAGTCCGCCTGGGACGAACTGGCGCGGATTGCGGCGTCCGTGCAAAGCGGGCAATGCACCGCAGTCCAGGCACTCTCGCGCTTTGGGGTGGCGGCACGCGGACAGCCCGTCTATGAGGCCGGCATGCATCTCGGACGGTTGTTTCGTACGATCTTCCTGATCGACTATTTCACGAATACCGCATTTCGCCATGAGATGCAGCACGTGTTGAACCGCGGTGAAGCGGTGCACATTCTCCAGCGGGCGATCCATTCTGGCAAGATACCGATCGAGCTGGCGCGCAATGACGCGTCGCTGGCGGCTGTGTCATCGTCCTTGACCTTGCTATCCAATTCAGTAATGGCTTGGAATACGATGCACATGCAACGCAGCTGGGACGTCCTCGAGAGGATCAGCAGCGAGGCGACTCGATCTGAGGACCTTCGGCATATCGGTCCGACCCATCTCGAGGGGATCAATCTACGGGGCACTTTTGAGTTTCCCATCGCGCGCTATGCGCATCGGCTCATGCCCACCTCGGCGTTCCAGCCCGACTCACCTTCGCAGTGGCGTACGGCATAACCGTTTTGCTTTGATAGCGGCTCAGAGGACGGTGCCAAAGACCTTCGAATCACGACCTACATACCCGACTGGCGAGAGCATGGCGTCGGTCCGTCCGTCGCCCGCGATTAGGCTTCTTGGAGGCTTACCATTCCTCCCCCGCGCCGGCATGCCCATGTCGCAATCGGTACATCAGCGGATGCAGGGAATGACCCAGTCAGCAAGCTGTTGATTTTACGGGAATTTCTTGTGAGCGCCGGCCGGAAACCCGCGTGAATACTGGGGGCTGCTCCCCCGGTAAATTGCAGCAAAAACAAAGGGATACCGAGTTCCGCCTGGACGGCCTCCAGGTCGCCCGCCGCCTGGCGCTGCGCCTGCTCGGCGGCCGCGAGCCGCTCGGTAAGCCGCTCAGCCAGCGCCGCGGCCTGCGCTTCGAGCTTGGCGCGGCCCTCCGCCTGCGCCACCGCGGCATCGCGCGCCTCGCTGCGTGCCGCCGCCAGTTCCGACCGCCGATCGTCGGCCGTGCGCTCGCTCTTCTGGCGCGCGGTGCGCTCCTGGTCCAGTTCGCGCAAGCTGCGCCGCTCGCTGGCTTCGGCGCGTTCCTGCGCGAGCGTCACGGCCTCGCGCGCCCGCTCCAGCTCCGTCGAGAATTGGGTCCGCAAGGCGTCCAGCTGGCGCCGGCCCGCCTCCAGTTCCGTCCGGCCTGCCTCGAGCCGGGCCTGCGTGGCGGCGTGGACCTGGCGCTCCGCGGCCAGGTCCGCCTGCACGGTCTCGTGCGCCTGCCGCGCTTCCGCCAGTTGGGCGGCGATCGCCGCGGCGTCCTCGCGCGCGGCGGCCGTCTCCACGCGCGCCGCATCGCGCTCGGCTTGCGCTTCGCTCACGGCGTGCCGGGCTTCCGCGCGCAGCGTCGCCAGTTCGGCGGTGGCCGCTTCGTTGGCCGACTGCCAGATGGTCTGGACCGCCTCGGCGGCGATCTGCTTCAGCGACTCCGGCAGATCCGGATGGTCGATGGTGACGCGCGTACGCTCGCGCAACTCCTGCCAGAACGCCTGCAGCACCTCGGCGGGCGTGCCCATGCTGCCCTTGCGCACCAGGCTGTAGAGCTTGTTGGCCGTCGGCGTGACGCCGTAACGGAAGAACAGCAGGCCGCAGACCTCGCGGTACAGCGCGCGGGTTTCGGGAAAGCGCCCGCGCAGCTCGGCAATGTCGTTGGCCATGGCGGCCTGCAGGGTGGCGTCGGTCAGGTCCAGGGTCGGCGGCCGGCATCGGGGAAAAGTGAGTGATGTGACCATCTATATTACTACGTAATACGTTTAATATCTAACGATTGTTGCATTAGTTTAGACATAACTGCGCTTATGTCTAGTAAATACCCCATGCGCGCCCTTCGTGAACGGTCGCCGGCCCAACTTTGACAAGACCTACTAATAGGGCTATTGTTAGGTCACGTAACAAGTCTGTTAAGGGTGGCGATATGGAAACGATCCTTGCGAATCAGTCGGTCGGGATCTCGGAACTCAAGACGAACCCGAACCTGGTCATTGCACACGCCGAGGAAGGCGTCGTGGCAGTGCTTAACCGCAACAAGCCGGTCGCGTACTTGCTGACGGCCAGGCAATATGAAGTGCTGATGGAGCGTCTGGAAGACTACGAGCTCGCCGACCTGGCGCGAGAGCGCATGAACGAGCCTAGTGTGGAGGTGGATCCGGATGCGCTATAGGCTTGAGTTCAAGCTGTCCGCGAAGAGGGAGTGGGACAAGCTGGATGGCGACACACGCACGCAACTCGGGAAAAAGCTGAAGGAGCGTTTGGAGCACCCGCGCGTACCAGCTGCAGCACTTCACGGTTTGCCCGACTGCTACAAAATCAAATTACGGGCGCGTGGTTATCGGCTGGTCTACCAAGTACGGGACGATGTCGTCGTGGTAATGGTGCTCGCGATAGGTAGGCGAGACGATATCTACGACGACATCCAGAGGCATCTTGCCCAATAGCAATCCGTCGGAGCGTTATCGCTAGGGGGTTGATGGGTCGCGCAGTGTCGGCATAAATGGCATAAATGCGGGCCGGCAGACCGGTCCGCATTTATGCCCCGGCTCTATGCAGTTATCCGACGCCAGCGCACCACTCTTGGCAGCCAAGGGCAGCGCGATTCGAGCGCTCGCCCCTCTCCGCCGACTCTTGGAAGAACGGCGCGTACTTCGTGTGCCGCACGGCAAATTCGACACGTTTGTCGATGGCGCCAAGGCCGGCAAGTTCGACACCTATACGGACGGCGCCCGGTACCACATCGTGTCGGACCGCTCGGCCCTCTAAGCGCTGCGAGCCGTGGGCGGAGATCAAAGCCCGATCTGCCTCCGCAGTAGTCGTTTTCGAGGACACCTGAAAGAAGTCCGCTCCGTATTGCTCAGAAGTGACCCGCACCGGATGTGGGATGTGGTGCTTCTGACGGAGACCAACCCTACCCTTTTCGAAGCGTAGGGTTTTTTGCTTTTGGCGTCCGGCAGCCTGGTCGCTCGCGCGCAGCCATCCCGATACCGCCCCCCATTTGCCGCGACGCTGCCGCTTGGCAACGTGCGCCCACTGGGCACTTGAGCCGGAGGTTTAAGGTAATTTCATGAAAATGAAATTATCAGGCCGAGCAGCTCAATCTCCTCCACCTGCGCGCTTTTTCGCGAAGGCAATGGCCCGCCCTACGCGCCGAATCCGGCCCGTGCGGGAGCGCCAAGAAGTTCAAGAAGTGCTGCGGGGCAGCGGCGACGCTAAATTGAACGCTGCGCGCCAATCGCTCGCGGGCGCGCGCCCATACAGCGGGGTACCAGTCAATTGGCCGCTGAAAGCCGAGCTCGTTGCCCTGGCTGGCCAGGTGCGTGGGGTCCTAGTCCAGCCATTCGATGCCCCGCTCCCTGGCGACTTGCTCGCCGCATTCGAAGGACGGTAATACGCATCCTGCTCGATACCCCTGTTTTCCTCTGGGCGGTCACGCATGACCCGAAGTTGAGCCAGACCGCGGAGCAACTCATCCTGGAGGCCGAGGAGGTCTTCATCAGTGCGGCCAGCCTCTGGGAGATCGCCATCAAGGCGGGCCTCGACCAGATCGAAGTCGATGTCGACGAACTCATCGCCGAAATCACCGCCGCAGGCTTTCGCGAGCTTTCTGTGACGAACACGCATGCCGCCGCAGTGCGTCATCTGCCCAACTACCATCGCGATCCGTTTGATCGGCTGCTGATCGCCCAGGCGATCACCGAACCCTTGCGACTGCCCCCGGCCGACGAACACGTCTGGAAGTATTCCGACCTCGTCATTCGGGTTTAGGGTCCACAGAAGCTTGGCTCGAGCATCGGACGTTCCGAGGGCACGAACCTCAACAGAGCTCGGGCCCGGCTTGAAGCCCAGGCCGCGGCGCTCGCCGATCGGCTTACCACTGCCGAGCCGGCGCAGCGCAAAGCGGCGGGCGACCTGGACACCGTGCAGGGGGGCAGCGCAAAGGAGCAGCCGTGATTCCGGCCGGCCAGGGCCCCGGCGCCTCGACAGCCCTGGTCCGCGTCAATCGGACGCAATGGGCACCGTGGGGTGCCCTCGCCACCACTGGCCGCGGCTAGACGGCCATATACCGCAACCTAGTCGGTGCCCCAAGTGCTCACTCACGAAGCAAAAGCGGCGCCGATTTGTCGCTCCCGGGGCTTGCCAGCCCGCGGGGTTTGAAGCGACCAGGGCATGGGGGGCGGAACCTTGGCGGGCGTCCTCTAGGATCGGCCCCCCACTCCAGCACGACGCCCCGATTGCTCGCACAGGTCTCGCTTTGACGCAGATCAACCACGGCGCTCCGCAAAAGCGGATGCTTGATACTGAATGGAGTTCACTGATCGATAGCGACTCCATCTTCTCGCCCAACCTGGATCCGTTGGCTGGCCATCTGGCCGTCGACGTCAATGCGCCGTTGCCGTGAAGTCTCTCCGCCGCGGTGCCGGGAGTAGCGCCATGAGCAAGCCTGACCCACCGATAGAGCTCGTCCCCTGCGAGATCTGCATGAAGGAGGTACCGAAGTCCGAGGCGATCGTCCCTGAGGCATGCGACTACGTCGCCTACTTCTGCGGGCTGGAATGCTATGCGCAGTGGCGCCATCAGCTCCCAGAGAAAGTCGCGCAGCCTGAGAGTGCGTCATCGCCCGTTGAGCCGGCAGCGTCAAAAACGCCAGGGTGACTTCTGGACACGCCGCATGATCGATGCCGGCTGCCGACCTGGGATCTGACCGACGCCGCGCTGCAGGCCGATCTGGCCGAGTTGCGCGGGCGTTTCCCCGACACCCGCGCGCTGCACCGCGAGGTCTGCGGCCTCCTGTCCTGCCGTGACGGCGTCACGCCTACCGCCAACAAGCGCTACAGCCTGGTGCGCAAAGGCAGCATGGGCACGCCCGCGGAGGTGTTGCAGCCCTTCTGGCAGCGGCGGCGCGGTCATGCGTGCGAAATCTGCCGGTACGGTTGTGAAATATTTTCTGGATCATCGGTTGGACCAGCAAGACCTAGAATGAGCCAACATCGCCAAACCGCACAGGGCAAAGCCATCTATGATCACGGCACCATCGTGGCAAGCTACCTGCATTGCTACCTTCCCTCCAGCCACCACCACGCTATTCAAGCCATGAACCCATATCGCTACAGCGACAGTGAAATTGCCGCGAGGTTTGCTGCGATCGGGTCGGACACGACGGGTGCGTGTTGCAATCAACCCCAATGGGTAGCGCTGGCGCGCCATGCGGCTTGAGCCGAAAGCGCGGCGGCAGTACTGCCGTGGCTGTGGCGTCAGCGCCGTGCGTAACTGGGGCGAGCGGTGTGGGCGTGATCAGCCGATGTTCAAGGTGCCGATCGTGCTGATCATTCCGAGACTGCGCCTGACTTGCCGCTGATGCGGGCCGAAGCGTGAACGCCAGCCGGCCTTGAGTGCGCTAGCAACAGTGCTTGCACTTGCATGCTTAGCTTATAAGAGCGACCCCGTCCTGCTAATATATAAACAGAGCGGTGCGTGCCGGCCCTGGCCCGCCTCGCTTGCGCTTGGAGCCGGCGGCACGACCACCCCGGCGGCGGGGCTCGGCATGATGGGGTTGCCGACGTGTCACGACGTGGCTGGATTTTGGCTGGCTTGGCGGCCGCCCTCTGTGGGGGCGGGTATGTCGTTTACAGCCTCGCCATCAGTGAGGTGCGCAATTCGCAATGGCAGGCGTACTACTTCGGCCGCTTCACCAGGCAGCTGACGTTCGAGGTCCAGCCAGGCGCCAGCGACAGCATTCGCTTCCCGCATTCCGGCCCTTACGACGCACGCCTCGGCTACGGGCGCCTGCCCGCCTTCGCGCAACGGCTCGAGCGGCACGGCTACGTGCCGGCCGAACAAGCGCGCATGTCGCCCGAGTTGGTCCAGCTGATGGACCATGGCATTTTTCCCCCGTACCGCGAGAAGAACCAGGCCGGCCTCGCCCTGCGCGACTGCAATGGCCTGACACTGGTGCTGGAGCGCTACCCGCAGCGGCAATACGAGGACTTTGCCGCAGTGCCGCCGTTGCTGGTCAGCTCGCTGCTGTTCGTGGAGAACCAGGGGCTGCTCAACCCCGAGTACCCGAACCTGAACCCGGCGCTCGATTGGAAGCGCTTGTCGCGCGCGGTGATGGACCAGGCCGTCCGGCTGGTCGACAAGGGTTATGAATCCCCGGGCGGCAGCACGCTGGCTACCCAGATCGAAAAATACCGGCATTCGCCAGAGGGCCGAACGCAATCCATCTCCGAGAAATTCCGACAGATGGCGTCGGCCTCGCTTCGCGCCTATCTGGACGGGCCGGATACGCGGCGTGCGCGCGAACGCATCGTGGTCGACTACCTCAACACGGTGCCGCTGTCCGCGCGCGTGGGTTTCGGCGAGGTCAACGGCATCGGCGATGCACTGTGGGTATGGTACGGCGAAGACTTCGGCGAGGCCAACCGGCTGATGAAGGAGATGGACCTGCGCGCGCCTACCGGCCGCGAGGCCCAGGCCTTCAAGCGCGCGCTGTCGCTGATCATCTCGCAGCGCCGCCCCTCGTACCACCTGCGCCGCGACGACACCAACCTGGAGACGCTGACCGGCAGTTACCTGCGCCTGCTGGCAGCCAACGGCGTCATCACGCCCGAGCTGCGCGACGCCGCGCTGACGCAGTCGCTGGACAAGGCTGCGCCACCAGAGACGCCCGCGCAGGAGCCCTTCGTCACCCGCAAGGCGGTCAACCGCGTGCGCACCGACATTGGCGGGCTCACCGGGGTCGACAGCCGCTACGACATGGACCGCCTGGATCTGACCGTGGACAGCACCATCAACCGCGAAGCCCAGCGCCTTGCCACCGACGTGCTGATGCGCATCCACGACAAGACCGACGCGCACACCATGGAGCTGTATGGCCACAACCTGCTGCGCGAGCAGGACGACCCTTCGCACCTGATCGCCAGCTTCACGCTGTACGAGCGCGTGGGCAATGCAAGTGTCGTGCGGGTGCAGGCGGACAACATCGAACAGCCTTTCGACATCAACAGCGGTGGCCGGCTCAACCTGGGGTCCACCGCCAAGCTGCGCACGCTGGTGACCTACCTGGAGATCATCACCGAACTGCACGCGCGCTATGCCGGCATGAGCCGCGCCGAACTGGCCGGTGTGCAGCTGGCGAAGCAGGATGTGCTCAGCCATTGGGCCGTCGACTACCTTGTCAAGACCGGCACGCCGGCCGAGCGCGAGCTGACGCCCATGCTGGAGGCGGCGATGGAGCGCAAGTATTCCGGCAGCACCGGTGAAGGCTTCTTCACCGGGGGCGGGATGCAGAGCTTCTCCAATTTCGAGCGTTGGGAGGGCGAGCGCAACATGACCGTGCGCGAGGGCTTCCAGCACTCGGTCAACCTGGTCTTCATCCGGATCATGCGCGACATCGTGCGCTACGAGATCTTCCATGCCCGGCCGGACGTCAGAAACATCTTCGAGGACCGCGGCTCGCCCGAGCGCCGCGCCTACCTGGAGCGCTTTGCGGACCAGGAAGGCAGCGCCTACATGTTAGGCTTCTACCAGCGCTACCGCGGAAGGGATTCGGAACAGAGGCTGGCCACCCTGCTGGGCCGCGTGAAAATGAGCTCGCCTCACCTGAGCGCGGTGCGCATGTCGGTGACGCTGCTCAGCGCCCGCCCGGAGCTGGACGAGGAAAGCTTTATCCGGATCATGCGCTCGCGCCTGTCGGACAAGCAGCTCGCGGGAGAAGACCTGCCAGCGCTCTATCGCAAGTACGGCCACGACAAGTTCAACCTCAACGACCGCGGCTACCTTTCGCGCATCCACCCGTTGGAACTGTGGATGGTGGAATACCTGGGCAAGCACCCGGATGCCACCTTGTCGCAGATCCTGCACGACAGCACCGCCGAGCGGCAGTACGTATACCGCTGGCTGTTCCGCTCGCACAGCAAGTTCGGGCAGGACAACCGCATCCGCACGCTGCTCGAGCAGGACGCATTCCAGCACATCGCCAAGCGCTGGCAGCGGCTGGGCCATCCGTTCGATTCGTTGACGCCGTCTTACGCGACCGCCATCGGTGCCTCTGGCGACCGGCCTGCGGCGCTGGCGGAGCTGGCCGGCATCATCCTGAATGGCGGCGTCACCTCGCAATCGGCCAGCGTGCGCAGCCTCGATTTTGCCGCCAACACGCCGTATTCGACGCGGTACGTGCTGCAGCCTGGCCCGGGCAAGCGCCTCCTGCCGCCGGAGCTGACCACGGTGGTGCGGCGCTCGATGCTTGATGTGGTAGAGCGCGGCACCGCCAGGTCCATCCTGGGTGCCTTCGTGGTGCGGGGCAAGGGCGCGGCGCCGCTGCCGGTGGCCGGCAAGACCGGCACGGGTGACCAGCGCTTGCAGGTGTACGGGCCGGGCGGACGGTTGATCGCCTCGCGCTCGGTCACACGTTCAGCCACCTTCGTGTTCACGCTGGGCGAGCGTTACTTCGGCACCGTGACGGTTCATGCGCGCGAGCCTTATGCGGCGCGCTACAGTTTTACCAGCGCGCTGGCGGTCAGGGTGTTGCGCTACCTTGCGCCGCAGGTGGCGGCCATGGCCACGCCCGGCAGCGACCAGGCGCTGCTAAGCTGCCGCGACAGCCAGCCCGAGGCCAGCCTTCCGCGTGCAACCAGGGGGGATCGTCCCTTTGCCGTAGATTGACACGGTGACCGTCCGGAAAGCCGCTTGCTAGCTCCACAAGGGTGTTGGCTGGCAGTGCTGGCGATTAATTGCATTTAAACATTTGAGCCCATATGGCGCGATCGGGCTCAACCGGTTGACTCCGGATTATGAACGCAGGCCCTTCGGGTGCATTTCGATGCGACTGCTGTGCAGGCTGAGTGGGAGCCCTCTGGCGCTGTCGGCTGCCTGGCCTACCATGGGATCGATAGGGTTGCCGCCGCGAACTCCCGAGCCGCGTTGGCAACGAGTTCTCAACAGATGACAGGGAGACTTGCTCATGCCAAATGATCTCTCACAGGCCGACCTGCACATAGACCCCTGTCCGTTCTGCACGTCAGATGGGATCATAGCGAGCAACGCGTTGGCCCACGTCCGGTATGACCGGTACCCGGTCGCGCCTGGCCATGCGCTGATCATCCCGAACCGTCATTTCGCTGACTATTTCGATGCGACGGAAGCGGAGTTTGCCGCCTTGCATGCGCTGGTGCGGGAAATGAAGACACGCCTTGAGGCCGAATTCCATCCCGACGGATTCAATGTCGGGGTCAACATAGGCGTGCACGCCGGACAAACCGTCATGCACGTTCATATCCACCTGATTCCTCGCTATGCGGGCGATGTGGGCAACCCGCGCGGCGGCGTGCGAGGGGTGATCCCAGCTAGGCAAGACTACGGCGGAGATTGAGCGCTTGCGCGATTGCCTCGCTCGCCCCCATCAAGTGACTGCGGCACGCGGACGGGGGCCGATTGGCACCATCCCTGGTGGAAAAAGTCACGCCTGTACGCAGAGTCAAGACGAAAAGTACCCGGTAATACCCTCGGTGAGGCCCAGAAAGGCGGCTAACTGTCGGTCATTGCTGCATCGATAGATGCACCGCCCTTCAAGCCGACCGTCCAAGAAAAGCTTCGGTACGGATCGAGTGTCCCTTATATCAAAGAGATGCAGGTGTGCGGACTCATCATAACCGGAATGCTTTTGATAGCGGATTGGGTATCCTTGGCCGCTGGCCAGGTACGGTGTCACGACAGCGCCTCACTACCGGCGGAGTTCCAACAAGGGTTGCTACGCGTGTGCGAGCCGCTGGCATTGGCTGAACAGCGACTGCACCAGAGAAGGCGCGCCCGACGGGTCTGCCCGAGCCCGCGCGCGCGAAGATCGGTCACCTCAATCGCCTGAATGGCATCGGAGCCGTTGGCGGAGCCCGACTGGTATTGGAGTTGTTCTGGCGCGAGTTTGCCAACCGCCTGACAGGTTGAGTGAGTTGGCCTCGTGCCCCCAGCCCTACGACGCCTGTTGTTCGAGCCAGCCGAGTACCAGTCGCTGCAGGTCGGCCAAGGCCATCGACGCATACTGCAACGTCAGCTCGTGAGACAGAACTTCATTCCCAATTCCCTCGGCGAGGTTGGTAATGGAAGCAATGGCAAGCACCCGCAGGCCGCAATGCCTTGCGCTGATTACCTCCGGAACTGTCGACATACCCACGACGTCGCCACCAATGGCTTGCATCATTCGGATCTCTGCAGCGGTCTCGAATGTCGGGCCGCTGAACGCCACGTAGACGCCTTCGGCCCAGGGCAGTCCCAGCGCCTGGGCGACGGCCTGCAACTCTTGACGCAAGTCCGCATCGTACGCGTTCGCCATAGGGCAAAAACGGGGCCCGATCCTGTCATCGTTGGGGCCGATCAATGGATTGCCGGGTAGCAGATTGATGTGATCCGTGATCGCTACCAGACGGCCAGGTCCCACTTCGGGGCGCAGCGAGCCTGCTGCACATGTCACGATTAGCCGGTCGCATCCGATCCGTTTCATTGTTCGGACCGCCTGCGTCATACCCGTCGTGCCATGCCCTTCATAGAAATGCTGCCGGCCTCGCATGCACATCACATCCACTCCGCTCAACCGGCCGAGGATAAGTTCACCGGCGTGGCCTTCAACCAGCGATTGCGGGAATCCCGGCAGATCCGCATAGGGAATCACGATGGCATTTTCGATTGCTCGCGCCAAACCACCGAGCCCGGAACCAAGAATCATGCCAATCTGGGGAAGGAATTCACCGGCGCGCTGGCGAATTCGTTGAGCTGCCTGTTCGGTTTGATCAGGCGCACCCGCCGACGATGGCAACGTGTGAGTCATGGCGCCAGCTCCTGTATGGCGAGGCTTGTGTCGCCAGATGGCATCGCTCGCTTACCGAGAGAAGCCAGAGCGGCCGAGGCAGCAATGCCCCGGTATAGGTGATCGACAAGGCAAACCCTACCGGCGGACTGCTTGCGCAGGTACTGGTGGCCTAGTCCAACGATCACTTGCCCTACCCGCCTTTCGCCGCACGCGTGTTGGCAATCTGCGTCATGGCCGCTCGGGTGGGCTTTCAGGCTGGCTGAGGCGAAGACCGCCCTACTGCCGGGCAACACGCCCACGCCGACGCTGCTGCTGCTCGAACGCGACTTGCCGAGCGGCGCATGCGCGGCCGAGTGTCGGCTCAGTTCAGCGGCAAGGGCAGCTCGCACTTGTGCAAAGTAGCCAGCCGTCTTCCAGCTTATTCACCTGGAATCGGAACGTCATATCCAAGGCCTGGTTCGCAACAACGATGTCTCGCATCTGGTCGCGACCTTGGTACCCCACCGTGAGCCGGTACGCGCCTGGCTTAAGTCGCATGTATAACAGTGGACCACCGGCGACAATGCGCAGCACCGGTTTGCCATCGGCGCTGGCCACGACCACGGTGACCCCGCTCAGCGGCCTGGCGCCGCTCGCATCAACCATGCTGAGTCGGACATTAAAGCGCTCGGCGACGTCCTGCATGGCCCGCTTACTGGCTTCGTCGTCTCTGGCACAAGCGTAGGGAATGCCCCGCTGCTCCATGATTTGTACGCGGTCTTGCACCGATTCCGTCTGCGTTGCGCAACCCGCGGCCAACAGAGCAGCCAACAGCGACGGTATCCCGATGCTAAGGCCTCTTGAAATCGGCATTTGCCTGTCCCCCATTTGATTTCGATAGCGGCCCCGATTGCCGGTCGCAATAGGAGTCGACTCTTAGAGTGCGTCACCATCGGACGGATCGCGCACCAGCAGCGTGGACACCCCTTGGCAACGACCTGCTCTGAGATGAAACCCGGCATGGTGCCTCGAACGCCGTGGTGCCCGTACGCTTCCATCACAATGAGATCCAGGCTCGACTGATTGGCATCTGCAAGGCTCGCCTCGGCCATCAATGCCGGGCGGTGGACGCGCCCAGTTTCAAAGATGAATTCGCGGTCGTCGGCGGCAAGCACAGCGCACACCTCCGCGTGCGTGACCAGTGCCAGCGACACGGCTTCCTTCAGCGCGAGCCGGGACGAGCAGCTGCCACCAATGGCTAGAGGAACGGGGCGGTACATGGGCGACCTCGGTTCGATGACGGCTTGTTTTAAGGTAGCGAGCGCCGAGTGATCTGGGTTGATGCCTGTCAATAAAGCCACGTGTCTGCGTCGGATGCTCGAATTTGGCGCGGACGCCCGCCTTGATTCCAGAACACTGCGCAACTTATGACCTTGTTCGCGCTGTCCAACTTGTGGCCTGATCGAGGATTGCGCCAAGCGGTTTGCTTTGCTCAACTGGCTTCATCACCACGTGCCAGTTCACGCCCGCCCGCGCTTCCATTTGCTCGCGCACCACCTTCACCAACGCGTCAGTGGCGTCGATCTGTGCCGCATAGCCGGCCCGCGCAATCGCGGTATTGACGAGCGTGCCGGTCAACGTGAGCCAAATCGCACCGACTGCGTAACGATGCACTTCCGCCTGTGCCGCTTCACCTCCACCGTGCGGCGTTACCGCCGAACAGGTCCAATGCGTAGCTGATTGTGGCTCCCAGCGTGAACACATTGAAGATGCCGGGAGGGGCGTCGCTCCCCATACGCACGGCGTCCCGGTCTGGCGCCACGCTTGTGCCTGTACAGCAACCTGCGGTTAGAACACGCCGGCGCCGGCAGGGGCTGCTGCGTCGGCCTGCAGAAGGTTCGCTTCGGCGATCCGCAGGCTGGGATTCCCGGCCAACGCCGCGTCCAGGGCGCAGTCCAGGGCATCGCTGCCAAACATCCGCCACCACTGCGCCGGCACGGGCTCCCGGGAGGCAAAATGCCGTATCTGCCCCTCGCCTGGAGGTGTGCTCTCAGTATCCACGCCACGTACATAGTTGGGTACCGCCGGCGCCGGCGGTACCACGAAATCCGGCCCGACCGCACACCCCCAAAGCGCGGCCGTCAGCATCGCCGCAAGCGGCTTGCCGAAGTGTCGACGCAAGCTCACGGTGCCCCGCCCAGATACACGTCCACCAGTTGCCCTGGGTAGATCGCCGGCTGCGAAGGTCTCCTGAAGCGAAAGATCACGGCCAGCACGCGGACATCAACACGTCCGTTCTCTGGTCCGAGAGCTGGATTTTCGGCGTCAGGTATGGCTGTAGCCGGACAAACTCCTGCGCGATGCTGGTGTCAGTGCCACGCACAAACATGCGCGCCTGCATACCACGGCTGAGCTGCAGCCGGTGCACGAGAATCTCGTCTAGGTAGACACCGACCGCCAGCCAGTCCTGCTGGCTGCTCAGGACGGCAATGGGTTGATTGCCCTGTGTATAGGTATCATACGTCCCTTGTGGTGATACATAGGCCCCCACGGCGGTATTGACCGACAGGACCACCCCGTCCATCGGGGCGCGCACCACGTATTTCCGCAGCTGGGCGTCGGCCGCATCGGCGGCCTTTCGCAACGCATCGCGCTGCTTGTCCTGGTTGCGAATGTCGTACGTCCATGCGCCGGCGCGCGTCAGCGCCAGTTGCCTGCGTGCAGCCCGGTCTGGTACTCATAGAAATCGGAAATGCGGTCAATAAACTTTCCCTTGGTGAGCGCGGTGTAGCCAAGCCGGCCGACCGCCTGCTGGATGCGGAACGTGTCCTCGGGCGTGTTCGGCTCCAGAATATACGAGATCGTGTAACGGCTGGTCGGCAGATGCTGAATCGCGCGCCGCTATGTCATATAGAGCGGCGGCACCCCGAACAGGCCGCTGCTCGACACCTCAGCAAGCCCTACGATCACGCCTCTATGGTCGATGCCCACTTCCGGATGCTCCAGCTTTCGGTATTCCGCGTCCTTGACGACGAGAATGGCATTCTCGGCAAAGAGCTCATCGATGCTGCCGCGTACGACCGGCGGGGGCCGAACAGGCTCGTGTCGTCAATCCCAACAACTGTCACAGGCTGATAACTACCGCTGTTCAGACGCACCAGCGCGCCGCCCGAGTAAAGCGGCACCGCAAAGCGCCCGCCGTCCAGTACATAGTCCGGCGTGCCGATCGTGTTGGCCACCGTGTTGACGGCCGGATCCATGACCCAGATGCTGGCGCCTATGTTGAACACCGTCGACGATAAGCGGTTCAAGACGCCGGTAAAGAGCGATGTCGTCTCGATCATCCCACGGAGAACGTGATGCCGACCAGCAACCCGGTGAGCTTGGCCCGGTCATTGACGAGCAGCATGAATGCCAGTAGCAGGATCCCCGGGATGGTGACCCGTTGCCGATGGCCTGCGCCAGCGTCCGGAGCGGTATCGGCGGCCTCGTCTTGCATGTTCCGGACTCAGCGCGCGTTCAGGGCGGCCACGACCTGCTCGTCCTCGACCTGGGGAAATTCGCGGTAGAACTGCCCGACCGAATGGAATTGCGGTGGCGCCTCCAGACACACTATTTCATCGACAAACGGACGCAGGCGCTCCAGCGTCTGCGGCGGGGCCACCGGAACCGCGCATACCAGATGCAGTGGCTTCTGCTGCCGGATGGCATGCAACGCCGCCATCATCGAGGCGCCGGTCGCCAGGCCGTCGTCCACGACAATCACCCACCGTCCTGCCGCACTGGCTGCTTCGCGACCGGGCGTGTAGCGGGCGCGGCGTCGGCGCAGTTCCTCCAGTTGCGCCGTGCGCTCCCGATCGACGTACTCACTGTAGGCACCGGCCATGGCCGCTTGGGGTGTCAGATGGGTCCAGCCGCTCTCGTCCACGGCCCCGATGGCGAGCTCGGGATTGCCCGGCGCACCAAGTTTGCGTACGAGCACGATGTCCAAGTCGCCACCTAGGGCGGTGGCGATGATGGCGCCCATCGGCACAGCGCCACGGGGTACCGCCAGTACCAGCGGATGCTTGCCTGCGAACTTGCTCAGTGCGCGCGCCAGTTGCCTGGCGGCATCCTCTCTGTTGATGAACGGCATGTTGTCCCCCTTTAGATTGCGCGTCCAGCTGCTACGCGGGAAAGCCGACGCTTTGGGCCAGGACGACTCGCTGGTCAGGATCGAGCCGCATTGCCTTGGCGAGCGCGCGACGGTCCACCAAACCTCGCGCGACTGTTGCCAAGCCCCACGCGGCGCAGAACAGGTAGACGTTCTGGCTGATGAACCCGGCATCCAGGGCAGTATAGAACTGGCGCAGCGGCTTGTCGGTCTCATCGAGCTTCGACAGCTTGCTGACATAGACCAGATTCAGCGGCGCGGTCGACACATAGTCCTGCAAGCCCGTGGCTGCCCGCAGGTCTTCGCCGGTCACCAGGCGAAGCCGCCAGCCCACAGGCTCGAGCACGTAGAGTCCCTCGGGCAAGGCGACATAGAGATCGATCTCCTGCCAGTTGCGGGCCGAAGGCGCCGTGCGCAGGCCACTATTGGAACGGTTGATGCCAAAGGCAGCCCACAACAGCGTGGATAGCAGCACGTCGTCCAGCGGGCGCTGCGCAAAGCTTCTGGTGGAGCACCTGTTGTGAAGCGCTGTGAGCAGGGGCATGCCACCTTCGGTCCGGGGCTCGGGAAGGTTCACGAACTCCACTGTGGCTTCGGCTGAAACAATAGGATGGGTCATGTTGGTCTCCAGAACTGCCGGGGCCATGCCAGCGCGCCGCTTCGGCGGGATGCAAGGCGCACGCCCGCCATCCTCTCGGAGCCCGGCGGGGGCAAGACCCGTGCAGCTAAGGTAGATGGCAGGCGGAGCCCGGATTTGGGCTGGATCAAAGAGATCGGTATTTGGTCTGCACGTGCCGCATTCGCCGGCTGGCCGCAAGCCGGCCCTTGCATCCTTGAGTTGAGTCAATACTGCTATGAGCATCCCGCCTACGCTGCTCAAAGGCGCATTGGACTTTTCTGCGCCGTCGTTTGGGAGACAGAGGGCATCCATGTACAGAAGAATCCTGTTGCGACAGATGGCAGCCACGCCTCGCGGCTGGCGGTGATGCAAGCCATCGATCTTGCCAAGGCGTCTGATGCGGAGGTAAAGGTGATCTACGTGGTCGACGATAGCGGGGCGCTGCTCAGCGTCGCTTTCATTGACCGCCAAGACCTTCTCCGCATGGACAGGAAGTCCTCGCCGGAGCGTCGAAGCTGCTGGGCGCTGCGGGCGTCCGCCATGCCGTGGCGTTGCTGGACAATCCCGTGTCGAAGCGCCGCCTTGCCGAGACCATCCTTGCACAGGCCGACCAGTGCAATGCCGACCTGATTGTCCTGGGTACGCATGGGCGGCGCGGATACCTTCGCGTCGTCGTGGGCAGCGTGGCTCAAGCTGTCGTCCACCAGAGCCGCAAACCTGTCCTGCTTGTGCGCAGCCCGGCGGAATATTGACGACCGTCGCCCAAGGATCCATTTCACGGAGAGGAAGGGACCTGGGGATGCTTTGGGTATTAGGGCAGCGCGCGGCCTCGCTCCTGCGGGGCCAGTTCATCGGCATGACGCGCGGCCCAGCGATGCGCCTGAGCGATTGCAATGCGAATCGCCATGCCATCTGCATACCCCTCGTCCAGCAACGCATTCGCAATCTCAATCGCCTTTTCCCTGACTGCGGGTGGAAGGTTCTTCATCGACGAGGGATAGTTGCCGAAACTCCAAGGCATAATCAAGCCTCCTTGCGCCAGCGGCGCTCGCTGGCACACCGCCTGTCAGGACAGTTGCAGGTTGTCCACCACGGCGCCCACGCCGGGCGCCGACCATGCAGCGCCGATAGCCGCCAGTCGCTCGGCGCGCGTGTCCACATGGCCGCTGAGCGTCACCGTGCCGTCCCGCATCGATACATTAGTATGCTTCGCCTCACGCTCGGCATGCCGACGCGACGCGGCTTCGATCCGCTCCCACTGGAGCATCGCGTGCAGCAGTAGCAATCGCTTCGTCGCTAACGACGCTTGCAGGCCTCACATCCAGATTCACGACCACCGCGCGCGCGCCCGACACCTTCTCGGCGGCTCGCTCCGCAGCGAGCTTCTCTGCGTAGCTGAGGAGATGCACGCTGAGCGTTACAACGCCTTCATGGATATCGACAAGAACAGCGTCGCTGACACCAGGCAAGACCACGCCACTGCCCGCGCCCGTATTGCTGAACGCCTGTTCATGGCTGTCTCCTGCGCGCCGGAAGTGTCAGTGCGACAGCAGGACAGGTACGGTCATCGATTGCAGCATGGTGCGCGTTACGCCGCCGAGCACAAGCTCTCGCATCCGGCCATGACCATAGGCACCCATCACGATCAGGTCGGCCCCACAGTCCGCCGCCAGCGAGAGCAGCATCTGTCCGGTGTCGTCGCCGCTGACGGCCGTGAAGTCGTGAAGCCCTGCCTGCACGCCGTGTCGCGCCAGCCATTCGATGGCGAATCGCGGCGGCGAAAGCCACAGGTCCGCCGACAGGTTCGGTGCGTTCCAGGCAACCACCTCGACAGTCTCGGCGCGCCGGAGGAACGGAAGAGCGTCTTGGATGGCTCGCGCCGCTTCACGGCTGCCATTCCACGCCACGAGGATCCTCTTGCCGATCTCCGGAAAGACTCCGGCATAGGGAATGACCAGCACGGGCCGGCCGCATTGCAGTACGACGGACTCGACGAAGTGATGCTGGACATAGGCATCCTTGTCTGCAGGGTCATGCTGCCCCAGTACCAGCAGGTCCGCGGTATGTGCTTGCGCCACGACGTTGTCGGCCGTGGCCCACTCGGGCGCGTACCACTCGGTCGGCGTCAGCAGTTCGTCCGTGGCCCCCTGGAATGCATGGCGGGCGACTTCGGCGACCTGTCGATGCCATTCGCTGTATGACGCCAGGTACCGATCGCCATCCACCAGATAGCGGACGGAACGGGGATCCGGTTGCCCGATCGCAAGCATACCGACCAGCGTCGCCTGGAACTTCTTCGCAAGCTGAATGGCGATGTTCAGGCGCTGGTGCATGCGTCGGCTGGCATCCAGGTGAACCAGGATGGTGGCAAAGTCCATGGATTCTCCGCTTATCCGATGTGGTGTTCCGCGATTCAATGTAGATCCTCGTCCATGCGTGGGCTTGTCATATGTCAAGCTTCCTGCCGACGACCCGCAGCCGCCGCAACGCCCTCGTCCCGCTTGATGCACGTCAAGCCCCACTGCGTCGTGGCATCTAGCCTTGATGCAGGACGGCAGGACGATCGGCAATGCCGTTGCCTCCGTACCGCACTCCCAGGGGAAGCACCATCATGTATCAACGTATCCTCCTGGCCGTCGATGGCAGCCGTTCAGGAGAGCTTGCTGTCGAACAGGCCATTACCGTAGCCAAGGCAACCGGTGCGGACATCAGGGTTCTCTTCGTTGTGGATGACAGTGACTTCCCGTTCGAGGTGAGCTACAGCGAATCAACGGATGTTCTCAGGAAGGTCACCACCCGCGGTCGCGAGATCCTTGCCAGGACGGCGGACAGGATCGGCGCCGCAGGAATTCTGTGCGTCACCCGACTGCTGGAGCGCGCTGACTCCCCCGATCTGGTTGCCGACACCATCGTTTCGGAAGCCGGAAAGTGGAAGGCCGACCTGATCGTCATGGGAACGCACGGGCGGCGTGGCTTCCGACGCCTCGTGATGGGAAGCGTGTCGCAAGGCGTGATTGGCAGGACCAGGCTTCCTGTTCTGCTCGCGCGCAGCGACGCAGAGTGATAACAGTCAACCGCTTGCACGCGGGATTGCTGCCATGAGCCAGATTCTCCTTCCCGAATCCGTCCTGACCTTGAGGTGACCGCAGAGGCGCTGGAAGACCATTTCGGCTCACAGTCTTATCTGTATGAAGATCTAGCGTCCGCCTTTGCGACCTATCGCAACGCGACTGCGCGTACTCCGAGTCGTTTGCGTCCTCGCTGAAAGCCAGAAGAGGCTGTAGCAATCACAATGGCCCGATCCGGTTCAACGTCACTCGTCGCGCCACCATCGAGAAGCAACCGACTCGATGGTACATGTCATTGTGCTGCACGAAAGACAAGGGACGGCGAGCCGGCGTGCGGCGAACGTGACGGACAACCTGGCTCAGCGATCACTGGGCTTTCCCTTCCGGCTTCTTCGCGCCATCGGTATTGGGGGGCGAACTTGCCGGATAGGCCGGAGATCCGGCATCGGCACGGCGATCCGTGGCTCAATGCGAAAAGAGCACTGGTACGGTCATCGACGACAACAAGGTTCGGGTAACGCCGCCCAAGACAAGCTCGCGCATCCGCCCGTGGCCATATGCGCCCATGACGATCAGGTCGGCATCGAAGTCGGCGGCTCGCGACAGCAGCAGTTTACCGATGGCCAGGTCGGAACCGCCCGGGCCGTGTTCGACCTCCACCGTCACTCCGTGACGTTCGAGGACACGCACCGCGTGGGCCACCGGCGTCGCGTCCGGCCTTGCCTCCTGGACCGAAGTCTGGGCGCATAGCACGCGTGCCTTCGTTCCGCCGATCATCGGCAACGCGTCGTGCAATGCCCGCGTCGCTTCCCGGCTTCCGTTCCAGGCGACCATCACACGCGAACCTGTTGCAGGGAATCCCCCGTCACACGGGACCACAAGAACCGGCCGGCCGCTTTCCAACAGCAAGGCCTCGAGGATCTGTGCCGCTACTGGACCTTCCTCGCCATTTGCATCGTACTGACCGGCAACAACCAGCCCTGCCTCGCGCGATTCCCGGAGCACCGTCGACAACACATCATGCTCGGCCGACCGCCATTCCACGCCGGCGGATAAGTGTTTCGTCGCCTTGTGGAACTGGTCACGAATGCTCTCCTTTGCCAACTGACGGCGCTGCCGGTCCGCTTCGAGGTAGAGCGCGGCGTTGTCCATCAGATAGAACCATGCCGGATCGGGAATGAAGCCTCCCATGATGCCGATCAGCGGACAGTCATGTGAGTTCGCCAGTTGCGACGCGAGCGCGAGGCGGCTCGCCGTGTGCCTGTTGCCGTCCAGGTGAACCAGGATGCTGCTGTAGCTCATGCTAACTCCTTACCGTGAGACGAAATCGGGCTGTGGATGCCATCCCTGCCCTGACAGACCAGCAGCACTGGCAGGTTTGTCTGGACCGTGACTCCTCGGGATACGCTGCCCATGATTAGCCGACGTGCGCCACGGCGTCCGTGCGTGCCCATTACGATCAGGTCTGCAGGCCATCCGGCAGCTTCCGCCACGATGGTCGTTGCGATGTCGTCCTGGATCATGTGTTTGCTCAGCAGGCGCGTGCAATGACGTACGCCAGCCCGCCCGAGCTTGTTCGCTGCTGACGAGAGCACGCTTTCCCCAACCATCATCAGGTCATCGATCAGCCTGACCGGGTCCATCCCCGTGACGTCGAGAAACGGACTGCTGTCATCTACCACATAGATCACCTCCACCTCGGCACCCATGGCCTGCGCAAGTGGAATAGCATCATCCAGCGCGGCCTCGGAAGCTGCGCCGCCGTCTAGGGCGACCAGAATGCGTTGGTACATGTCTGATCCTTGCTAGAGCTAAGAACGGGTATGACTACCGTATGCAAGTGGAGACCTGCCGCCCTCGCGGCCTGCCATAGCGACCGCATGCGGAAGCCTCGCTGCGGCATTGCGGCAGTGACTTCCCTGTCAGACTAGTTCCTTCCGGAGACCGCGATTTGGGCTGGATCAAAGTATCCAGACTACGCTCGGGAAGCCGCAACGCGTAACAAGCCTGCTTCGCCAGTTACTTCGACATGGCGCCGTGGTTGTCTGCCAGAACCCGGTATCCTCAAGGTCGTCGAGTAATTTAGAGGTCGTCGCGCGTCATCTCCTGCTCGCTGGGGCGATATGGATCGTCCGTCACGGCAGTGACAGTCGAGGCGGACCTCTCGGGGGCCCTGACGCCGATCGGTACTGGCGCTGAAGGCTGGCCTCGAACGGTCTTGAAAAAGACTGCGGCCCCCTCCATATTGAGAACATGGTTGTAATTCCGGCAACCTGGAGGCGTTCTGGACAGGGGTTCGACTCCCCTCACCTCCACCTGAGCGTATTGCTATGCGCTGAGGTGGGGGTGCATTGGTTTCGACAGGGCGTGCAAAGGGGCGCAGGCAACCCGTCAGGCGATCGACGTAAATGAAGCAAATCCATAGACGCCAACGATGAGCGTTTTGCATTGGCCGCCTGAGGCCAACGCCGGGGCCGCTGAAGCCTTGTAGACCAAGACAGCCGGTGGGGACTTCGGTCCCCGCTGTCATTTCAGCTGACATCTCGCCCTTTCCCATCTGGAGACTCGCGATCACGCCTGTTACCACCCCTGGACGAATGCGCATCGGCGTGCCCCTGTTGCCGCAGCGAGTGATGACACAATAGTTCTGCTCAGCCTTCCGAACTAGGCTCCTCGCTTTCCAGGATCTCGAGTGCGCGCGCAGCCTTTCCCTGCAATTCGAAGCGATGACGACGCTGCAGTCTGTGCTCCGATCGAAACCATGTGTAAGCTTCCAAGACCTCGGCGCTTGTGGGTGCTTCGTCCAGAATCCTTTCCACCACTTCGTCCTCCAGCAATCCGATGATGTCGCGGATCTCGCTGGCGGTAGCGGCCTGCGGTGCAGCTTTTTGCGTATCCATTCCCACTCCTTGTGAAATGGCCACCGTGCAAGCCGGAGGGCGGCAAAGTCGATGCGGTCATCCCTTGCACAGACATAATCCCGAGAGCGGGAATCCAGCGATTGCAGGATTCCCACCGGGACGACGCTCTGCGTTCAGGCGCCCTTCACCGGGATCTTGTTTGCCGCGCCCGCTGCCTCAGCAGTTTTGGGAAGCGTAACGGTACGCCCTAGTTCATGGGCGCGCCGAGAGTTGGCAGCCGGCTATCATCTGATTGCCGGCAAAGCCGCTCAAAGGCGCCGCCAGCGCCAGTTCAGAAATAGGGCTTGTGCCGACATCAGGCTGAGAACAGAGCTCGGATCCCGCCTGGTTCACGCCAGCACCTGTTCGGCTGGCACATACGCGCAGCCGTGGGCACGCGCGATTGCCGCATAGGTCACGTTACCGCGACAGATATTCAGACCGGCACGCAGGCAAGGATCTTCGCCGAGCGCGCGGGACCAGCCCTTGTCGGCGATCGCCATTGCATACCCGATGGTGGCGTTGTTCAGGGCAAAGGTGGACGTCCTGGCAACGGCAGCCGGCATGTTGGTCACGCAGTAGTGCAGCACTCCGTCCACAACATAGATCGGATCCGTATGGCTGGTGGGGCGCGAGGTCTCGAAGCAGCCCCCCTGATCGATTGCCACGTCCACCACTACGGAGCCGGCCTTCATGCGGGCGACCATCGCACGCGTCACTAGCTTAGGTGCCTCGTCGCCTGGTACAAGGACCGCACCAATCACCGCATCGGCCGTGAGAAGGGCGCGCTCGATGGCGTCCGCACTGGAATAGAGCGTGACCAGCCGATTGCCGTAGACAAGTGCCAGGTGCCGCAGGCGGTCGACGTTCCGGTCCAGAACCGTGACACGCGCCCCTGTGCCGACGGCAATCTGGATCGCATTGGCACCGACTACGCCAGCCCCAATCACTACTATGTGGGCTGGTGCAACCCCCGGCACACCGCCCAGCAGCACACCCATGCCACCCCGCGGCTTCTCAAGATAGGCGGCAGCCACCTGCACCGACATGCGGCCGGCCACCTCGCTCATTGGCGCCAGCAAGGGAAGGCGGCCGTCCAAGGCTGTCACGGTTTCGTAGGCAATGCAGACGGCGCCGGATTTCATCAGGTCCAAGGTTTGCTCGCGATCCGCCGCCAAGTGCAGGTACGCGTACACGATTTGCCCGGGCTTGAGCAGCGCTCGCTCGGCCGGTTGCGGCTCCTTGACTTTCACGACCATCTCGACCGATGCGTATACGGCTTGAGCATCCTCAGCCAACTGGGCGCCGGCCAGCTTGTAGGCGTGGTCGGAGAGGCCAATTGCAGCTCCGGCGCCAGTCTGGACCGTCACCTTGTGACCGCGGGCAACCAGCTCGCGCACGCTGGCCGGTGTGAGACCGACCCGGTACTCCTGGTCTTTGATTTCCTTAGAAGCTGTTGCGAAATTAGCTAATGCAGTGCTTTAGCCTGCTCCAGCAAATCAGTGAA
>NZ_JBYOJR010000039.1:0-65267 GCF_057798915.1 Cupriavidus sp. 22TCCZM01-5
ATGACAACGCTGACGCGCCACTCAACGATGACCGCCGCGCTGATTAAATCAGTCCTTCCCTAGACGTGCTGCGCACTGTCGCCGGCCTGGCGCAGATGCAGCGGCCCGGCCACGCGCCATCACTGACTTGGCAGCTGATTGCCGGCAATGGACGCAATGTGTCACCGGGCTTGCCAGGCCTCGCATCCTCCCCGCCCCGCTCCCGCACCGCCGATGCCCGCACGCTCGTGGTCATTCCAGGCATCCTGGCCAGCAACGCCCCGCAACTGGACGCGATACTCTCGCGCGATGCCGTTTCGTTGCGCATGCTGCGGCGCCATGTCGATGCCGGCGGCTGGATCGCCGCAACGTTCTCGGGCATGGCTTATCCCTTGCAGATGGGGTTGCTCGACGGGGCCCGCGTGGGTGTGCCGTGGGTCTACCAGGGCTGGATGACACGCCGCTTTCCGACCTGCGATTTCGCCACTGAGCAGCCGATGGGTGTGCACGCACGCGTCTTTTCCTGCGTGGCGCCCGCGCTGCAGGTGGAATTCGTGCTGCGCGTGCTGGGCCACCTCTACGATCCCGACCTCGCACAGGCCGCCACGCAGGTGTTGCTCTGCCAGCCGGAACGCCAGCGCAGCGTGCCAGAACTGGTGTCGCAGCGCTGGCTGAGCGGCACCGCCGACAGCCCGGTGTACCGCGCCATCAGCTGGCTGCAGAACCATGTGGGAGAGCCGTACCAGCTGGACGCCGTGGCCCGTGCTGCCGTGGTCAGCGAACGCACGCTGCTACGGCATTTCCGCCAGGTAGTCGGACTCTCGCCACTGGACTACTTGCACACCCTGCGCGTCGAACGCGCCCGCATGCTGCTGGAAGTCACGCTTCATGGCACGCAGGCGATTGCCGAGGCTTGTGGCTACAGCGATGCGGCCGCATTGCGGCGCCTGTTCCAGCGCAAGATGGGCATGTCGATGTCGGACTACCGCGCGCGCTTTACGCTGCGCGCACGGCGGCGCTACTGGCGTGTAGAGAACGCCGAGCAGATCGGATAACACTAAGGCATGATGGAGAATCATCGAGTCCGATCCAACCGCCTCATCGCATCAGCCAAGACGGAGTCGTTTGAACTGAAGATCCCGCCGGCGGTCGTGGCGCTGGCAGTATTCTGCGCCCCGGCCGGGTGAGGAATGACAATGCAGGGCATGGCCCCTGTGCGGAGATGGAACCATGAACGATGCGCCCTCTCCAGCGCCCTATCCGGGAATGTATCCTGGGCGCTACTGGCATTTCCTGGACGACGGCCGCATGCAGTGCGACCTTTGCCCGCGCCACTGCCGCCTGCATGACGAGCAGCGCGGTGCCTGCTTCGTGCGCCAACGGCTTGGCGCCCGGATGCTGCTGACGGCCTATGGCCGCTCATCGGGCTTCTGCATCGACCCGATCGAAAAGAAGCCGCTCAATCACTTCTATCCGGGCAGCGCCGTCCTGTCGTTCGGCACGGCCGGCTGCAACCTGGCCTGCAAGTTTTGCCAGAACTGGGACATCAGCAAATCGCGGGAGATGGAGACCCTCGCCGATGCGGCAATGCCCGATGCCATTGCCAATGCAGCAGTGGCCCATGGCTGCAAGAGCGTGGCGTTCACTTACAACGACCCGGTGATTTTTGCCGAGTACGCCATGGACGTTGCCGATGCCTGCCACGAACTCGGCATCATGGCGGTGGCGGTGACCGCCGGGTATATGGGTGCGCAGGCCCGGCGCGATTTCTATGCCAAGATGGACGCGGCGAATGTCGACCTGAAAGGCTTTACCGATGCGTTCTATGTTGCATTCACCGGCGCGCACTTGCAGCCGGTGCTGGAGACGCTCCAGTACCTGAAGCACGAAACCGATGTCTGGCTCGAGATCACGACGCTGCTGATCCCGGGCAAGAACGACGCAGATGAGGAGATACGCGCCGAAGCCCAGTGGATTGCAAGAGAACTGGGCACCGACGTCCCGCTGCACTTCACGGGATTCCATCCCGACTACAAGATGCGCGACGTGCCACCGACGCCAATCTCCACCCTTGCGCATGCCCGCAAGCTCGCAATCGAGGAGGGTCTGCGCTATGTGTACACAGGCAACGTCCACGACACCGCAGGCGCAACCACCTACTGCCCTGCCTGCCGGACTCCGCTGATTGTGCGCGACTGGCACGCCATCGAAAACTATCGCCTCACGCCTACCGGCGCCTGCCCTGACTGTTTTGCATCGGTGGCAGGTCGCTTCGGGCATTTCGAGCGTCACTTCGGGCAGCGACGGATTCCTGTACATATCGGCTTGTAGGCCGATAGTCCGCCGCACAGCAACGCAATGGCCTGGCCAGGTTCGCCTGAAAGTGATCTGGCGCGGCCGCCGCCGAACCGTTGTTGGCTGTCCGCGGCAGTGCTAGGCTGGAAACGTCATCCTGCCACCCAGGCGGAGGCAAGCAAATGGTCGAAGCTTCCGGATTGAAGTCGGGCATGGTCATCATGCTTGAAGGCGAACTTCATGGTGTCGCGAGCGCCGGGTACCACGCTGGCGGGGGCCAGCAGGGGAGCGCGGTCTTTGCCAAGGTCAGGAACCTGAAGACTGGTCACGTCAAGGAGTTGCGGTTCCACCCGAGCGACAAGCTCGAAGAGGTCACGCTTGATCACAAGGAGATGGAGTACCTGTACACGGATGGTGTTGCCTTCTATTTCATGGATCCCAACACCTTTGAACAGATCAGTCTGCCGTCGGAAGCCATGGGTGCATACGAAAAATTCCTTCAGCCCAATATGCGATTTCCCATGCAGCTTTATGAGGGCGCGCCGCTAGCCATCGATTTCCCCGCTTCCGTCGAACTGACCATCGTATCCACGCCGCCCGGCCTGCACGAGCATCAAACCTCCAGCTTCAAGACTGCCACGCTCGAGAACGGCATGGAGGTTCTGGTTCCCCAATTCATCAAGGAAGGAGACACGGTACGTATCGAGGTCGCCTCAGGAAAATACCTGGAGCGCGTAAAGCGAGAAACGCGAAAATCGTGACGTCAGCGTTCCTTGCAATCCAGAGTGCTGGCCCGGCCCGCGTTGCTGTCGCCACTCCCACCCGGCAAACCTTTCCCAAGGACGCATCGGAGGCAGGCGAAGGATTATGAGCTAGACTAAAAAGGCGTCTTTCGCGTGCTCGGGTGCCGCTCTGACGCAAGTAAACGTCGCTGGCAGCCGACCGAAGCAGGCGAATGACGAAGCACGGGAACATACCGTCACCTTTGCCTGAATTCATCTGGAACTGATGTTCAAAGGGGGCATCATGTTACAAGCCAGCGAAATCCAAACGCGATTTACTCATCTGCAGCAAACCATCAGCGAGGCATCACGGATGTGCCACGCCGACTCGGCCCTTCCAAAGGATTTGATGACCTGGATGGACGAGCTCGATAAGGAATGCAAATCCGCAACGAAGGCCATGTCGTCCAAGGACGAGGATCGCATCCGGCAGTGCGTCGATGATCTCGAACGGATCGGCGACCGTGCCGAGCGTGCTTGCCAGCAGGCCGGCGGGCTCGACACCAAGATCAAGGACGCAGTCACTTCGATGCATTCGGAACTATCCGACCTGAAGCGTCAATTGCACTGACCCACCTGACGGCGCCGGCCCAACCCGCCGGCGCCGTTTCCATTTCAGCGTCACCAGACGCTCAGCAACGCTTCCCTCCGGCGTGCGGCCAGGCGCTCTCGTGTGACTGGCGCAGCCGAGTGGCAGCACAAATTGAATCGACGGAGACATGCCATGGCTACATACGTCATCCTCAGCCGTCTCTCCCCTGACGCGTTCAAGGATCCCGGGGAACTCAAGCAACTCGCCGCCACGGTGGCCGAGAAGATCAAGGCCGAATGCCCTGCCGTCACATGGAAGGACAGCTATCTCACACTCGGGCGCTTCGACGTTCTGGACGTTGTCGAGTCGAACGATCTGAAACAGCTCGAGCGGGCGGCGTTGATCATCCGCGGCTATGGGCACGCCGCAACCGAAACGCTGCAAGCCACACCGTGGGGCGAGTTCATCGCGGCGCTGTAATGGAGATCGATGGATAGGCCCGAGACAATGAAGTTCGCGGGGTTGTTGCTACGTCTCACCGCCGCTTGCCTATCGTATTGGCAGTGATCGCAGGAGCCACCTTCATCCAGGTTCGCTTTATCTACTTTCCGGAGAAAATTGCAATCGGGGGCTCGCCACGGGCGCACTTCGCGCCTGGCCAACAACCGAGGCGTTCCGGAGCCTCGTGGCAGAGCCTCCCGGAACGGCGCGCGGCATGGTAACCGAACTCGCCACTTCGGGACGGTTTGTTGGCAACGCCTGCGTACCCGAGAACGAAATCGGCCCTTCGATACGCTCGCGAGCGTGATCGACGATGTGGTACTAGACACGGCCTGACACCTGCATCGGGGTTGTCAGTACTGCCGCTATCGCACGCGGGTTGGACGGGAAGTAGAGGTGCACGTAGGATGCGGTCAGCGTGCCCTCGCGATAGACCGCCTCGCCCCGCACCGTGTCCGGGAGATCCTCCCGCGGCGACGTGGCGTAGTCGAGCGGCACCAGCGGCGATTCCGTCTTCGAGTAGTGGAAGGTGTGCCCTCGCAACTCTCCTTCCGGCAGTTTCACGGCCTGATGCCCTATCGCTGCCAGGCGGCCCTGCATAAGTACCGTGCCCGGCAGCAGCCCGGCCATGGCATGTGCCGAGCCGCCCTTGTCGACAAGGGTATCGAACAGCGCCATCATGCCGCCACACTCGGCAAGAATCGGCAGTCCAGCACGATGCGCATCTCGCAATGCGGTGCGCATCGCATGATTGGAGGCGAGCTGGGCCGCATGCAGTTCTGGATAGCCACCAGGCAGCCACAGGGCATCGCAGGCCGGCAGGCATGTGTCGGCCAGCGGCGAGAAGAAAGCGAGCTGTGCGCCCATGGCGCGGAGTGTCTCGAGATTGGCCGGATAGATAAAGCGGAACGCAGCGTCCCGCGCGATCGCGATAGTCTTGCCAGCAAGCAGCGGCGCCGGCGGGATGGCGGCTGCGGCATTGGTCATGGCCATTGGCTCGGGCAGGCGTGCCACCGGCAGCGGCGCCAGCAAGTCCGCGATCCGGTCCAGGCGTGCGGGCAAATCCGGCAACTCGTCGGCACTGAGCAAGCCGAGATGCCGTTCCGGCAGCGATACCGACGGATCTGTTGGCAGGGCGCCCATCCAGCGAATGCCGGTGGGCAGGCTCGCCTCCAGCATCCCTGCGTGGCGCGCCGAGCCGACACCGTTGGCGAGCACATCCATTTGCAGCGGTGCCCCGCCGTAATTGGCCAGCCCGTATGACAGCGCGCCAAAGGTCTGTGCCATGGCTCCGGCCTGGATCACACTCAGCACCGGCAGGCCGAAGCGACGCGCCACGTCAGCGCTGCTCGGCGAGCCATCGTGCAGTCCCATCACGCCTTCGACCAGGATCAGGTCTGCTTCGCACGCAGCGCTGGCCAGGCGGGCGCTTGCATCGTCGGCGCCAGTCATCCAGAGATCGATGGTATGGACTGGTGCACCACTGGCGGCTTCCAGGATCGCCGGATCGAGAAAATCGGGGCCCGTCTTGAAGATGCGTACTTTGCGGCCCTGCCGGCTATGCAGGCGGGCCAGCCCCGCGGTGACGGTGGTCTTGCCCTGGCCCGAAGCGGGCGCTGCGATCAACAGGGCCGGAACACGCAAGGTGGTGGGTAAGGTGTCGGGCAAGGTGTTGGAGGAGGGAGTCGGGCGTACCGGCATTGAAGCAGGATGAGGCGAAGCAAGGCGCCCCGTATGTGCACGCGGCGCGTCTGGCAGATTATAGCTATGGCGGCGACAGCGCCTCCTGCTCTGTGGGCACTGCTTGAGTTCTTCACCATAATTGGAGGTAGGTTTCACGGAGGATGTGATGAGCCACACATTGCAGATGATTGCCGCATTCGCTGCGATGCTCTTCGCCGGGGCGGCCTTGTATGTCAATGTGGCTGAGCATCCCGCCAGAATGGCGCTTGAAACAAGGTCTGCGGCGCAGCAGTGGGCGCCCAGCTACAAGCGCGCCACGCTCATGCAGGCGCCATTGGCACTGCTCAGCTTGCCGAGCGGAGCGACGGCATGGCTTTTGGGTGCCAATATCTTGTGGCTTGCTGCCGCGCTGCTGATTGGATCTGTCATGCCGTATACATTGCTCGTCGTCATGCCCGTCAATCACAGGATTCCTGAACCGGATCGCGATCTGTCGTCGGTGGAGACACGGGAACTCCTGCAGAAATGGGCCAGACTGCATGGAGTGCGCACGGCATTGAGTCTTTTCGCGTCCGTCATCGACGTGTGGCAACTGGGTGGAAATGGAGTCACATGAACTGAAACGGCTGTCTGCCCTCGCCCTCTGGCGAGAATCTTTCTCTGTTGTCCCGATCCAATCGCTCAAGGGCACGACATTACGCTCAAAAGGATCTCACCTCTGCCAACTGGGCATGCAACGCATACTGATCACTCTCGGTTGCCTGCTGATTGTCGCGGGAGTCGCCTGGCCATGGCTGTCCCGACTGCCCTTCGGTCGTCTGCCCGGAGATATCCATATCGTCCGCGACGGCTTCAGCTTCTACTTCCCAATCACCACTTGCATCGTGATTTCGCTGTTGCTGTCGTTCCTGATCTGGATGCTTCGCCGGTAGCGGCGAGCCTTGTGGCGCCCTTGAGACGCCCCGGTGTGCCGATGGCCATTATGTCGTTCGGTTCGGCAGCCGCGGTCCGAAGCACATCCCCGGCCCACGCAGCCCGTACTTCGGCTGCCAGCTCCGCGGCGCGGCCCTCATAGCGTGGCGAGAAATGAAAGGGGGTCACCGCGTGGGCACCTGTGCAGCGGGCGATCCGGCCGGCCTGGGCCGCGGTCAAATGGTTCTTGCGCAATCCGTGAGCGCTGTCCTGGTCCAGGAACACGCTCTCGATGAACAGTTCGTCGACTCCCTGCATGAGCTGCGACAAGGCTTGCACGTTCGCGTCCGAATAACACAGGTCGGTCACGTAGCCGATACGCCGGCCAGGTTCGACGTCAAGGATCAGCCGGCTCAGCTCGCCAACCTGTCGCGTCGTCGCGTGATCGCCCCCGCGGTCGCGCCATTGCACAAGAATCGGCGCATCGTCGGGCGCGCCCGTGAGGACGGCGTGCTTCAGTTCGCGCAGCCAGGCTCCTGTCGTCAGGCCTGACGCGACCAACCGCTCCCTGTTGATACCGGGCCGTGCCTTTTCTTCCACCAGGTAGGCCAGGCAAGGCGTTCCATGATCAACGAAGCACGCGCGCACCCGGAAGGTCGACTCCTCGTGGACGACGTCGCCGGTACTTCCCGTCAGCACCTCACCCTGCTTCGCGAAACCGTGCCGGCTGGAAAAGCAGGCGCTGCGCCGCTGCCAGTCCAAGCCGAATTCGGCTGCTTCAATCGTCAGATCGACCGCGTAGCGATGAACCACATTCCACGTATAGCCGTGCAGCTTGTGCTCGACCTGCGCGAGGAATCCCGGCCCGCCGTACAGCACGATACGGTCCTTGCGCCCGAGCAGCACACGCAGCAGGTGATCGAAGCCGGAAAAATGATCCATGTGCGCATGCGTGACGAACACATGTGACAGCCGCATCAGCTCGCGCGGCATCAGCCCGGTGATGTCACCCAGATCGAACAGCATCGCGCGCCGTTCGTCCAGGAAGTCCACGAACAGTCCGGGATCGCCAAAGTCATCATTGACGAGGCGGGCTTCGAGCAAGTGACGCATGATGTCCACGATGCCAGGGCAATGCCCGGCCGGGCGGGCGCTGTTCGAACTCAACATCGACATCCTATGCGCCAATTCCAGCCCCGCCAAGGTCCGTGTCGAGCGCGTGAATTGCACGCGCGACGACTGACCCACAGGATCATCTCTACCGGAGACTTTGGTGGCATTACGATTTGTTGCACTGAACAATGCGTTCTCATCTGCACCTCCGTACAATCGGCGGAACCCAAAACAGTTCGAGGAGGAAATACATGACCCGAGTGCAATGGATGGTGGCGGCGACAATGAGCCTGTTGTGCGCGGCATCGGTATCAGCCTATGCCAAGGGCGGCAATGCAGGCGGCAGTTCGGCCACGCATATCAGCAATCAGGGTATGGCCAACACCAATGGCCCCGATGCCGCAGACCGCGACAAGGGCCAGGCCCGTTCGGCAGATCGAGCACATCAGCACGGCAAATCGGGGCAGCACGCGCACGCGGGCAAGCAGAAATAGAAAGCTAGCGCCCGAATGAAGAAAGGCCGGTCGTTATTGACCGGCCTTTTTTCGTTTGGATCTTGCTTTTTGATTGCTCCTGGTTTCCCGGTTAGACCCCTTGCGGCATCGAAGAAGCCCGCCGGCGGCTCGTCGCAGCCATTCGAGCGGCGGTTGGACTACGCTGAAAACACATCGGAGCGGTTCGCATCAGCAATTTGCAATGCAAGGAGCCAATATGATTGATGCACGTAGGGGCAGACCTATTACTACTGGCCGTCCAGAAGCTGCAGAACAGTATCAACTCGCAGTGGATCGCATCCTCGGTTCCGAGGCGGGCGCCGCGGAAGCCCTCGATCAGGCTTTGGCGCTGGACAGCAATCTCGCCCTGGCACTGGCTGCGCGCCACATGCTTGCTAAAGACTCCGGCGCAGCAGACGCCGATCGCTTCAAAGAGCGTGCGCTACTGGCAGCACAAGCTGCGCTGCCCTGGGAGCGTGCGCATATCTCCGCGCTGTTTGCCCTGCTTGAAGACCCTTACACCAATCTTGCGGCCACCGAGGCCTACATCGCCGCCAATCCCAGTGACCTGCTAGTCATCTCGCAACTTTGTGGTTATCTGATTTTCTATGGCGGTGCGCGCAAGCTTGAGCGCGTTCTCAATATCATGGAGTCGGTCGATCCCAGTTTGCATGATGATTGGGCCTGGCTCGCTCGCCTGGGGTTCGCGGCCAGCGAGGCGGGTGATCGCACCCGCGGTCGTGCACTGGTCGAGCGAGCACTGCGGCAGCGTCCACAGGCTGTCTATGTTATCCATAGCTACGCGCATGTACTGCACGACCAGGGTAAGCCAGGAGAGTCATTGAAATTGCTGAACAACTGGCTGGATGAACATCGCCCATCGGCGGAGGGCGGCGCTATGTTTGGTCACGTGCAGTGGCACCTGGCCCTGGCGGAGTGGCAACTGGGGCTAACCGGGCAGGCATGGCAGCGCTACGAGCGTTACTCTGCACCAGAGACAACTCGCTGTGGTCCGGTGCTGACTCTGGCCGATTGTGGCGGATTTTTGTTTCGCGAATACCTGCGCACAGGAACTACACGTCCGATTTCAGCCGCGGTTTCCGCCCTGTCCGAGCGCTTCAACCCGATGCTGTCGCATCCGTTTATCGCGCTGCATCTTGCTGGAATTCAGGCATCGGCCGGCGATATTGCTGCGCTTGAGCAAAGCAAGGCGGCTATCGCGGAGAAGGAACCCAGCGACCAGACGCGGCTCTCTCTCAGGCTGTTTGATGCTGTCAGCCAGTTCGCCAGAGGGCAGTACGCCGAGGCAGCCGATACCTTGAAGACGATATCTGCAGGTCAACGCGTAAGCGTCGGTGGAAGTCGTGTTGAGCGCATACTCATCGATCTGCTTGAAACAAGAGCCATTGAGCTCGCTGCCTAGTTCACAGTTTCCCTGTTTGCAACTCCACGCCTGATGGCAGGACGCTGCGGCCTGGCAACGCGTTGATTTTCACGACGGCCCTCCGTCTGCGTTCCGCCAGGACCGGCCGGTCAATTTTTTGGCTCTGGCCCTCGCACCGTTACTTCACTTCTCGTCGGGGCTTTTGTATGGCTGACGTTTGCCAAACACTTGGGCGACCAACGGCACTGTGGTGATAACCCCTACAGCGAGCAGCGTCCAGCCGATGGCACGGCGTTGTTCCGGATTCATTCTGTCGCTGAGCAACAGTGCGAGGCCCGCAGCGCCCGCCGCCCGTGTTCCGGCAATCAACCCAATTTCCGGAATGGTCAGTGATACCTGTTTCATCTGTGCCTCCTGGCAGGTTGGACAGATTCGAAGCATTTTGCGGCTTTAACACGGCCACTGCCGAAACCAGCCCAGCACTCACCGCCTATCGAAGTTAGCGTCTTTCCTGGACGTTCATTGAGTATGTACGCCCTCGCACAAAACATGGAATCTTGTTGGCCGAGATTCTTGGCGACAGCCCGCGGACGCGAAGCGAGGCCGGCCGTTCGCCGGCGGCACCTCTCGTGCACTATAAATATCAGACATAGGCGGGGCGTTCCCTCCAGGCTCGGAATGCCGGCCATCGCCCTGTCCGGATTGCTGCTGTCGGCATGGCAGGATACAAGCTACTGCGGGAGAGCGACATGTCCGAGACAAGCAGAGTCATCCTGGTCACTGGGGCTACCGGTGGCATCGGGAGCGCCGTCTGCGCAAGACTGGCGCAAGCAGGGGATTCGCTGATTCTCGCCGCGCGCGACATTGCCAAGCTGCAAGCCGCCTGCGCAAGGCTCAAAGGGCCTGGCGAGCAGTCATTCCGCTGGATCTCTGTCGACATGTCCAGCGATGCCTCTGTCCTATCGTTTTCGCGTGAGCTTGCAGCGAAAGGGACCGTCCTGGACGGCGTGGTACTGATGCCACCCCAGATGCGGCCCACCGAGGAATGCCAGCCTCCACCGGACACGTGGCGCCAGCTGTTTCAGAGCCACTTTATCGGCCCCCTTGAACTTCTCAAGAGCGCGATCTCCATCATGCAGCCGGAACCCTCCCAGGGACGCCGGGCGAAAATTGTCATCATTTCCGCCATCACCTCGGTGCAAGCGCTTGGAAACTACGCGACCAGCAACGTCCTGCGCTGTGCATGGCTGGCTCAGGCCAAGACGCTGGCATTCGCGTTGGGCGAGAGAGGGATTCACGTCAATACCCTCTCTCTCGGCGGCACGCTTACCCCGGACTATGTGGCGTCGATCGGCCAGCGCGCCACCCGGGCCGGCATGACCTTCGATGAGCGAGTGGCCACGGAAACGTCGAACATTCCCTTGCGCAAGTATGGAAGCCCGGATGAGGTGGCTCTGGCGGTCGAAGTCCTGTTATCCCCCTTCTCCGACCACATCACCGGCGTGAACCTGCTGCATGATGGGGGATTCACAAGAGCCTATTGAGCGCTGCACCAGCCAAGCAACCTCCCTTCCTGGCAACGGACTCGAATACACCAATCGGGGTATACAAAAATGGATCTGAACCTCACTGGGAAATCGGTACTCATCACCGGCGGTACACGCGGCATAGGATTTGCCTGCGCCGCCGCGTTCATCAATGAAGGCGCGGAGGTCACCATTTCCAGCAGTACACAGGCGTCTGCGGAAAAATCACGGCTTGCATTGCGGGAAAAATACGGTGTCGAGGTGCGTACACTAATCGCGGACCTGTCCCGTTCGGAAGGGCGGCAAGTGCTGGCTGATCATTTCGGAAGCGTTGACATTCTCGTGAACAACGCCGGGGCAATTCCTGGTGGAGGGTTGACCGCATTGAGCGACGAGCAATGGCGCGATGCATGGGATCTCAAGGTGCATGGGTACATAGACACGACGCGGAAGGCCCTTCCGGAAATGATGGCCCGCGGCCGGGGCGTCATCGTGAACGTGATCGGAATCGCCGCCCGGATGCCGCGCTACGACTATCTTTGCGGATCGGTCGGCAATGCGGCACTTGCCACGTTCACGCGAGCGGTCGGCGCTTACGCCACCACCCGGGGCGTGCGTGTCGTCGGCGTGAATCCAGGCCCGACGGTGACGGACCGTCTGATCTCGCTCTACAAAGCACGCGCGCTTCAGAAGTTCGGGGATGCGTCGCGTTGGCAGGATATGCTCCAGCACCTGCCCTTCGGACGCGCGGCCAGGCCGGAGGAGATCGCCGACCTGGTCGTTTACCTGGCGTCCAACCGCGCCTCTTATTTAAGTGGTGTCGTCGTTGACGTCGATGGCGGGGCCCAATACAGGGACGCCTGAGGGGACAAGCCAGTCTCGATTGAAGAAGCATAGGGCCACGCGCATCGGCTGGCCCTGCCGCCTCTTCTGGCCGGCCAGGGCGGCCCAGCGGGATCGCCTTCTTCGATTGCTCGGCAATCTGCTCGCTGATTCCGACCTTGATCTCGCGGCCCTCTGCGCACCCATTTCCTGGCACTGCTGGCCGAAACCTGTTCCAGAGCAGGACAGGTTGAAGAAGCAGGGCCAGCAGGCTGAGGCCCGTTCATTGTTGTACGAGACCTACGGCTGGTTAGCGAGGGCTTCGACACCGTTGACTTGCGGGAGGCCCGCGCCTTGCTCGTCAAACTCGGGAAGCAGTGAGTCTATCGCCCGCGGGCCAGCTCTTGTCGGACCTTGTCATTGCCATCCCTAGCCGGGAACGGCAACCCGTTCATCCTGCTGGTGGGCTCGTGCTACAAGGTAGCGCCCCCCCGGAAACGAGCGGCCTGTGCTCGGACCGTTCCAGGCGGATAACTCGCCCGATATAAACGACTTGGGAGGTAGAACCGGTGCGTCGTCACATTAGGACATTCGCGCCATGACGGGACTCTGGGACGGCCCTCAGCCGTTGAGTCCAGGCGTCCCTCGGATCCGGCATCGCGGAATCGCAAAACAATCGGGCCTGTGCACGGATTGCCGCACCAATGAGAAAAGCCCCGACGTGATGACATCGGGGCTTTTTGGTCTGGCCCATTGCGGCGGTCTACTACTAGACCGCCGCCGCCGCGAACCTTACAGGTTCACGCCATCGGCAACTTCCTTGAAGTCCTCGATCTGATCGAAGTTCATGTACTTGTAAATCTTGTCGCCATTCTGGTTGATGACGCCAATATCGGCCATGTACTCGTCCTTGCTCGGGATGCGGCCCAGGCGCGAGCAGATCGCGGCCAGTTCGGCCGAGCCCAGGTACACGTTGGTGTTCTTGCCCAGGCGGTTCGGGAAGTTGCGGGTCGAGGTCGACATCACCGTCGCGCCTTCGCGCACCTGTGCCTGGTTACCCATGCACAGCGAGCAGCCCGGCATTTCGGTACGCGCGCCGGCCGTGCCGAACACGCCGTAGTGGCCTTCCTCGGTCAGCTGCTTCTGGTCCATCTTGGTCGGCGGAGCGACCCACAGCTTGACCGGGATGTCGCGCTTGCCTTCCAGCAGCTTGGAGGCTGCGCGGAAGTGGCCGATGTTGGTCATGCACGAACCGATGAACACTTCGTCGATCTTGGCGCCAGCAACTTCCGACAGCGTCTTCACGTCGTCCGGGTCGTTCGGGCAGGCCACGATCGGCTCGTGCACGTCGGCCAGGTCGATCTCGATCACGGCGGCGTACTCGGCGTCGGCGTCCGGCGCCAGCAGTTCCGGCTTGGCCAGCCAGGCTTGCATGGCCTCGATGCGGCGCTGCAGGCTGCGCGGATCCTGGTAGCCCTGGGCGATCATCCACTTCAGCAGCGTGATGTTGCTGTTGATGTATTCGATGATCGGTTCCTTGTTCAGGCGCACCGTGCAACCGGCGGCCGAACGCTCGGCGGAGGCATCCGACAGTTCGAACGCTTGCTCGACCTTCAGGTCGGGCAGGCCTTCGATTTCCAGCACGCGGCCCGAGAAGATGTTCTTCTTGCCTTGCTTGGCCACGGTCAGCAGGCCTTGCTTGATCGCGTACAGCGGAATCGCGTTGACCAGGTCACGCAGGGTCACGCCCGGCTGCATCTTGCCCTTGAAGCGGACCAGCACCGATTCCGGCATGTCCAGCGGCATCACGCCGGTGGCGGCGGCAAAGGCGACCAGGCCCGAACCGGCCGGGAAGCTGATGCCAATCGGGAAGCGGGTGTGCGAGTCGCCGCCGGTGCCGACGGTGTCGGGCAGCAGCATGCGGTTCAGCCACGAGTGGATCACGCCGTCGCCCGGGCGCAGCGAGATGCCGCCACGGGTGCTGATGAACTCGGGCAGCGTGTGGTGGGTCTTCACGTCGACCGGCTTCGGATAGGCGGCGGTGTGGCAGAACGACTGCATCACCAGGTCGGCCGAGAAGCCCAGGCAGGCCAGGTCCTTCAGCTCGTCGCGCGTCATCGGGCCGGTGGTGTCCTGCGAGCCCACCGAGGTCATCTTCGGTTCGCAATAGGTGCCCGGGCGGATGCCCTTGCCTTCCGGCAGGCCGCAGGCACGGCCGACCATCTTCTGGGCCAGCGTGTAGCCCTTGCCGGTGTCGGCCGGGTTCTGCGGCAGGCGGAACAGCGTCGACGGGGCCAGGCCCAGCGCTTCGCGCGCCTTGGCGGTCAGGCCACGGCCGACGATCAGCGGAATGCGGCCGCCGGCGCGGACTTCGTCGAACAGCACGTCGGACTTGACCTTGAACTCGGCGATTACGGCGCCGTTCTTCAGGGCCTTGCCTTCGTACGGGCGCAGCTCGACCACGTCGCCCATTTCCATCTTCGACACGTCCAGCTCGATCGGCAGCGCGCCGGCGTCCTCCATGGTGTTGTAGAAGATCGGGGCAATCTTGCTGCCCAGGCACACGCCACCGAAACGCTTGTTCGGGATGAAGGGGATGTCTTCACCGGTGAACCACAGCACCGAGTTGGTGGCCGACTTGCGCGAAGAGCCGGTACCGACCACGTCGCCCACGTAGGCGACCAGGTTGCCCTTGTCCTTCAGCGATTCGATGAACTTGACCGGGCCGCGCTTGCCGTCTTCTTCCGGCTGGAACGCCGCGCCTTCGCGCTTGTTCTTCAGCATGGCCAGCGCGTGCATCGGGATATCCGGGCGCGTGGTGGCGTCCGGGGCCGGCGACAGGTCGTCGGTGTTGGTTTCGCCCGGCACCTTGAACACGGTGATGGTCAGGCTTTGCGGGACTTCCGGACGGCTCGTGAACCACTCGGCGTCGGCCCAGCTCTGCAGCACGGCCTTGGCGTTGGCGTTGCCTTTGTCCGCCTTTTCCTTCACGTCATGGAAGGCGTCGAACATCAGCAGGGTCTTCTTCAGCGCGTCAGCGGCGACGGTGCCGACTTCGGCGTCGTCCAGCAGCTCGATCAGCGGCGAGATGTTGTAGCCGCCCAGCATGGTGCCCAGCAGCTCGGTGGCCTTGGCGCGGCTGATCAGCACGCACTTTTCCTTGCCCAGCGCGACGGCGGCCAGGTACGAGGCCTTGACCTTGGCGGCGTCATCCACGCCGGCCGGCACGCGGTTGGTAATCAGTTCAACCAGGGTCTGCTCTTCACCGGCGGGCGGGTTCTTCAGCAGCTCGATCAGCTCGGCCGTCTGCTTTGCAGTCAGGGGCAGCGGGGGGATGCCAAGCGCGGCGCGTTCGGCGACATGGGCGCGATAGTTTTCAAGCATGGGAACCTGCTGAGTAATTGGTTGTAGAAATTCCGTGACGTCGCGATTGTAGTCCGAAGCACCGGCTCGGTCAAATGTCTTATATCTTATATAAGAGTAAAAATACAAAATTGCTTTTACAACAAGCACTTAGCAACAATGAATCACACCGACCCGCATGATCGACTACCCGACTAGTGTAGTAGGGATTGGCAGCGATGCCAGGCATGCGAGCGCCGCCGCGATCCCATCAGGGACGACGGCTGCACCGGATTCCTTGTGCCGGTAACTCAAGTTCGGCGACCACGGCGCGTTAACCATGCAGCAGGCGCGCACCACACGCCCGCTGGCGCAGCCATGCCTGCTCCCTTTCTGCTCAAACGGCCAAGCTGAAAGGGTTTCCCCCTTTTTTTCGGCCCTTTGCTGGCCTGCGATTCCGCAAGAATGGCAGGCATTCCGACACAGGCTTCTCATGGCGAACACGGCTTCTCCTTCCCAGATTGGCGGCAACGCAAGCAAGCGCGGCCGCATGCTGCTGATCGGCGGCGGCGTGCTGGTCCTGGTTCTGGGCGCCGGAGGCTTCGTGCTGGGCAGCATCCTGGGCAACCGGCAACCGGCGGCACCCGCCGCACCGGCCGCGCCCGTGATCCCGCCGCCCATCTTCGTGCCGCTGGACGCTTTCACCGTCAACCTCAAGGGCGAAGATGGCGACCGCTTCCTGCATACCGGCCTGTCGCTGAAGGTTGCCGACGCCGAGACGCAGGCGCGCATGACGCAGTACCTGCCCGAGGCCCGCAGCCGCATCCTGTTGCTGTTGTCGGCACGGCAACCGGCAGAGCTCTCCACCGTGGATGGCAAGCGCAAGCTGGCCGACGACATCCGCAATGCGATCAACCAGCCGTTCGCGGCCGGGCTGCCGCCGCAACGCGTGCTGGACGTGTTGTTCACCTCTTTCGTGGTGCAGTAAGCACTTGCCCTGCCCCGACAGCCAACCCGATATGAGACTGCCATCCGGATTCCAGCGCCGCCATCCGCGCACCTGCACGCCGGCAGGCCGCCGTGCGCGCTGACGCGGACATGGACAGTTCGACTTACACCGCAGCATAAGGGGCAGGACACCAAATGGCCTATGACAAGTTCCTCTCGCAGGACGAGGTAGACGAGCTGCTCAAGGGCGTTTCCGGCGAAGCCGACACGCCCAAGGCGAGCGAGCCCGCCGCGGTCGACGAGGATGGGGTTCGCCCGTACAACCTGGCCACGCAGGAACGCGTCATCCGCGGACGCCTGCACACGCTCGAGATCATCAACGAGCGCTTTGCACGTTCGCTGCGCACGGCGCTGTTCAACTTCATCCGCCGCGGCGCCGACATTACCGTGGGCAGCGTGCGCATCGAGAAGTTCGGCGATTTCGCGCGCAACCTGCCGATGCCGACCAACCTGAACCTGGTCCACCTGAAGCCGCTGCGCGGCACGGCCCTGTTCGTGTACGACCCGAACCTGGTGTTCCTGGTGGTCGACAACCTGTTCGGCGGCGACGGCCGCTTCCACACCCGCGTGGAAGGCCGCGACTTCACCCAGACCGAGCAGCGCATCATCCAGCGCATGCTGGAGATGACGCTGAGCAGCTACGGCAATGCCTGGCGCACCGTGCATCCGATCGAGACCGAGTACATCCGCTCGGAGATGCACACCAAGTTTGCAAACGTCGCCACGGCCAATGAGGCCGTGATCACCACCGCCTTCCACATCGAACTCGGCGCCGTGGGCGGGCAGCTCCATGTCTGCCTGCCCTACGCCATGATCGAGCCGCTCAAGGACCTGCTGATGAATCCGCTGCAGGACGAGAAGGAGGTCGACAAGAGCTGGCTCGCGAAGCTGTCGCAACAGCTGCGCGCCGCGGATGTGGAAGTCGTGGCCGAGTTCACGCAAGTGCAGAGCACCGTGGCGGAAGTGCTGGCGCTGCGCGCCGGCGACGTGCTGCCGATCGAGCTGCCGGAGCACGTGTTCGGCAAGGTGAACGGCGTGCCCGTCATGCAATGCGGCTTTGGCACGATGAATGGCCAGTACGCGCTGCGGGTAGAGCGAATGATCAATCACCAAGACAGCGATTCCAACAAGGAAACCGATCATGACTGACGGCATCGAGGACAAGCCGGTCGATCCGATGGACGACTGGGCCAGCGCACTGGCTGAACAGACCAGCGCCACTGCGGCCGAAGCCCCGGCCCCGGCACCGGCCGCCACCCCGGCCGCCGCCACCGTCTTCCCGCCGCTGGCCAAGGAAGCACCGAGCGGCTTCCACAACGATATCGAGATGATCCTCGATATCCCGGTACAGCTCACGGTCGAGCTGGGCCGCACCAAGGTGCCCATCAAGAACCTGCTGCAGCTGGCGCAGGGATCGGTGGTGGAACTGGACGGGCTGGCCGGCGAGCCAATGGACGTGCTGGTCAACGGCTACCTGATCGCGCAGGGCGAGGTGGTGGTGGTGAACGACAAGTTCGGCATCCGCCTGACGGACATCATCACGCCGTCCGAACGCATCCGCAAACTCAACAAATGAACGCCGCGGCCCGCCTGCGGCGTGCCGTCCTGCCGTTCGCGGCGATCGGCGCGCCGTGCCTGGCGCGTGCTGCCGAAGGCGGCGGCGCCGCCGTCAGCAGCGCGGCCAGCCTCGCGCAGGCCGGGCTCGGATTGTTCGGCATCATCGCGCTGATCCTCGGGCTGGCCTGGGCGGCACGCCGTGCGGGCCTGGTCCGCCACGGGCCGCAGGGCATGATGAAGGTGATCGGCAGCACCATGCTCGGCGCCCGCCAGCGGCTGGTGCTGGTCGAAGTCGGCGACACCTGGCTGGTGCTCGGCGTCAGCGCGGGCGAGATCCGCACCTTGCACAGCATGCCGGCGGGACAGGCCGCGCCATCGGCCCCGTCCGGGCCCGGTGGCCAGAATTCCGGCGGCAGCTTTGCCGAAAAGCTGCTGCGCTCGATGCAGGAAAACTTCAAGTCATGAACATCCAGCGCGCCGCCACGTCGCGGCGCAAGACGCATCCTCACGCGGTGGCCGCGGGCGGCGCCCTGCTGCTGGCCGCGCTGGCGCTGGCCGTCATCCCTGCCCCCGTGCTCGCACAGGCACTGCCCGGCGTGACGAGCAAGCCCGGCCCCGGCGGCGGCCAGATCTGGTCGCTGTCGATCCAGACCCTGGTCCTGCTGACCTCGCTCAGCTTCCTGCCGGCGGCCATGCTGATGATGACGGGCTTCACCCGCATCATCATCGTGCTGGGCCTGCTGCGCAATGCGCTCGGCACGGCCTCGTCGCCGCCCAACCAGGTGCTGGTCGGCCTGTCGCTGTTCCTGACCTTCTTCGTGATGGGGCCGGTACTGGACCGGGTCTACAACGACGCCTACAAGCCCCTGTCCGAAAACAAGATCAGCCTCGAAACCGCGATGGCGAAGGCGGCCGAGCCGCTCAAGGGCTTCATGCTCAAGCAGACCCGCGAGAAGGACCTGGCCATGTTCGCGCAGATGGCCAAGGCACCGGAGATGCAGGGCCCCGAAGAGGTGCCGATGAGCATCCTGGTGCCGGCCTTCGTCACCAGCGAGCTCAAGACCGCGTTCCAGATCGGCTTTACCATCTTCATCCCGTTTCTGATCATCGACCTGGTCGTCGCCAGCGTGCTGATGGCCATGGGCATGATGATGGTGCCGCCGGCCACCCTCTCGCTGCCGTTCAAGCTGATGCTGTTCGTGCTGGTGGATGGCTGGCAGCTGCTGCTGGGCTCACTGGCGCAGAGCTTCATGAACTGACCCGCACAGACCGACCCTGGCCATGACTCCGGAAACCGTAATGACCATCGCGACCCACGCGATGAAGATGACGCTGATGCTGGCGGCGCCGCCGCTGCTGGTGGCCCTTGCCGCCGGCCTGGTGGTGAGCCTGTTCCAGGCCGCCACGCAGATCAACGAAATGACCCTGACCTTCATCCCGAAGCTGGTCGCGCTGTTCATCACGCTAGTGCTGGCCGGCCCGTGGATGGTCAACACCATGGTCGACTACATGCGCGAAATACTCCAGGGCATTCCCGCCCTGGCGCACTGACGCCGCAACCGCCTACCGCCTTCCCCTCGTTTTCGCCGCAACCAGCGCCCTGCCGTGATCGAAGTCACCAACGCGCAGCTCTATGGCTGGATCGCGGCCTTCCTCTGGCCGCTGTTCCGGCTGCTGGCGCTGATCGGCACCGCACCGCTGTTCGGGGAATCGACCATCCCGCGCCGCGTCAAGATCGGGCTCGCCGCGCTCATCGCGATGGTGGTCTCGCCCACCCTGCCCAACCTGCCGGTGGTGCCGGTCTATTCGTGGGAAGGGCTGATCATCATCCTCAACGAGGTCGGCATCGGCCTGGCCACGGGTTTTACCATGCGGCTCGTTTTCGCCGTGGTGCAGCAGGCTGGTGAAATCATCGGGCTCCAGATGGGCCTGGGCTTCGCGTCCCTCTTCGACCGTTCCGCGGGCGGGCAGACCATGGTGCTGTCGCGCTTCCTGAACATCATCGCCATGCTGCTGTTCCTGGCGCTGGACGGGCACCTGCTGATGCTGGGCACGCTGGTCGACAGCTTCCAGGGCCTGCCCATCGGCGCCACGCCGGTGGCTGCCGAAGGCTGGCACGCCGTGGCGCGCGCCGGCGGCATGGTGTTCTCGTCCGGGCTGCTGCTGGCGCTGCCGATGATTGCCGCGCTGCTGACCCTGAACCTGGCCATGGGCATTCTCAACCGCGCTTCGCCGCAACTGTCGGTCTTCGCGGTGGGTTTTCCGGTCACGCTTTCCGGCGGCCTGCTGGTGCTGTCGCTGGTGATGCCGCAGATGGGCAGCTACATGCAGCACATGCTGGAGTCGGGCCTGGCGGCGATCGGCACGGTGCTGGCGCAGTTCGCGCGCTGAGGCCGCGCGAACTGCGCGCCCTTGCCGCTACCACACCCGCAGACGTGTCTTTCCTTGCTAGCTTGCAGGCTTGAGGGAAGCGCAATCCATGCCTCCCGATGAACTGGCAGCGCCAACGTTCTTCAGCGTCATTGTCAGCCGGCTGCCCTTCGCCTCCGTGATGGTGTGTCCGTAGGCCACGGTCGGCATGAACTGGACGTCTGGAGCCACTGCGATCTGGGGCGTCCTTGAACCGTCGACAGTCAGATCGAGCTCCACCGTGACCGAATCGATGGCGACTCCCCGGCCCTGCCCCCGCGCCTCGAGGTCTTTCCTGAACGCGCACAGGTTGTCTGTCACCTGTTGCAGGGCGGTGGGAATATCGACCGGCTTTCCCGGGGGGATGGGAGGTGTGTTGCATCCGGCCATCAGCAGCGATGCAAACAAGATGGGCAGGGTGAGGAAGGCGCGCATCAGGATCCCCGGTTGGCCTGTATCCGACTGCCAATCTGCCGCCATCCCGCATAGCGTTCCGTGCGCTGCCGAACAGATTCTTGCCCGTGATGACCCGATCCGGGCCGCGCCCCCGCCTTACCCTTTCACGCACACCACCTGCCGCAGCGTGTGCACGATTTCCACGAGGTCGGACTGGGCCGCCATCACCGCATCGATGTCCTTGTAGGCCATCGGGATCTCGTCGATCACGGCGGCGTCCTTGCGACATTCCACGCCTTCGGTTGCGCGCACCTGGTCGGCCACGCTGAAGCGGCGCTTGGCCTCGGTACGGCTCATGGCACGGCCCGCACCGTGGCTGCATGAATAGAACGACTCGGGGTTGCCCTTGCCGCGCACGATGAACGAACGCGCGCCCATCGACCCCGGGATGATGCCCAGCTCGCCGGCGCGCGCGCTCACCGCGCCCTTGCGCGTGACCAGCACGTCCTGCCCGAAGTGGCGCTCCCTCTGCACGTAGTTGTGGTGGCAGTTCACCGCCTCGGCTTCCGTGCTGAACGGCTTGCCGATCACGCGGCGCGCGGCGGCCAGCACATTCGCCATCATCAGCTCGCGGTTGCGCCGCGCAAACTGCTGCGCCCACGCCACTGCGAACACGTAGTCGTCATAGTGTTCGGAGCCCTCCACCAGGTAGGCCAGGTCGCGATCGGGCAGATTGGCCAGGTGACGGCGCATGTCCTGCTGCGCCAGCGCGATAAATGTGGTGCCGATGGCATTGCCCACGCCGCGCGAGCCCGAATGCAGCATGAACCAGACGGCATCGGCCTCGTCGAGACAGACTTCGATGAAGTGGTTGCCGGTGCCGAGCGTGCCCAGGTGGATGCGGTTGTTGGTGCGTGCGAGTTGCGGATACTTGTCGGTGATGCGGCGGAAATCGGCCGCCAGGTCCGTCCAGACGTTGTCCACCTGTGCCGGAACGTTGCCCCACGCCCCTTCGTCGCGCCGGCCACCCTGTCCGGTACGGCCATGCGGCACGGCGTGCTCGATCGCGCTGCGCAACGGACCCAGGTTGTCGGGCAGGTCGGACGCGCGCAGCGACGTGCGCACGGCCATCATGCCGCAGCCGATATCCACGCCGACCGCCGCGGGAATCACCGCGCCCACGGTGGGGATCACCGAGCCGATAGTCGAACCCTTGCCAAGATGGACGTCCGGCATCACCGCCAGATGGTGGAAGATAAATGGCATCTGCGCGGTATTGGCGAGCTGGCGGCGCGCCTCTTCCTCCACCGGGACGCCGCGGGTCCACATCTTGACCGGGTGGCCCTTGCCAGCGTGCAGCAGTTCGTAATGGGCCTGTTGTGTCATGAACGTCTCCGGGTTGATCCGGCTGCAGTTTAGACGCTGTGGCCCGCAGTCAAATCCCGAAGTGCAGACGCCGGTATTCGGGCCGGCACATACCCAGCGGTGCGCTGACCCGTTTGGCGGGCTGGGTAGGTCCGCGTGCTTGGCGGGCGCTGCAGCAGCGCCCGCCAAGCACAAAAACCCCCAAATCTACGCCCCCCCAATCACCACCAAACACTCCACCTCCACCCTAGCCCCCAACGCCAGTCCATTGGCGCCAAGCGCGCTCCGGACCGGATAAGGAGCCTCGAAGAACTCCTTATAAACCTCATTAAAAACCTGCCACTCCCCAATATCCGCCAGCATGATCGTGCACTTGGCCACATCCCGCATCGTCACGCCATGCGCCTCCAGCGTGGTGCGGATATTCATCAAGGCCTGTTTCGCTTCTTCGCGAATGCCACCCGGAACGAGCCGCGTGCTGCCGGGCACGATGCCCAACTGGCCTGACAGGTAGAGCACATTCCCGATGCGGACCGCTTCGGAAAATGGCAGTCCTGCTGGCAGGACCTTGCCGGAATTCAGGAACTCCATGTCTCGCCTCCATGGTGGATGTGCAGTACGCCGGGGCGCCGGCGTGAGCCTCCAATGTAGGCGCCAGAGCGCTGGCCCTCAAGGCGCGGAGACGACGGCGTCCGGCACCTCGCGGTCGGCCGCGCGCCGCAGGCAGTCGAGCATGGCAGCGACCGCCGAGCGCTTGATCGTGTCCTCCCGCCAGTACATCGACACCGAACCAAAACCGGCCAGCCGCAGCGGCACGATGCGCAGCGCGCCCATCGCTTCCAGCCGGCGCGCGGTCCGGTGCGAGGCCAGGCCAATCATGTCGCTGTTGTTGAGCAGCGTGAGGTTGAGCACGGTGGAGTTCGACTCCACGCAGTCCGCCGGCAACGGCCGGCCGGCGCTGGCCAGCGCGGCCTCCAGCGCGTTGCGGATCGGGGTGCCGCGCGGCCACACCACCCAGCGGTAGCCCTGCAGCGCATCCCACGTCACCGCCTCCTGCGTGGCCAGCGGATGGCGCGGGCGCGCGACGAAATGGAGCGGTTCGAGATAGAGCGATTCGCCAACGGTCTGCGCGTCCTGCAGCTCGGGTGCGGAACGCCCCACCACGATATCGAGCTCATTGTGCGCAAGCTGGTTCATAAGCCGGTCCATGGTCGTCTCGACCACCCGCACCTGCGCGCGCGGCATACGCTGCAACAGACGCAGCACCGCCAGCGGCACCGTGTCGGCCGCCGATGCCCCCGACGTGCCGACCACCACCAGCCCGCTGCCACCTTCGCGCATGGCGGCAAGGTCGTCGCGCGCGGTGTCGAGCTGCGCGGCAATGCGGCGCGCGTGCTCGATCAGCGACTCGCCATACGGTGTGGGCTGCAGCCCGCGTGCCTGGCGCTCGAACAGCGGCAGCCCGATGTCGTCCTCGAGGTCCTTGAGCCACTTGGAAAGCCCGGGCTGGGTCGTATTGAGCAGCGCCGCGGACTGGCTCATGTTGCCGGTCTCGGCCAGGCTGAGAAGCATCTGCAAGTTGCGCAAGCGCAGTCGCTGGGTCCAGTCCATGTCTGATCGTCGGGTTCACCTATACGATTAATCGTATGGATAAGAGTAATTCTTCATTTCAAATCTTATATCGACCGACGTATAACTCCAAGCAACAGCCCGGCAACGCCGCCGGAGACCACAGAAAGCCACGGAGACAGCATGTCCGACCATACGCCTGATCCCGCACGCACCGCCTATTACGAGCAAATCGGCCGCTGCCACATGACACCACTGTGGGAATCGCTGCACAGCCTGGTCCCGCCGCAGCCGCGCCCGCAGATCGTCCCGGCTATCTGGAAGTACGACGCCCTGCGCCCGCTGGTCATGCAGGCCGGCGAGGTCATCAGCGCCGAAGAGGCGGTGCGCCGCGTGCTGATCCTGGAGAACCCGGGACTGCCGGGCAAGTCGAGCATCACGTCCACGCTTTACGCCGGCCTGCAACTGATCTTGCCGGGCGAGATTGCGCCGAGCCACCGCCACACGCAGTCGGCGCTGCGCTTCATCGTCGAAGGCAAGGGCGCCTGGACCGCCGTCAATGGCGAGCGGACCACCATGCATCCGGGCGACTTCATCATCACGCCGTCCTGGACCTGGCACGACCACGGCAACCCGAGCCTCGAGGACGGCGGCAAGCCGGTGGTGTGGCTGGACGGCCTCGACATCCCGCTGGTGCAGCAGTTCGACGCCGGCTTTGCCGAGAACTACCCCGAGTCCCAGCAACCCGTCACGCGCGCCGAGGGCGACAGCTTTGCGCGCTTCGGCCAGAACATGATGCCGGTGCGCCACAAGGTCACCGACCCGACCTCGCCGGTCTTCAGCTATCCGTACGACCGCTCGCGCGAGGCGCTCGACCAGCTCTACCGCAACGGTGAACTCGATGCGTGGGACGGCGTGAAGCTGCGCTACGTCAACCCGGCCACGGGCGGCTGGCCGATGCCCACCATCGCCACCTTCATGCAGTACCTGCCGGCCGGCTTCCAGGGCAAGACCTACCGCAGCACCGACGCCACCGTCTACAGCGTGGTGGAAGGCCGCGGCACAGTGCGCATCGGCGATGCCCAGTTCCAGTTCGAGCCGCGCGACGTGTTCGTGGCGCCGTCATGGGCGCCGGTGCAGCTTGGCGCGATGGAAGACGCGGTGCTGTTCAGCTACTCCGACCGCCCCGTGCTGTCGGCGCTGAACCTGCTGCGCGAAGCGCGCACCTGAGCCCCTTCTAAACCCAACTCGTCCGAATCCAGATGCCCGGGTGCGCGCATGGCGCGGCACCCCGGCCCCTTACACCTCCTGACTGACCGAACCGACCATGTCCTACGTCTTCACGCCTCCCGCCACCGTCGCCATTCCCGTCGCCGGCACCGATGACCAGTTCGCCGTGCGCCGCGTCTACTGCGTGGGCCGCAACTATGCCGCCCATGCGCGCGAAATGGGCTTCGACCCCGACCGCGAGCCACCGTTCTTCTTCTGCAAGCCGGCCGACGCCATCGTGCCCGTGGCAGACGGCCAGACGCTGGAGCTGCCCTACCCGGCGCAGACGCAGAACTACCACTACGAAGCCGAACTGGTGGCCGTGATCGGCAAGGCCGGCGCCGATATCCCGGTCGAGCAGGCGCTCGAGCACGTGTGGGGCTACGCCGTGGGCCTGGACATGACCCGCCGCGACCTGCAGATGAAGATGCGCGAGATGGGCCGCCCGTGGGAAATCGGCAAGGCCTTCGACGCGTCCGCGCCGATCGCGCCGATCCACCGCGCCAGCGATATCGGCCACCCGCAGCAGGCAGCGATCTGGCTGACCGTCAATGGCCAGGACAAGCAGCGCAGCAATGTCACGCACCTGATCTGGTCGGTGGCCGAAACGGTGGCCTACCTGTCGCAGTTCTTCCGCCTGGAACCGGGCGACGTGATCTTCACCGGCACCCCGGAAGGCGTGGGCGCGGTCAAGACCGGCGACGCCATGGTGACCGGCGTGGAAGGTCTCGGCGAACTCAAGGTCCGCGTGGTCTGAATCCGGAATACGGCAAGCAGCGAAGCCATCATGCAGCTCTATAGTTTCTTCAACAGCTCCACGTCCTACCGCGTGCGCATTGCGCTGGCGCTCAAGGGCCTGCCCTTCGAGACCCTGCCGGTCAACATCCGCACCGGCCAGCACCGCGAGGCGGAGTACGTGCAGGGCATCAACCCGTCCGCCTCGGTGCCCGCGCTGGTGGACGGCGAATTCACGCTCGGACAGTCGCTCGCGATCATGGACTACCTCGATGCGCGCTTCCCGGAACCGCGCCTGCTGCCGCAGGACTCGGAGCAGCGCGCGCGTGTGCTGGAACTGGCCAGCCTGATCGCCTGCGACATCCACCCGGTCAACAACCTGCGCGTGCTGCGCTACCTGCAGGATGTGCTGAAGGTGACGCCGGAACAGAAGGACGCCTGGTACCGCCACTGGATCGACGAAGGCATGGCCGGCGTCGAACGCCTGCTCGCGCTGCACGGCAAGGGCCCGTGGTGCTTCGGCGACAGCCCGACTCTCGCCGACGTGACGCTGGTGCCCCAGGTCGCCAACGCCCAGCGCATGGGCTGCGACCTGTCGGCCTACCCGCGCGCCCTGGCGGTGTATGCGCACGCCAGCGCACACCCCGCCTTCGCCAAGGCGGCGCCCACGCAGCAACCGGACTACACGGCCTGATCGACCGATCCAGGCCAGGAGACAAGCATGAACACACCACAAGACACGGGGCGCAAGGTCCTGATCATCGGCGGCGGCATCGGCGGCCTGGCCGCGGCGCTGGCGCTCGCGCGCAAGGGCATTCGCATCGAGCTGCTGGAGCAGGCCGAGCAGATCGGCGAGATCGGCGCGGGCATCCAGCTCGCGGCCAATGCCTTCGCGGCCATGGACGCGCTCGGCGTGGGCGAGGCCGCGCGCGGCCGGGCGGTCTTCACCGACTACCTGAGCCTGCGCGATGCGATCGACACGCACGAGATCGCCCGCGTCGATGTCGGCACGCCCTACCGCGAGCGCTTCGGCAACCCATATGCGGTGATCCACCGCGCGGACATCCACCTGTCGATCCTGGAGGCCGTGCAGGACCACCCGCTGATCAGCTTCCGCACCGCCACGCGCGTCGAGAAGCTGGAGCAGGACGAGCGCAGCGTCACCGTCATCGACCAGCGCGGCGAACGCCACCATGCCGATGCCGTGGTCGGCTGCGACGGCGTCAAGTCCGCCATCCGCGAGGCGCTGATCGGCGACGCGCCGCGCGTGACCGGCCACGTCGTGTATCGCGCGGTGGTCGAGGTCGACAACATGCCGAAGGACCTGCGGGTCAACGCGCCCGTGGTCTGGGCCGGCCCGAACTGCCACCTGGTGCACTACCCGCTGCGCGGCGGCCAGCAGTACAACCTGGTCGTGACCTTCCACAGCCGCGAGCAGGAGACCTGGGGCGTGCGCGAAGGCAGCAAGGAAGAAGTGCTGTCGTACTTCGACGGCATCCACGCGCTGCCGCACCAGATGCTGGATCGCCCGACCTCATGGAAGCGCTGGGCCACGGCCGACCGCGATCCGGTGGAAAGCTGGAGCTTCGGCCGCGCGACCATCCTGGGCGATGCCGCGCACCCGATGACGCAATACGTCGCGCAGGGCGCCTGCCAGGCGCTCGAAGATGCTGTCACGCTGGGCGCCGCGGTGGAAGCGGCCGGCAATGACTTCGAAGCGGCGTTCAAGCTGTACGAACAGGCGCGCATCCCGCGCACCGCACGCGTGCTCTACGCCGCGCGCGACATGGGCCGCGTGTACCACGCCAAGGGTGTCGACCGCATGGTGCGCAACACGCTGTGGACCGGCCGCACGCAGGCGCAGTACTACGACGCGCTGCAGTGGCTGCACGGCTGGCGCGCCGAACGCTGCCTGAGCCCGACGCCCTGGCTCTGAACTTCCGGAAGACCATGCAGTGACCACCGCGGTGACTGGCGGCCGACACGGCCGCCAGCCCGAATTTGTCCCGAAACAGGCAACGAGGAGGAGACAACCCATGCCTGCCAGCCAGAGAATCAATATTTCTGCGTTCATCGACCGCCATCCGCTATCGGCGTTCCAGGTCATGATCGTGGTGCTGTGCTTCCTGATCGTCGCCATCGACGGCTTCGACACCGCCGCGATCGGCTTCATCGCGCCGGCCATCCGCGCCGAATGGCAGCTGACGCCGGCACACCTGGCCCCGCTGTTCGGCGCCGGGCTCGGCGGCCTGATGGCCGGTGCCTTCCTGTTCGGCCCGCTGGCCGATCGCTTCGGCCGCAAGACCGTGCTGGTGTTCTCGGTGCTGTTCTTCGGCCTGGCCAGCCTCGCATCGGCGTGGTCGGGCGAGCTGTGGGAACTGATCGCGCTGCGCTTCCTGACCGGCCTTGGCCTGGGCGGCGCCATGCCCAATACCATCACGCTGACGTCCGAGTTCTGTCCGGAAAAGCGCCGCTCGTTCCTGGTCACGACCATGTTCTGCGGCTTCACGCTCGGCTCCGCGCTGGGCGGGCTGGCCTCTGCCGGGCTGATCGAAGCCTACGGCTGGCGCTCGGTGCTGGTGGTCGGCGGCGTGCTGCCGCTGGCGTTGTCAGTGCTGCTGGCGCTGCTGCTGCCGGAGTCCGTGCGCTACCTGGTGATGGCAGGCCGCGCGCCGGAACGCATCGCCGCCACGCTGCAGCGCATTGCCCCGCAGGCCGACCTGCGCGGCGCAACCTTTACCGTGGCCGAGACGCGCAGCACCAGTTCTCCGGTGCGGCACCTGTTCAAGCCTGAACTGGTGCGCGGCACGCTGCTGTTCTGGCTGACCTTCTTCATGAGCCTGCTGGTGATCTACCTGCTCTCGAGCTGGCTGCCGACCCTGCTGCGCGGCACCGGCCTGTCGCTGCGCACCGCGGCGCTGGTCACCACCATGTTCCAGGTCGGCGGCACGCTCGGCGCCATCGTGCTGGGCTGGCTGATGGACCGATTCAACCCGCACTACGTGCTGGCCGTCAGCTACGCGCTGGCCGGCGTGTTCGTCGCCGCTATCGGCAGTCTCGCCGATACGCCTGCGCTGGCCAGTGTGGCGGTGTTCTTCGCGGGCTTCTGCGTATCGGGGTCGCAGGTCGGCGCCAACGCGCTGTCGGCAGGCTTCTACCCGACTGACTGCCGCGCCACGGGCGTGAGCTGGGCCAACGGCGTGGGCCGTCTCGGTTCGGTGGTCGGCTCCGTCGGCGGTGCCACCATGCTGTCGCTGGGACTGGGCATGCCCACGCTGTTCGTGCTGATCGGCGTGCCCGCGCTGCTCGCCGGCGGCACCATGCTGACGCTCGGGCTGGCGCGGCGCGCGCCTGCGCCCCAGGAGTTTGCCGCGAGCTGATCCGCGAAGCGTCAGCGCGCCCGCAGCGCATCGACGATGTTCATGCGGGCCGCGCGCAGCGCCGGCAGAAAGCCGCCGACCAGGCCCATCGCCATCGAGAACCCGAGCGTCTTTGCCACAATGCCCGGCGTCAGGATAAAGCGGAACGACAGGTCCGCGAACGTCTGGAAGTTGGTCGTGGAAAACGACGCAAACTGCATCAGCGCCGCACAGCAGAGCCCGGCCACGCCACCGGCCAGCCCGAGCAGCAGCGCCTCGACCAGGAATGCGGCCAGCACGTTGGTGCGCCGGAAACCCAGCGCGCGCAGCGTGCCGATCTCCGCAACACGGTTGGCCACCGACGCATACATGGTGATCATCGCGCCAATCATCGCCGCGATCGAGAAGATCGTCGACAGCGTCAGGCCCAGGATGTTGATGAACGTCGACAGCGCCTTGGACTGGTCGCTGTAGAAGGACTGCTCGCTCTTGGCCTCCGCGGTCAGGCGCGGGTCGACGTCGATGTCGGCGCGCAGGCGCGCAAAGGCTTCCGGCCGCGACAGCCGCACCACCATCGACGAATAGCTGGTGCGGCGGAACGACTGCATGAGCTGGTCGGCGTCGCCCCAGATCTCCGAATCGAAGCCGCTGCCGCCCGCGTCGAACACGCCGACGATGGTCCAGTCGCGCTGGGCAAAGCGCAGGCGCCCGCCAAGCTGCGCCCCGGTGAAGCCGCGGGCCACGCTGCTGCCCACGATGATCTCCGACGAGCCCGGCCGGAACGTGCGCCCCGCCACCAGCCGGATCTGCGGCCGCAATCCCAGGCCCTTCGGCGACACGCCGCGGATCACGACATTGGCAGGCGTATCCGACCCGCGCTTGGTCAGCGAGATCAGCACCACCGCTTCTTTCGAGGCCATGGGCCGGCCGTTGCCGTCCATCGCCACCGACGGGTGCATCTCCATGATGCTGGCCTGGTCGCGGCTGATGCCGCTCTGCACCTCAGTCTCTGCGCCCTTGCGGATCATGACCACATTGTCCGGCTCGCCGGTGGTGACGAGCGTGCGCTTGAGCCCCGCGTCAAGCATCAGCATGGTGGCAAACACGAACACCACCAGCGCAAGGCCGCCGGCCGTCAGCGCCGTGGTCAGGCGCCGGGCCCACAGGTTGCGCGCGATGTAGCTGAACGGGATCGCCATGCGCTCGCCTAGCCGATGGCCCGCAGGCCTTCCACGATGCGCACGCGCGCCGCCTGCACGGCCGGCACCACGGCGGCGACGAGCGCCACGGCCAGCGCGCAGGCCGCCTGCATCCACATGGTCTGGCGCGACACGGTGAACACCGGGAACACGCCGCCGACCGCCTGCTTGAATATCGCGGCCATCGGCGGCGTGGCCAGCATGCCGATGCCACCGCCCACCAGGCAGATGAACATCGATTCGCCGAACATCAGCAGCGCCAGGAAGCCGGGCCCGAAACCGAGCGCCTTGAGCGTGGCGTACTCCGTGGTGCGTTCGCGCGCGCTCATCGCCATCGCGTTGGCCATCACGGCCATGATGATCAGGATCACCACGTAGGACACCACGCGGATGGCCGCGATGATCTGGTTCGACATGGCCACGAAGCCCAGCTGGAACGCCTGCTCGGTCTCGGTGAGCGTCTCGGCCAGCGAATTGCGGAACACCGCATCCACGCCGCGCGAGATCGCGGCGGCGTTGTCGGGGTTGTCGATGTCCAGGATGTACACGCCGACCTGGTCGGCCTGCTTCGGCGAGCGCTTGCGCACGGTCTCGTTCAGGTATTCCCAGTGGAACACCATGTGGCGCGTGATGGTGCTTTCATCACGCCCCTCCATGATGCCGCGCACGATGAAGTCCCACGTGCCCGTATAGATCGTGCCCTTGATGGGAATCACGTCGCCGACCTTGAAGCCGTACTGGTCCGCGAGCTGCCGCCCGATCAGGCAGCCCTTGCGGTCGCGCTGGTAATCGGCGCGCTGCTGCGCCGTGACGACGAACTCGGGGTACAGCTCGAGGTAGTTGTCCGAGACGGCGAACTGCGCGAAGAAGTTCTTGGGATCGCGGTAGACGCCGCCGAACCAGTTGGAGCGCGCCACCAGCGTCACGCCGTCCACGCCGCGGATGCGGCTTTCATAGCTGAGCGGCAGCGGGAACACCAGCGAGATCGCGTTGCGCGTCACCAGCCGCCCGCTCGAAGCCGCGGCCGCGCCCGCGTACCAGGCGTCCACCACGGTCTGCAGCAGCCCGTAGGCCAGCACCGCGACCACCAGCCCGGTCACGGTCAGCGCGGTGCGCAGCTTGTGGCGCAGCGCGTTGCGGGCAATCAGCTTGAGCACGAACATGGCGCGCCCGTTCAGTGCCGTTCAGGCGCTGTTGCCATGGTTCAGTTCCCCTTTCTCGAGGTGCAAGAGCGAGCGCGCCGCGTTGGCGGCATGCGCGTCGTGCGTGACCATGATGATGGTCTTGCCGGCCTCGCGGTTCAGCCGCTGGAGCATCGCCAGGATGTCCGCGGCGGCGTTCCGGTCGAGGTCGCCCGTGGGTTCGTCGGCCACGATCAGCACCGGGTCGGTGATTAGTGCGCGGGCAATGGCCACGCGCTGCTGCTGCCCGCCGGACAGTTCCGACGGATAGTGGCTCATGCGGTCGGCCAGGTTCACCATGCCGAGCACCATCTCCACGCGCGCGCGCCGCTCCTGGCGCGACAGGCGCGTGAGCATCAGCGGCAGCTCCACGTTCTCGAAGGCGGTGAGCACCGGCATCAGGTTGTAGAACTGGAAGATAAAACCGACGTTGGCCGCGCGCCAGGCGGCAAGCTCCGACTCCGCCAGATGGGTAATGTCTTGCCCCGCCACCAGCAGTTCGCCGCTGTCGGGCCGGTCGATGCCCGCGATCAGATTGAGCAGCGTGCTCTTGCCCGAGCCCGACGGCCCCATCAGCGCAATGAAATCGCCCTCGGCAATATCGAGCGTGATATCGGTCAGCACCGGCACGGTCTGCATGCCGCGCCGGTAGGACTTGGCGAGATGGCGGATGCGTACGAGCGGATCGGCTGCCACGTTACTTCTTCTTCGCCGTGACGCTGGCGCCGTCGCGCAGCTTGTCGGCCGGCGCCAGCACCACCGTAGCGCCGGCGGCCACGCCACTGACGGCCACCAGTTCGCCGATGCGCTCGCCGGTCGTCACTGCCGTCTCATGCGCCTTGCCGTCGCGGATCACGAACACCACCTTGCGCCCGTCGCGCGTGGCGATGGCGCCGGGCTGCACGGCCACGACGGGCTTGCGGTCCTGCTCGGGCAGCGGTTTGGACAGGAACGCGATCTTGGCGCTCATATCGGGCAGCACGCGCGCGTCGCGGTCGACAAAGCGCACCTTGACCAGCACGGTCGCCTTGGAGCGGTCGACCGTCGGCACGATGCGCGACACCTGGCCCGCGAAGCGGACATCGGGCAGCGCGTCGAGCAGCATCAGGCAAGGCTGGTCCGCGCGGATCTTCGCGATATTGGATTCGGCGACATCCGCCTCGACTTCCAGCGTATCCATGTCGGCAATGGTCACGACCGCGCCCTTGGTGTCGGACGCCGACGAGAACGGCGTGATGTTGTCGCCGACGTTGGCATGCTTGACCAGCACCACGCCGTCGAACGGCGCGCGGATCACGGTCTGGTCGACAGCCACCTGGGCGGCCCGCGCACTGGCCTGCGCCGACACGATCGCCGCGCGCGAATTGGCGACCGAGGCCTGCGCCTTCCTGAAGCGGGCCAGGTCGGCGTCGTACTGCTGGACGGAGATCGCCTTCGGGCCCAGCAGCTGTTCGTCGCGGCGCAGGTTCACATCCGCGTCGCGGAGCTCGGCAAGTTGCAGCTCCAGATTGGCCTGCGCGACCTTCACCTGCGCGGTCGACTGCGCGAGCGTGGCGTCCACGTCGCGGCTTTCGATGCGGGCGATGATCTCGTCCTTCTTCACGCGGGAGCCCTCCAGCACGCCCAGCCATTCCAACCTGCCCTGCGCCTTCGAAGCGACAGCCGCCTTGCGCTGGGGCACGACGTAGCCGGTAGCGTTGAGGAGGGTGTAGTTCTGGGAGGGATAGGCCGATGAGACCGTCACGGTTTCCACTGCCGTGGGGCTGGCCAGCTTGAAGGTGACGGCGGCCGCCGCGGCCAGCACCACCGCGATGGCGATATACGGAAGCCAGCGGCGCCGCCGCGAAGGTGCGGTGAGTGGGCCGCGGTCGATTTTCAGCCTGGAGAGGTCGGGATCGGGCAAGCGGGTCGTCCTCTTTGATGGAGGGGGTCAGTATAGCGCCGGGGGGTTTAGGGACCGGGGAGCCGCTGCGACGGCTCGATCGTGGCTCGATGACCCTGGTTCCCCATTGCATCCCCTCTGATTCCTCCCTCCATCGAAAGCCGGATGACTCGTATAGGCAGCCCCGCCAAGAACCATAAGAGTTCGCCCCACCCTCGGCAACCCCTTGTTTTTCCTGCGTTTTTAACCCGGCACATCCTCCCCGCCGGCTAACTCCCAAAAAATCCCCTTGACCAACGCCATTCCTGACGCATAATTGCAAACGTTTGCAGCAAACGTTTGCAAGGAGCAGAAAGATGGAGACCAGACAACAGCCCCAGCCACCCCACCCCCTTCGCCTGATCGAGGACGAGCATTCCGTCACCCAGATCGTCCAGGCCGCCATGACGCAGGCCGCCAGCCCGCGGCTGCGCTTCGTCATGGGCCTGCTGGTCCAGCACCTGCATGATTTCCTGCGTGAGGTACGCCCCACGGACGAGGAGTTCGAACAGGCGCTGGAATTCATCGCCGCACTGGGTCACGCCACCCATGCGACCAACAATGAAGTGGTGCTGGCCGCCGACGTGCTGGGCCTGTCCACGCTGGTGACCGTGATGAACAACAACACCACGGACGGCCGCACCCCCGGCGCGCTGCTGGGCCCGTTCTACCGCGCCAACGCCCCGCGTTATGCCTGCGGCGACTGCGTGGTCCAGGACGACGCCCCCGGCCTGCCGCTATTCGTGCGCGGCACCGTGCGCGGCACCGATGGCATGCCGCTGTCCGGCGCGCTCGTGGAAATCTGGCAGGCCTCTCCGGTCGGCCTGTACGACAACCAGGATCCGCGCCAGCCCGACCGCAACCTGCGTGGCTGCTTCCATACCGATGAGCAAGGCGCTTACCACTTCCGCACCGTACGCCCGGCCGGCTATCCGGTGCCGACCAACGGGCCGATCGGCACGCTCCTCGACGCACAGCAGCGCCATCCGTACCGGCCCGCGCATATCCATTTCATCGTCGCGGCGCCGGGCTATCGCACGCTGGTGACACAGGTGTTCGTAGATGAGCCGCAAGCGCTGGAATCCGACGTGACCTTCGGCGTGCACCGGCAGCTCGTCGGCCATCTCGAACGCGTCGAACATGGCCAAAGCCCCTGGGGCAACCTGCCCGCCCCGTTCTACACGCTCGATTTCGACTTCACCCTCGAACCCGGCGAACAGACCTTCCCGAAGCCGCCGATCGACTGACCGCCCGGCCCCCACGCTTTTCACGCAGCACGACTGAACACCATGAGCCTCTTCTCCCTTTCCGGCAAGGTTGCCGTGATCCTCGGCGGTACCGGCGGCATCGGCCTGGCTACCGGCAATGCGCTGGCGCAGCTCGGCGCCAGCGTCGTCCTGACCGGCCGCAACCGCGACAGCGCGGACAGCGCGGCCGCATCGCTGCCGGCCGGCAATCACATGGGCGCTGCCGCCGAAATCGGCGACACCGCGTCACTGAACGCGCTTGCCGACGAGGTCAGCCGCCACTACGGGCGCGTCGACATCCTGGTCAATACCGCCGGCTTTACGCGGGCGATTCCACACGCCGATCTTGATGCGCTCAACGATGCCCTGATCGACGAACTGTTCGCCATCAACTGGCGCGGCCAGTTCGCGGCGATCCGCGCATTCGCGCCGCACCTGCGCGCCAACGGCGACGGGCTGGTGGTCAATGTCGGCTCGATCGCGGGGCGCACGGGCCAGGGCAGCAACGTGGCGTACTGCGCGGCCAAGGCCGGGCTGGACGTCATGGCCATGTCGCTGGGCCGCGCGCTGGCGCCGGCCATCCGCGTGCTGAACGTCTCGCCGGGTGTGGTCGACACGGGCTTCGTGCCCGGCCGCGACGAAAGCTTCAACGAACGCGCGGCCAGGACCACGCCGCTGCGCCGCATCGGCCAGGCGCAGGACGTGGCCGACGCCGTCGTCGCCTGCGCCACGTCGCTGCGCTTTGCCACGGGCACCACCATCGTCGTCGACGGCGGACGCCAGCTCGGCTGATTGCTTTCCACTCATTCGCCAACGCAACCATGCACGCACGCAAGACCATCATCACCTGCGCGGTGACCGGCAACATCGTCACGCCCGAGCAATACCCCAACCTGCCGGTCACGCCGGAGCAGATCGCCAATGCCGCGCTGGAGGCCGCCGAAGCCGGCGCCGCGGCCGCGCACATCCACGTGCGCGATCCCGAGACCGGGCGTCCGTCGATGTCGCTCGAGTACTACGCCGACGTCATCGACCGCATCCGCAAGCGCAACCGCACGCTGATCATCAACCTGACCACCGGCCCCGGCGGCCGCTTCGTGCCGAGCGAGGACGAACCGCGCGTGGCCGCCCCGGGCACCACGCTGCTGCACCCGGCCAAGCGCGTGGAGCACATCGCCGCGCTGCGTCCCGACGTGTGCTCGCTCGACCTGAACACCATGAACTCGGGCGGCGACGTGGTCATCAACACGCCGGCCAATGTCCGCAAGATGGCGGCCGTGATCCGCGCGGCCGGCGTCATGCCGGAGCTGGAGATCTTCGACTCGGGCGACCTCAACATGGCGCTCGATTTCATCCGCGAAGGCGTGCTCGACGGCCCCGGCCTGTGGACCTTCGTGCTCGGCGTCAAATACGGCTTCGCGCCGACGCCGGAAACCATCTTCTATGCGCGCAACATGCTGCCGCCCGGCGCGCACTGGTCGGCCTTCGGCATCGGCCGCGCGGAGTTCCCGATCGTGGCGCAGGCGTGGCTCGCAGGCGGCCATGTCCGCGTCGGGCTGGAAGACAACATCTACCTGGAAAAGGGCGTGCTCGCACCGAGCAATGCCGCACTGGTCGCCAAGGCGCGCGACATCGTCCGCTCGCTCGGCGGCGAGATCGCGTCATCGCAGGAGGCGCGTCGCACGCTTGGCCTGCGCGAAGCCTAAACCAAGCCGGACACGGCAACAGACACTGAACAAGGAAGACAACATGAACACGATTCGCGTCAGCGAGAAAGCCGCCGGCATCGACACCCTGCAACTGCAACTGGTGGGTACGCCGCGCCCCCAGGCCGGCGACGGCCAGTGCGTGATCGAGGTGGCCAGCGCCGGCGTCAACCCCAGCGATGTCAAGGCAACGCTCGGGCTGATGCCGCATGCAGTGTGGCCGCGCACGCCGGGCCGCGACTATGCGGGCACCGTGATCGACGGTCCGAGCGGCCTGGTCGGCCTGCAGGTATGGGGCAGTGGCGGCGAACTGGGCATCCGCCGCGACGGCACGCACGGCAAGTACCTGCGCGTGGCCGCGCAAGCGGTGCGCGAAAAGCCGGCCACGGTCTCGCTGCTGGAAGCCGGCGCGGTCGGCGTGCCCTTCATCACCGCCTTTGAAGGCCTGCGCCGCGCCGGCATGCCGAAGCCGGGCAGCGTCGTGCTGGTGTGCGGCGGCAACGGCAAGGTCGGACAGGCCACGATCCAGATCGCCACCGCGCTGGGCGCGCGCGTGTTCGCCGTGGAACGCACCGCCGAGCGCTATCGCGGCCACGCCAGCGCGCCGGTGCGCATGATCGATGCCAGCAATGAAGCCATCGCCACGGTGGTGCGCGACGAGACCGACGGCCACGGCGCCGACATCGTCTACAACACCGTCGGCAGCCCGTACTTCGAGCAGGCCAACCAGGCCATGGCGATCGGCGCGGCGCAGATCTTCATCTCCACCATCGAGCGCCCCGTGCCGTTCGACATCTTCACGTTCTACCGCGGCCAGCATACCTACGTGGGCGTGGACACGCTGGCGCTGGACAGCAGTGCGTGCGCGAGCATCCTCGACCAGCTCGCGCCGATGTTTGCGTCCGGTGCACTGAAGCCCTTCCCGGTGCTGCCCGAGTATACGTACGCGCTGGCTGACGCCGCCGAGGCCTACCGCGCCGTGCTGCAGGGCGCGACCGAACGCGTGGTGCTCAAGCCATGAACACGACCCGTTTCGCGCAGGCGCCGGCGTACTTTCCGCCCAACCACGACGGCATGCATTGCCTGCGCCTGCAAGGGCATGAGGCCGGGCCGTCCGAGTCGCTGTGGCTGGGGGTGTCAGTGCTGCTGCCCGGTGGACACACCAGCATGGATGCGTCCGCCGTCGAGAAGCACTACGTCGTGCTCGAAGGCGAAGTCTGCATCCGCACGCCCGACGAGGCCGTGACGCTGCAGCAGTTCGATTCGGTCCGGCTCGCGCCGGGCGAAGCGCGGCAGGTGTCAAACCCGGGCAACCGCCCGGCCATGCTCCTGCTGGCCATGCCTTACCCGAAGGCCTGAGCCGGCAGCCACGACAGGCAGTACGCAGTATCCGGCGCCACGGCATGGCGCCGTCCTCCACATTGCGGGGACTTTCTTCCAGAACAAGCATCACAGGTAGGGGAGACAACCCACTACTACAGCCGCATCGACAACAAGAAGAACGCGAGCTACGACTTCGCCATCAACGAACTCGGTATGAGCGCCGGTGCGGACCCGCAGACCTTCGCGATTGGCCCACTTCTTCTGAACCCATTGTTGTGAGGAGACATACGATGAACCGCCCCCTTCGTCGCAAGACCCTGCGTGCCCTGTTCACGCTGCCGGCCGCGGCGGCCATGCTGGCCGCAGCCCCTGGCGCCATGGCGCAGCCGCAATACCCGTCCAAGCCGATCCGCCTCGTGGTGCCGTTCTCGGCCGGCAGCGCGACCGATATCCTGGCCCGTATCATCGGGACCAGGATGGGACAGAACGCCGGCTACCAGATCATCGTCGACAACCGCCCCGGTGCCGGCGGCACGCTGGGCGCCACCGGCGTCGCCAAGGCCGCGCCGGACGGCTACACGCTGATCCTGGTCTCGGTCGGCCATGCCATCAACGCCACGCTGTACCCGAAGCTGGCCTATGACACCGTCAAGGACTTCGCGCCGGTGTCGCTGGTGGCGAGCGTGCCCAATGTGCTGGTGGTGAATGCCGCCAGCAAGTACAACTCCGTGCGCGACATCGTCGCCGCGGCCAAGGCCAATCCCGGTGCCATGAACTTCGACTCGGCCGGCTCGGGCAGCTCCACGCACCTGAGCGGCGAGATGTTCAAGATGCAGGCCGGCATCGACGTGGTCCATATCCCGTACAAGGGCACCGGCGAGGCGCTCACGGACGTGATGGCCGGCCGTGGCGACATGATGTTCGCGCCGACGGTGTCGGCCATGCCGTTCGTGCGCCAGGGCAAGCTCAAGGCCCTGGCCGTGACCACCGCGAAGCGGGCCGGCACCCTGCCCGATATTCCGACGGTGGCGGAATCCGGCCTGCCGGGATACGCCTTCGATTCGTGGTTCGGCATCCTGGCCCCCGCCGGCACGCCGAAGGAGATCGTCAACGCGCTCAATGCCGAGATCGGCAAGGCGCTGGCCTCTGCCGACGTCCGGGAAAAGCTCGCGGTGCAGGGGGCCGAGCCCAGGACATCCACGCCGCAGGAGTTCTCCACGTACATCCAGGCGGAGATCGCGAAGCTGGCGCCGGTCGTGAAGCAGTCGGGCGTCAAGGGCGGCCAGTAGAACACCAGCGCGGGCGGCGCGGCGCCCGCTGGCTGTAGCGGGTGCCGTAGAATGGCGCATTCCCAGTTCGCCCAGCGCCCCAGGCGCCGCCGCACCGCCTTCCGCCGACATGTCCGAGCGCAAACGCCTGACCCTCAAAGACCTCGCCGCCGAGATCAATATGCATTACTCGACGGTGTCGCGCGTGATGAACCCGGCGACGCGGCACCTGGTGGCGGAAGACGTGGCGGCGCGCGTGCTGGCGCTGGCCGACGAACGCGGGTTCCGGCCGAACCGGATCGCGGCAGGCTTGCGCACGCAGCGCTCGGGACTGGTCGGCGTGGTGCTGCCCGATATCGCCAACCCGGTGTTCCCGCCGATCCTGGCGGGCATTGAAGCGGTGCTGAGCCAGCAAGGCTATGTGCCGATCGTGGTCAATGCCGGCACGGACAAGGCACGCCAGCGTTACGTCATCGACCAGTTGCTCGGGCGGCAGGTCGAAGGGCTGGTGCTGGCCACCGCCGAGCGTGACGACCCCGTGCTGGAGTACTGCGTGGCCCAGCGCATTCCCGTGGTCATGGTGAACCGCGGCGAGGACACCGGCCGCGCATCGTGCGTGGTCAGCGACAGCCTGCTGGCCATGCGCCTGACCGTGGACCACCTGGTCGGGCTCGGGCACCGCAACATCGGCCACATCGCGGGGCCCGCCACGCTCTCGACCGGCTTCCTGCGCCGCGAGGGCTTTGTCCGCGCCGTGCGGCGCCACCGCCTGCGGGCCGGGCAATGGCAGGTCATGGAGGCGGCCAGCTATTCACGCGATGCCGGCCGCGAAGCCTGCGAACGGCTGCTGGCCGAATTCCCGGGCATCACGGCCATTGCCGCCGGCAATGACCTGATCGCCATGGGCTGCTATGACTGCCTGCGCGCGCGCGGCCTGCGCTGCCCCGGAGACATCTCGGTGATCGGCCACAACGACATGCCGTTCGTCGACGCGCTGACGCCGCCGCTGACCACGGTGCGCATTGCCGTCCATGAAATGGGCGAAGAAGCGGCGCGGCTGCTGCTCAAGCAGATCCGCGAGCCCGGGGCCGACGCTGTGACGGTCGAGTTGAAGCCTGAACTGATTGTGCGTGGGTCGACGGCGGCGCCGCCGGTGGCCTGAAAACTCGCTTTCGGCCGCGAGCCAGCGGCCATGCGAACTCCCGATCGCCGTAGTGCATGCGACAGGCGATGATAGCCAGTTCGCTGTCGCCCACCGCCGCCGCAGGGATATCAGCCTTGCGCCGGCAAGCGCTTGCGTAGCAGGTACTTCTGCCAACCTTCCATGACCAGAACATCGTTCTGGTTGCGTACCTCCGTGCGCATCACCAGCACGCCGGTGGTACGGCCCGGAATCAGCTCGCTGACGGTCAGGCTGCTGTAGAGCGTGTCGCCGACATAGACCGGCGCCAGAAACTGGCTGCCCTGTTCGATAAAGGCCTTCAGCGATTCCTCCACCATATGCGGGAACAGCCCCGCACCGGCGGACGTCTGGATCAGCACCTGGTAACCGTGCGCGAGCATGTGCGGCATGCCATGGGCGCGGCAGTACTCGACGTCATAGTGCACGGGATGATTGTCGCCGCTGGCAAGCTGGAATGCGGCGAACAGCGCGTCGGTCATGGTGCGCGACGGCAGGTTCATGCGTTCGCCGATCTCGAAGTCCTCGAAGTAGCGCTGCGGGCAAAGCTGGTACTTGTTCATGATGGTCCGTTCGGTTGTCGTGATGGGTGTGGGTCGCGTTCAGTCGGCCTTCATGTTGGCCGCCGCGGCCACCGGCGTCCACTTGGCGATCTCCGCACGCAGGAACTTGTCCAGCGCTTCGGGTGTCGGCCTCGGTTCCAGGATCAGCCCCAGTTCGTTGGCCTTTGCCTGCAAGGCGGGCTCCTGCAGGGTCTGGGCAAGCGTGTCCGACAGCTTGTGGATGATCTCCGGCGAGGTCTTCGCGGGCGCGAACACGGCGTTCCAGGTGTAGGCCTCATAGCCCGGCACGACCTCGGCGATCGCCGGCGTATCGGGCGTCTGCGACAGGCGCTTCGACATCGATGTCGCCAGCAGCCGCACGGTGCCCGAGCGCACCTGCGCAAGTCCTGTCGGCGCGCTGTCGAGCATGAATTCCACATGGCCGCCGATCAGGTCCGCCATGGCCGGCGCGCTGCCGCGGTACGGCACGTGCACGGCCCTGGTGCCGGCCTTGTAGTTCAGCAGCTCTGCGCCCAGGTGCGGCGCGCTGCCAACACCGGCCGAGCTGTAGTTGACCTTGCCCGGATGCGCCTTCAGGTAGGCGATGAACTCGCCCAGCGTCTGCGCGGGCACGGACTTGTTGACCACCAGCACCAGCGGCGCGCGCGCGGCCAGGCCCACCGGCGCGAAATCCTCGATCGTGCGATACGGCAGCGAGTCATGGATGCTCGGGTTGACCGCGTGGGCCACCGTGGTCAGCAGCAGCGTGTAACCATCTGGAGCGGCCTTGGACACGTACTCGGTGCCGACGATGGTGCCGGCGCCCGTGCGGTTCTCGACCACCACCTGAGCCTTGAGCTGGCGGCTCCAGCTTGCCGCCAGCGATCGTGCAAAGGTGTCGGTCGGACCGCCGGCGGCGTATGGAACGACCAGCCTGACTGGCCGCGCGGGATAGTCGGATTGCGCGGCGGCGCCCGCGGCCGCGCCCAGCAGTGCGAGGCCAAGGCCAAGCGCTGCGGCGAACCGGGAAATGGGTGAAATCATGTCGGTGTCTCCGTCTCGTAGTCAGGCGATCGCACGGCCCCGGCAACCGGGCTGCGCCGTGCGGTGCGAGCGGAAAATATAGAATCGGGAGCAGCGGACAGGCCAGTCGAAAGGTACTGGGGTCCCTTAGAAGAATTCTAAAAGCGCTGTGCGGCAAGGCTTTGCGGGTGGTCCGGCCCGACCTGGCCCGACCCGACCAGCGCTGACGGAGACAGATTTGCGATTTGAACTGACAGACCTGCGCGTATTCCTGGCGATCGCGCAGGCCAAGAGCCTGACCGCCGGCGCGTCCGATATGCACCTGACCGCACCCTCGGCAAGCTACCGCCTGAAGAACCTCGAGCAGGCCGTGGGCGTGCCCTTGTTCCGGCGCACGCAGAAGGGCATGGCCTTGACGGCGGCCGGTGAAACCATGCTGCACCACGCGCGCACCATTCTCGACAATGTCGAACGGCTGCAGGCCGATATGCGCCGCCATACCGACGGCATCGAAGGCCACCTGCGCGTCCATGCGAACAGCAGCACCATGAGCAGCCTGCCCGCCGCGCTCAGCCGTTTCCTGGCCGCCTACCCTAACGTCAACGTCGACCTGGAAGAGCACCTGAGCGAGGAAAGCGTGCGCGCGGTGCTGGAAGCGCGCGCCGATATCGGCCTGGTGGCCGGCGCGATCGACCTGCGCGGGCTCGAATCGATCCGCTACGGCGAGGACGAGCTGCTGTTCGTGGTCCCGCCCCGGCATCCGCTTGGCCTGCACGAGCGCGTGCCGCTGACGCAGGCGCTGCAGTACGACCTGGTGTCGATCGGCAGCCGCAGCAGCAACTTCCTGTACCTGAAGCAGATGGCCGCGCGCGCGGGCATGACGCCCCGTGTCAGGGTGCATGCGGCGAACTTTGCGGCGGTCATCCGCTGCGTGCAGGAAGGCGCGGGCATTTCGCTGGTGCCGCGCTCGGTCGCCGATCCGGCGATCGCGCAGGGGCTGGTGGAAGGCGTCGTGCTGGACGAGCCGTGGGCCAGGCGCGAGCAGCGGATTGTCGTGCGCGACCAGCAGGCGTTGCCCGGCTATGCACGGGCGTTCATCCGGTTCGTGGCGGAGTCGGGGGAGGCAGGCGAAGCGGGCTGAACGATGCACGCGGGCTTCTTCCCTCTCCCACGCCAGTGGCAGACGCGACGCAGCCGGTCGTTAGACACCCTCGAACCCCGCTTAGGAAATCTCGACTGGCCGCGGCGCCCGCGCGGTTCCTATACTCGGCCTCCTATCTCGGCCTCCTGTCCCGGCCGACCCGATTCCCAGGAACCCGCCATGTCCCCCGCTACCCCGCCGCTCGACGGCATCACCGTGCTCGCCCTCGAACATGCCGTTGCCGCGCCGTTCGCCAGCCGCCAGCTGGCCGACCTCGGCGCCCGCGTCATCAAGATCGAACGCCCCGGCGCAGGCGACTTCGCGCGCGGGTATGACCAGGCCGTGCATGGCATGTCGTCGTTCTTCGTCTGGGCCAACCGGGGCAAGGAGAGCCTGACGCTGGACCTGAAGCATCCGCGCGCCGCCGGGATCGTGCGGCAATTGCTGGGCCAGGCCGATGTCCTGATCCAGAACCTTGCGCCCGGCGCCACCCAGCGCATGGGACTGGATTTCGACGCGCTGCATGCCGCCTTTCCCGGCCTCGTCGTGTGCGACATCTCCGGCTACGGCGACCAGGGCCCGTACCGCGACAAGAAGGCCTACGACCTGCTGATCCAGGCAGCCGCTGGCCTGATCTCCGTGACGGGGTCCGAAGCCGAGCCGTCGCGCGCGGGCATCTCGATTGCCGATATCGCGGCCGGCATGTACGCCTACTCGGGCATCCTCTCGGCCTTGCTGGCACGCGCGCGCACCGGCAAGGGCCAGCGCGTGGAGGTCACCATGCTCGAAGCGCTGGGCGAATGGATGTCGTACCCGCTGAACTTCGCCCACTATGGCGGCACGCCGCCGGCGCGCACCGGCCTTGCCCATCCGGCCATCGCACCGTACGGCCAGTATCGGGCCGGCGATGGCGGCAGCGTGATCTTCGGCCTGCAGAATGATCGCGAGTGGCAATGCTTCTGCCGCGAGGTGCTCGGCGACACGGCGCTCGCCGCGGACGAACGCTTCGCGACCAACCTGCAGCGCGTGGCCAACCGTGCCGCGCTCGATGCCGAGATCGGCGCGTGCCTTGCGCACATGACGCGCGACCAGCTGATCGAACGTCTCGACCGGGGCGGCATTGCCAATGCGCCGTTGAACGATATGCACGAGGTCTGGGCGCATCCGCAGTTCGCCGCGCGAGACCGCTGGCGCGAAGTCGCCACGCCGGCCGGGCCGGTGCAGGCGCTGCTGCCTCCCGCCACGTTGTCCCGCGCGCAGGCATGCATGGGCAGCGTGCCTGCGCTCGGCGAACACTCGGCGGATATTCTCGGTGCGCTGGGATTCAGCGACGCGCAGGTGGATGCGCTGCGCGCGGAAGGCGCTATCTGAACAGCCAGCGCATCAGCACGACATCAGCGATCAACGCGCCCCACCCAGCCGCGGCAACCGCGGCATCCGCCCGCACACGAAACCCGCGCGGAATCGAAGTCCTTCTATAGTTTCCGTTGCTGCCGAACCCTAGTCTACGAGGCGAAGATCCGCAGCATTCAGCACCGGTCTCCATCGACGCCGCGCTGGTCACCCGAGTGATCGGCGCGGCGGGAGACCCGGCGCGGCGACAACATCGCCCGCTCTCTTTCCGACTGAAGCCAATCTCCCGGTCAGATCGTCTGGCCGAGAACAGTGCTTGCCGCGGATCGGAATTCTTCGATCAAACCGAGGCATCACTATGAGATTGACTACCTCTTCCCTCGCCGCGGCAGCCATGGCCACCGCCATCGTGGCCGGATGTTCCACGACCTCCAGCCCCCCAACCCACCAGGGCACGTCGAGCCAGGTCGTATTCCCCGACAAGGCCAGCGCGTGGCCCGCGCAGGGCACCTTCGCCAACCTCGACAACCTGCGGCAGCTGCGCCCTGGCATGACCAAGGACCAGCACTACGCGCTGATCGGCCGCCCGCACTTCAAGGAGGGCATGCTCGATGTGCGCGAGTGGGATTACCTGTTCAATTTCCGCACCGGCAACGCAGCACCGGACGATGTCGTGCAATGCCAGATGAAGGTGCTGTTCGACACGGACATGCTGTCGCGCTCGTACTACTGGGCGCCCGAATCGTGCGCGTCATTCCTGAAGTACCCGGACACGCCCGCGCCGGCAGCCCCCGCCGTGATGCCTGCCGTCACCGAACGAACCACAACGCTGGGCGCCGATGCCCTGTTCGCCTTCAACGGCTCGGGTCCGGCCGACCTTCTGCCGGGAGGCCGCCGCCTGGTCGATGCACTTGGCAGGGAGCTGGCCGCGATGAAATCGCTCAGGCATGTCGACGTGTACGCCTACACCGACCGCCTCGGCTCCGCCGCCTACAACCAGCGCCTGGCGCAACGGCGCGCGGAGACGGTGAAGAACCTGCTGGTCGCGCGAGGCGTGGACAGCCGCGTGGTAACGGCACAAGGCCGTGGCGAGGCCAACCCCGTCAGCCACTGCGGCGCCATGCCCCGGACCCGGCTGATTGCGTGCCTGGCGCCCGACCGGCGCGTGGAGATCCGCTCCACCGGCGTGAAGTAGCGCACCGGCCGGCCGGCGTGGTGACGACCGGCTGATCCCTTCCATTCCCCCACTTTTTGAACATGCCGCGCATGCGGCAGGGGCGAACTCACGCCCGGTTTATGTGGGTTGCCCCAGGCAAGGCCACTGGCGTCGAGCGCCTGCCCTGCCGTCCCTAGCCATCAGGAAGCCATCATGAACAAGACATACCGCAGCGTCTACAACGCATCCACGGGTACATGGGTCGCCGCACCCGAAACCGCCAAGGGGCGCCTCAAGCTCGCCCGCCGCACGATTGTCGTCGCGGTGCTTGCCATGGCTGCCCAAGGCGCCATGCAAGGCGCCTACGCATTCCAGGCGATCGGGGACAACGCGACCGGCGCTTCCAGCGACCTCGTCATCGGCGACAACGCGGCGGGCATCTCGTACCCGACTTACTTCTATCCCACCATGACCACCGACCCATGGGGAAGCCCGCTGCCTCGCGCGGGTTCGACCATTGTCGGCAACAACGCCAACGCGAACGAGCATGCAGGGTTGACATTGTTCGGCAGCAACACCAGTGCCTCCGGTGATGGCGCCGTAGCGCTCGGGGTGGATTCGTCCGCAGCCCTTGACGGTACCGCCGTCGGTACCGCGGCGTTTGCCACGGGCAACTACAGCGTCGCGCTCGGGCGTGGGGCCGTTGCCTCGCACAACGCCGCTGTCGCCGTGGGCGTGCTCTCGACAGCGGCCGGCGACCAGGCGCTTGCGCTGGGTGACTATGCCTTCGCAAGCGGCACGTCGTCCATCGCCGCCGGTGATGGCGCAAAGTCAGCGAATACCGAGGCCATTGCCGTGGGCAAGGCGGCGCAGGCACTTGGCGTCCAGGCCATCAGCATCGGCGCCCGCAACGTTGTCAACGGCGATCATTCCGGCGCAATTGGCGACCCTAACACCGTCAATGGCTCCGGCAGCTATGCGCTCGGCAACAACAACACCATCGACGCCGACAATGCGTTCGTGGTGGGCAACAACGTGTCCGTTCCAGCAGGTCTGAGCGGCGCCGTGGTGCTGGGCAACAATGCCACGGTGTCTGCGGCCACGCCTACACCCGGCATGACCGTGAATGGCGTTGCGCACACCTTAGCCGGCGGGTCGCCGGCGGCGGGCGATGTGGTGAGCGTAGGTTCCGCGGCGGCTCCGCGGCAGATCCAGAATGTTGCGGCCGGCCAGGTCAGCGCCACCAGCACCGACGCCATCAACGGCTCGCAACTGCATGCCGTGTCACAGGAACTGGACAAGCCGCTCAGCTTCAGCGGCAACAGCGGCGGCAGCGTCGACCGCCATCTCGGCGACACGCTGGCGATCGCCGGTGCCGCCACCACCGCCGGCACCTACTCCGGCGGCAACCTGAAAACCGTGACCGATCCGATCTCGGGCGCGATCAACCTGCAGCTGGCCGACGCGCCGAAGTTCGGCAACGTCACCATCAACGACGGCGGCAGCGGCAAGATCACCGGCCTGACCGCCGGCACGGCGGCCAACGACGCTGTCAACGTAAGCCAGTTGCAGGCTGCCACGGCGAATGCGGTCCTGTACGACGACAGCAGCCGCAACAGCGTGACGCTAGGTGGCGATACCTACAACCCGGTGACCAAGACGGGCGGCACGAAGATCGTCAACGTCGCGCGCGGCGTGGACGACAGCGATGCGGTGAACATGTCGCAGCTCAACGAGACCAACGCCATCATCAACAACTTTGCCGGCGACCAGTCCGATACGTACATCGACGACAACGGCCGCGGCATCCGCTATGTGCGCACCAACGACAGCGGCCTGCCGCTGGACGATGCGCACGCGCAAGGCGTCGGCTCGTCCGCACTGGGCTACAACGCCGTCGCACTCGGCGGCAATGCGCTGGCGCTTGGCCGCAATGCCGTGGCCGCCAACGACAACGACGTGGCACTCGGCGCGGGTTCCGTGACGCAGGCCGCGGTTGGCACGGCGGGCACGACGATTGCCGCCAAGGACTACACCTTCGCCGGCACCGCGCCGGCCAGCACGGTCAGCGTTGGCGACATCGGCGCCGAGCGCACCATCACCAACGTAGCCGCCGGCCGCATCGGTGCCACCAGCACCGATGCCATCAACGGCTCGCAGCTCTATGCGACCAACGAGGCCATCGAGGCCCTGGACCAGGGCGCGGTCAAGTACGACCGGTTTGCGGACGGCACCGTCAATTACAACAGCGTGACGATGGGGGGCGAGACGTATGACACGGTGACCAAGACCGGCGGCACGAGAATCACCAACGTGGCGCGCGGCGTGGCTGACAGCGATGCGGTGAACGTGTCCCAGCTGAATGAAGTCAAGGCCGACGTGACCAGCATCACCAATACGGTCGACAACTTCGCGGGCGACCAGTCGGCCACGTACACGGAAGAAAACGGCCGCGGCATCCGCTACGTCCGCACCAATGACACTGGTCTGCCGCAGGCTGACGCCTACGCCAAGGGGCAGGCCTCGACCGCAGTCGGCTATAACGCGCAGGCATCCGGGGACAGTGCCGTGGCCATGGGACGCGACAGCAATGCGGCCGGAGCGGATGCGGTGGCAATCGGCCACAACAGCGTCGCCGCCAATGCGGGCGATGTTGCGCTCGGCTCAGGCTCGGTCACCGCGGCCGCGGTGGCCACCACGGGCGTGACCATCGCCGGCAAGGACTACACTTTTGCAGGCACCGCGCCGACCAGCACCGTCAGCGTCGGCGCCGCCGGCGCCGAGCGCACCATCACCAATGTGGCCGCTGGCCGCATCAGTGCCGACAGCACCGATGCCGTCAACGGTTCCCAGCTGTATGCGACAAACCAGGCCATCGAGCAGATCGCGTCGAACATCTCGACCCTGGACCAGGGCGCCGTAAAGTACGACACGAATCCCGATGGCACGGTCAATTACAACAGCGTGACGATGGGCGGCGACACGTACAATTCGGTGACCAAGGCCGGAGGCACGAAGATCACCAATGTGGCGCGCGGCGTCAATGACAGCGACGCGGTGAACATGTCGCAGCTCAACGAGACCAACGCCGTCATCAACAATTTCGCTGGCGACCAGTCGACCGAGTACACCGAGCAGAACGGGCGCGGCATCCGCTATGTCCGCACCAACGACACGGGGCTGCCGCAAGCCGACGCCTACGCTCAGGGGCAAGGATCGACAGCGGTGGGCTACAACGCAACGGCGAGCGGCGACAGCGCACTCGCGCTCGGCCGCAACGCCGTGGCATCGGACGTCAACAGCGTAGCGCTCGGCGCCGGCTCGGTCACGGCGGCGGCGGTGGCCACCGCCAGCGGCGTGGTGGGCGGCACCACCTACCAGTTCGCCGGCGGCAGCGCGGCCGGCACGGTCAGCGTCGGGTCGGCCGGAAGCGAGCGCACCGTGACCAACGTCGCTGCCGGCCGCATCAGTGCAGGCAGCACCGACGCGGTCAACGGCTCGCAGTTGTACGCGACCAACCAGAAGGTAGATGAGAACACGCAGGACATTGCCAACCTGAACCAGCAGGTTGGCGGCAACACCCAGTCCATCAACAGCCTGAACAACCGGATCGACGGCGTGCAGCGCGACGCCAACGCGGGCACCGCCTCGGCCATGGCGCTGGCGGGGCTGCCGCAGTCGGTACTGCCAGGCAAGGGCATGGTCGCGCTGGCCGGCAGCACCTACAGCGGCCAGTCCGCGCTTGCACTGGGGGTGTCGGCGCTCTCAGACTCTGGCAAGTGGGTGTTCAAGGGAGGCGTGACCACCAATTCGCGCGGCAATGTCGGCGCGACGATCGGTGCCGGCTTCCACTGGTAAAAAAGGGCCTTTGCGGGAATGGCTAAGGGGTGGGGTCTGTCGTTCTTGGCAGGCGCCGCTGTTTCGCCGGCGTGGCCGGCGGGGCTTTGTGGTGGGGACTGGCTCGTTGTGCTTGGCGGGCGCCGCTGTTTCGCCGGCGTAGCCGGCTACCTACTTCTTGTCCGAGCGACAAGAAGTAGGCAAGAAGCGCGTCGCCTGGCGGCTGGCCATCAACGAGGCGCTCCTTGTTTTTCAGCCACGAAAACGCGTTTTTGGTTACTTTTGTCGCGAGACAAAAGTGACTCGCCGGCTACGCCGGCGAAACAGCGGCGCCTGCCAGGAACGACATCCAAACCCATCCAGACAACGCGCATTCCCCCCTCACGACTTCAACCCATGCTCATGCGCATAATCAAACAGCTCCGCGTCATTAGACAACCCCAGCTTGCGCATGGCATTGCTCTTCTGCGTGCTAACCGTATTGACACTGCGATGCAGGTAGCGCGCCACCTGAGTCGTCGTCATGCCCTTGACGTACATGCGCACAACCTCCATTTCACGCGGGCTGAGGCTGAGGCTGCGCCTGGCATGCCGCTGCAACCTCTGTTGTTCCCAGCGTTTCATGTCCTCGCGCACGGAGGTACCGAGCATCCGCCTGCGCCGGTACGCCGCCGCGATCACCTCCGGCAGTTCCGACAGGTCGTCACGCTTGTTGACGATGCCCAGCACGCCAACGTCCTGCATGCTGGCCATCAGTCCCGGGTTCTCCAGCATGGTCAGGATCACCACCCTGACGTGAGGAAACCGGGTGCGCAGCGCGGCCAGCATCGTCAGGCCATCGGGCATGGCGCCGCAAGGCATGGAAAAGTCGGTCACCAGCACATCGCACGGCACGTTGCGCAACAGCTCCATCAGCGCCCGGGGATTGGGCGCATCGGCCACGACCCGGATGCCTGCCGCCGCGGCCAGCGTCTGCCGCACCCCGAAAATGATCAGCGGATGATCGTCCGCCAGCACGACTCTGATTACCATCGCTATTCCTCTACTCCAGATACAAGGTCGCCACCGGAATTGCCGCCAGGGCATGCATCATCCGGACGCGCACAGTCGCGGCAGCTCACCGGCCCCTGAACGCGGCCGGCGGCACCGTCGTTCGCCGCACCGGCGTCGGTTCCGAGCGCTTCGATCAGGTACGCGATGACATCCAGCACCGGTTGGCCGGCGGCGCGCACCTGCACCGCAGCGCCCGACTGCACGGTCTTCTGAAAGCGATCCATGATTTCGTCCAGGTGTGGGTGGCCGAACACCGAGAGTGCGCCGCGCATGCGGTGGCACCACGGCTTGAGTTTGCCGATCGCTCCCCTGGCAAGGCAATCGACCAATCTCTCCCGATCCTCCGCGAGCGCCGCGATGCAGTCCTGCAGCCCGGCATCGCCCGATCCCGCATGAAGCACCTCCAGCAGGCTTTCGCGCCGCAAGCGCGTGGCATCGAAAGCAGGGATGCCCGTGCCGCCGGCCCGCCGCGGTCCGGCCCCGATCGGTTCGCGCGCGCTGCCGCGTGCGTCCATCGCGCGGGACAGGCCTTCCTGCAGCGAGGCCAGCGTGACCGGCTTCAGCACGCACGCATTCATGCCAGAGTCGAAGCCAAGCCGGTGTTCGTCCGGCGCCGTGGTCGCGGTAATGCCCACCACGGGCAGCGTGCGCAGCGCGGCGTCCCGGCTGTTGCGGATGGCCTGCGTCAGCGCGAAGCCGTCCATCACCGGCAGGTGGAAGTCCGTCAGCACGAGGTCGAACTCGCCAGAGCCCAACGCCTGCAGCGCGGCCTCGCCGTTATCCACCACCGTCGGCAGGTGGCCAAGCCGCACGAGCTGCTGCCGGATGACGTCCTGGTTGATGCGATGGTCTTCGGCCACGAGGATCCGCCAGCGCCTCGGCGCGCGCAAAGCGGCTGCCGCTTGCGTGGGGCCGGCTTCCCCGGCGACGGCCGGCGACGCCTGGCGTTCCAGCGCTCGTTCCACCGCGCCGATGAACGCGGCCCACCGCAGCGGATTCGCGCTCAGCCGCACGCTGCCATGTTGATCGGCCCCGAAGCCGAGCTGCTTCCACTTTGTCGTCACCAGGACCAGGCGCTTGTCGCCGCTGAGCGCCGGCAGCGGGTCCGCATCGGCCAGCACGACAGCCGCCTGCGCTGCCTCATCATGCTCCGCCAGCGGGACCATGCCCGCGGTCCGGACATGGGCGAGGAGCGCCTGCGCGATGTCCGGGTCGCGAACGCGGACGGCCACCTTGCGCTGCTGCAGCAAGGGCAGTTCGTATTGCTGGCACAGGACCGTGCACGGCACGCGCAGTGCCGCCGTCGTGCCCGTGCCTTCCTCGCTGGACAGCGCCAGGCTGCCGCCCATCATGGCGGCCAGGCTGCGCGAGATGGCGAGCCCGAGCCCGGTGCCGCCAAAGCGGCGCGTCGAGCTGCGCTCGACCTGCACGAATGGCGTGAAGAGCCGGCCCATGTCTGCCTTTGCAATGCCGATGCCGGTGTCCTGCACCTCTACCAGCACGGTCGCGGTTTCATCCGTGCATGCCTCGATCGTGGCGCGCAGCGCGACGCTGCCGTGGTCGGTGAATTTGATGGCATTGCCCAGCAGATTGAAGAGGATCTGACGCATCCGGATGCCGTCGGCGCGTACCGTGGCGGGAACCTCCGGACTGACGTACAGGCACAGCTGCAGGCCCTTCTTTTGCGCCTGCGGCATCAGCAGCGACGAGACGCTGTCCAGCAGGTCGCGCAGGTCCAGCGGCGCCGGCAGGATCGCCAGGCGGCCCGCTTCGATCTTCGCGTAGTCCAGGATATCGTCGAGGATCTGCGCGAGCGCCTGGCCAGATTCCTGCGCCAGCGCGAGCAGGCGTTGCTGCTCGGGCGCCAGCCCTGTGTTCTGCAGCAGTTCGACCAGCCCGAGGATGCCGTTCATCGGCGTACGGATCTCATGGCTCATCATGGCAAGGAATCCCTCTTTGGCACGCAGCGCGGACTCGGCCGCCTCCTTGGCCTCTTGCAGCGCGTCGGCCTGGCGATGCTGGTCGGTGACATCGAGGATCACGCCATTCCACACGGTGAACGCCCCCTCCCGCCTGGGCGTGGCGCGGGCCTGGATCCACCGCAGTTCCGCCCCCCGCTTCAGGCGCCCGACAATATCCAGCGGCTGGCATGAACGCGCGCTCTCCAGGATCGCAGCACGAAGCCGCGGATGGTCCTCCGGGCAGACGCCGGCTTGCTCCGGCGAGCCAGCGCCAAGCGCGGAGGCGGTATCGACGCCAAGCCCCGCGCCATCGCCGGCGGCATACGTCACCTCCCAGTTCTGGTCCAGGTCACGGGTTCGCAAGCGGCTCTGGAACACGGTCACGGGCAGGCTGTCGATCACGTCCTTCAACCTGCGCTCGAACTCTTGCGCGCGCTCGCGCGCTTCATCGATCTCCGTCACGTCGAAGTGCATGGTGACGATGCCGCCCGGCGTGCCATCCGGGTTGCGAAACGGCAAGACCCAGAAGTTCACGCGCCGCAACTGGCCTGCTGCGTTCTTCATGTGCAGATGCTTGTGGCGCGGCGCCATGCTCCGCATGGCTTCGTCCTGCAGGGCCAGCAGCTCGCCGCTCATCCGGTCGCGCAGGTGCTCGACTTCCAGCGCATGCCTGCCCACCGCATCCGCTTTCCGGATGCCGAAGAAACGCTCGAACGCCGGATTGAGGTCCATGTAGCGCAGATCGGGGCCTTTCGCTGCCACGGGTCCGGGCAGGCTGGCAAGCAGGGCTTCCTTCAGCGCCAGTTCATGGGAGAGCTTCGCCTCCACCTTCATGCGCTGCGCGGCCAGCCGGCGCATACGCACATAGCCGATCGCCAGGAGCAGGCTCAGCCCCAGGGCGGGCAGCAGTAGCGGCCATGCGTCACGGACCAGCAGCCATGACGCTGGCTCCGTGGCGATGTCACGACCCGCCACGCCGCCCTCCTCGTAGCCGACCTGCGTCGCTTCGGCCAGCAGGAGCAGGCACAACGCGCCGGCCGACAGCGCCTGACCGATATGCAGCCTCAAGCGGTTTCCCTGTGTTTCCATGGCTTCCTTACGGGTGACAAGAATGCGCGGCCAACGCAAGCCAGCGCGGTACGCCGGGTACCGCGCTGGCGTCTCGATCTGACCGGTCAGTGCCGTGCCGGCCGGCGGCGTGGCATCCGCCGTTGGCTGGCATGCGCCCCGGCTTGTGCCGATGCGAACTCCATGTTCATCGCATAGGTCCTCTCCCCTGCGCCGGCGAGCCCATTGCTGCCAGCGCGGATCTTGGCAAAAGCGTGGAAAAGTCTAGGCTTGGCACATCGCGACCGGATATAGAAGGAATTCGATTCTTCAGACAATGCTGATGCAATCCGGACGAACCACCGCTTGCGGATCAGTGGAAAGCAGGACCGAAAGCAGGGAGTCAGCCGGGCTCAGCGGCGTTTAGGCGATGAGATGGAAATGGGACCGCCTCTTGAGGCGTTGTCGTTTGACCATGCCGGCGAGAGAAACGGGAAGCGTGCGTCGTATCTGTCGGGTGACGTGTCTTCCACGGGGTTCGGGAAGAGGTCGGCAGACATTCTAGGACTGCAGCTTGGGGACACCTTGCGGTGTGTCAGCATTTCGTGCAGGGAATCGATACGGCATTGCGTGGGCAGGGGAAGCCGCGGCAAGAATGTGGCACATATCCCCCGGACGGGTGACGTGCCTGAGTGTGGAGACTGCCAGGGTCAGGCGCGCACGGCGCGGAGTCGGACAGCGCGACCGTAGTGTGGCGGCAGGCGGGTGGTGCTCAGGTGAGGCTCGCCAGCAGGAAGTCCTGCGCGGATTCCCCCTGCCGCGAGCGCCGGCGCCGGTAGTTGCCGTCCGCTTCCATTTCCCAGGCATCGTGCTTGTCGCGCAGATAGGGCTTCAGGCCTTCGGCGATCACACGCTTCCTGAGGCGCGCGTCCAGGACCGGAAAGCAGATTTCAATGCGCCGGAACAGGTTGCGGTCCATCCAGTCCGCACTGGAGAGCATCACGTCCTCGGCCTTGTCGTTATGGAAGTAGAAAATCCGCGAATGTTCGAGGAAGCGGCCGATCACGGAACGCACGGTGATGTTCTCCGAGAGCCCTGGTACGCCCGGCCGCAAGGCGCAGGCACCGCGCACGATCAGGTCGACGCGCACGCCGTCGCGCGAGGCATCGTAGAGCGCCTGGATCAGCCCCGGCTCGAGCAGCGCGTTCATCTTCGCGATGATCCAGCCCCTGCGCCCTGCGCGCGCATGTTCGGCCTCGCGCCGGATGGCCTGCAGCAGGGACTTGTGCATGGTGAACGGCGATTGCCAGATATGGGCGGTCTTGCTGATCTGCCCGAGCCCGGTCAGCTGGCCGAAGACATTGGCGACGTCCTGCGTAATTTCCGGATGACAGGTCATCAGCCCGAAGTCGGTGTAGAAGCGCGTGGTCTGGCTGTGGTAGTTGCCGGTACCGAGGTGCGCATAGCGGCGCAGGCGGCCGCCCTCGCGCCTGACCACCAGTACCATCTTGGCGTGCGCCTTGTAGCCGACCACGCCGTAGACCACATGGGCGCCGGCCTCTTCGAGCTGCGCGGCCCAGCCGATATTGGCTTCCTCGTCGAAGCGCGCGAGCAGTTCCACCACCGCCGTGACTTCCTTGCCCTTGCGCGCCGCATCAATCAGCGCGGACAGCAGCACTGAGTCATGGCCCGCGCGATAGACGGTCTGGCGGATCGCCACGACGTCCGGGTCCTGCGCCGCCTGGCGGACAAAGTCCACCACCGGCGCGAATGACTGGAATGGGTGATGCAGCAGGATGTCGCCTTCGCGGATGGCGCGGAACATGTCGGTTTGCGGCTGCAATCCCTTTGGCAAGCCGGGCCGGAAAGGCGGGTACTTGAGATCGGGGCGGTCGACCTGCTCGGGCACCTGCAGCATCCGCACCAGGTTGACGGGCCCATTGACCGAGAACACCTCCATGGCGGACAGGCCGAACTGCTGCTGCAGGAACAAGGTCACCGGCGGCGGGCAGTTGTCCGCCACTTCGAGCCGCAGGGCATCGCCGAAATGCCGCTGCGGCAGCTCGCCCTGCAGCGCTTCGCGCAGGTTCTTGATTTCTTCCTCGTCCACGAACATCTCGCTGTTGCGCGTCACGCGGAACTGGTAGCAGCCGCGCACCGTCATGCCGTTGAAGAGCTCGCAGACATGCGCATGCAGGATGGATGACAGGAAGACGAAACCGTGCCGGCAGCCCGCCACCTCCGGCGGCAAGGCAATGACGCGCGGCAGGGCACGCGGCGCCTGCACGATGGCGTTGCCCGAGCGGCGGCCAAATGCATCCTTGCCTTCCAGCTCCACGGCGAAATTCAGGCTCTTGTTGAGCACGCGCGGGAAGGGGTGCGCCGGATCCAGCCCGATCGGCGTCAACACGGGCATCAGCTCATTAAAGAAATACTCGCGGATCCATTCCGCCTGCACGGCATTCCAGGACGGCCGCCGCAGGAAGCAGACCTGCTCGGCGGCGAGCGCGGGAATCAGGACCTCATTGAGCATCCGGTACTGCAGCGCGACCAGCTCGCGCACCCGGGCGTTCACCAGATCATAGAGCGCCTGCGGGGAAAGGCCATCGGGTCCGCTGGCCGGCGACTGGACCAGGCATTGCTCCTTCAGGCCCGCCACGCGGATCTCGTAGAACTCGTCCAGGTTGCTGCTGAAGATGCAGAGGAAGCGCAGGCGTTCCAGCAGCGGCGTGTCGGGATCGGCGGCCTGCATCAGCACGCGGCGGTTGAACTCGAGCTGGCTCAGTTCGCGGTTGACATATAAGGCGTTGCCGTTCGCGCGTGTGGTCGGGGCGTCCGGGGCGGGGGGAGCGTCGATATTGGCTGCCTGCGGCAGCAGGCTCTGTGAAGGGATCGAGTCGTCTTCCATTTGGGGTCCGATCAGGGTTTCGGCCGCACGCATGCCGTCCGCTGCCGACGCCGGCCAGGTTCATCAAGAATCTGTCACGCCACACGGGAGGCGGATGCCGGCGCGGGCCCGCCTGAAAATTCTAGTTCACCGTGCCTGGGAAATCGCACGCCTCTGCTGCCCCACCACCGCCCATTTCATCAAAATTTTTGATTAACTGATTTCATTGCCGCTTGCAAATGGCGCCACGTTCCCGCCTACTATTCCATCAGCACCGGGAAATCGAATCCTTCAATGAATTTCATGCACTCCCGGCGAACCTATCCACTCTGGAGCATTGTCATGACCCCCAGCATCTCCCGACTGTACCCCGCCGGCCGCGCCCTGCTCGGCGTGATTTTCCTGGTTTCCGGCATCCTCAAGATTGGTGGCTTCGCAGGCACCGCGGCCTGGATGGCGAGTGCCGGACTACCGCTGGCCAGCGTCCTGCTGGTATTGACCATCGTGATCGAGATCGGCGGCGGCCTGACCCTCATCACCGGCTGGAATGCCCGGTGGGGCGCACTGGCGCTGGCGGTGTTCCTGGTGCCGGTGAGCCTGGTCTTTCATGGCTTCTGGAGCGCGGATGCCGCAACGTTCCAGAACCAGCTCAACCATTTTCTGAAGAACCTCTCGATCCTGGGCGGCATGCTGGTGGTGTTCGCGCTGGAATCGGATATCCGGGCAAGCCAGGTCAAGGCGCGGTAAGCGCATGGCGGCGGCCTGGCGCGCAGAAGAAAAAAACCCGCGCTCCATGATGGAGCGCGGGTTTTTTCATGCACCACGACAGCCTTGCATTTCGATCTGCCCGACAACGCCGCGGCAAGCTTGCGTCACGCGGCCCGACGTGCGCCTTCGCGATACTGCCCAAGCAGCGCCTCGCGCCGGGCAGCCACTGCGTGCATGCTGGCTTCCTTCACATGGCCGAAGCCGCGGATGTCCTCAGGCAGCAACGCCAGTGCAATCGCGGTGTCGAGCCGGTCGTGGCTCAGCGATTGCGCGAACTCGCCGACCATGGCCAGGTAGTCGGCAATCAGCTGCCGCTCGGCACGGCGCTCGGCCGTCTTGCCGAATACATCGAGCGCGGTGCCGCGCAAACCCTTCAGGCGGGCCAGCAGTCGGAACGCCGTCATGGTGCGCGGGCCGAAGCGGCGCTTGAGCGGGCGGCCCTGGTCGTCACTCTTGGCCAGCAGCGGCGGCGCCAGCCAGAAGTTGAGCTGGTAGTCGCGGCCGGGCTCGCCTTCGAACTGCGCGCGCAGCTTGTCGAGGAAGGCAGGATCGGCATGCAGACGCGCGACCTCGTACTCGTCCTTGTAGGCCATGAGCTTGGCAAGGTTGCGCGCCACGGCCTCGGTCAGCGCCAGCTTGCGGGCAGCACCAAGCTTCTGCTCGGCCGCGCGGATACGCTCGACCGCATCGCGGTAGCGGCCCGCATAGGCGGCATTCTGGTAATCGGTCAGCATCGCTTCGCGCTGGCGGATCAGGTTGTCGAGCGTCTGCGGCATGGCGACCACCTGCTCGCGCGGCGCCGTCGGCAACATGGCCCGCACCGCCGCCTCGCCATGATGCGCGAGATAGCGTCCCCATTCGAACGCGAGGCGGTTCTTTTCCACCGACACGCCATTGAGTTCGATCGCCCGCAGCAGGCTGTCGCGCAGCAGCGGAATCCAGCCCTTCTGCCACGCGAAGCCGAGCAGCAGCGGGTTGGAGTAGATGGCATCGGCGAGCAGCGTCACTGCCCACGCGCTGGCGTCGATGAAGGCGCACGCGTCGCCCGCGCTGGCGCGCAGGTCCTGTTCCGCGCTCGTGCCAGGGAACTTCCACTTCGGGTTCTTGATGAAGTCCGCGGTCGGCGTGTTGGCGCTGTTGACGACCGCAGCAGTCACGTTGTGGCGAACCTTGGACAGCACCTCGGCCGAAGCCGAGACGATGGCGTCGCCGCCGATCACCAGCCGCGCGTCGCCGGTGGCGATGCGCGTGGCGTGAAGCTCCGCCGGGCTCGGCGCGATCTGCACATGGCTGATCACCGCGCCGCCCTTCTGCGCCAGGCCCGCCATGTCCAGCACCGTCACGCCCTTGCGTTCGAGATGCGCGGCCATGCCAAGCAGGCCACCGATGGTAACTACGCCGGTGCCGCCAACGCCGGTCACCAGCACGCCGTAAGGACGCTCCAGCGCCGGCAGCACAGGCAGCGGCAGCGCGTCGAAATCAGCGCCCGTGCCCTTGCCGCCTGCGGCGGCAGGCTTGCGCACCTGCGCGCCCTCGGCGGTGACGAAGCTCGGGCAGAAGCCGTTGACGCACGAGAAGTCCTTGTTGCAGGACGACTGGTTGATCTTGCGCTTGGTGCCCAGTTCAGTCTCCAGCGGCTCCACCGACAGGCAGTTGGACTTGGCCGAGCAGTCGCCGCAGCCTTCGCAGACCGCGTCGTTGATGAAGGCGCGCCGGGCCGGGTCCGGATAGGTGCCGCGCTTGCGGCGGCGGCGCTTCTCGGTGGCGCAGGTCTGGTCGTAGATCAGCACGGTGACGCCCGCGGTGCCACGCAGGTCGAGCTGGACCTGGTCGAGCTGGTCGCGATGGAACACCGTGACGCCGGCCGGCAGCATGCCGCCGTCGCCGTACTTCTCGGGCTCGTCGGTAACGACCACGAGCTTCTTCGCGCCCTCGGCCAGGACCTGGTGGGCGATCTGCGGCACCGTCAGCACGCCGTCGATGGGCTGGCCGCCGGTCATCGCGACGGCGTCGTTGAACAGGATCTTGTAGGTGATATTGGCGCTGGCCGCGATCGACGCGCGAATCGCCAGCAGGCCCGAATGGAAGTACGTGCCGTCGCCAAGGTTGGCGAATACGTGCTTGTCGTTCGTGAAGTGCATCTGGCCGGTCCACGCCACGCCTTCGCCGCCCATCTGGCTGAAGGTGTCGGTATTGCGGTCCATCCACAGCGTCATGTAATGGCAGCCGATGCCGGCCAGCGCGCGCGAGCCTTCCGGCACGCGCGTGGAGGTGTTGTGCGGGCAGCCCGAGCAGAACCACGGCTTGCGCTCGACGGCGAGCCGCGGTTGCGCGGCTTCGCGCTCCTTGGCCTCGATCAGCGCCACGCGCGCCGCGATGCGCGCACGCACTTCTTCGGGCAGGTCGAAATGCTCCAGGCGCCGGGCAATGGCCTTGGCGATGAGCGCCGGCGACAGCTCGTAGTGCGCGGGCAGCAGCCAGTTGCCGCGCGGCACCGACCACTCGCCGCCGTCGTTGCCGCGCTGGTCGAACTTGCCATAGACCTTTGGCCGCACGTCCTCGCGCCAGTTGTACAGTTCTTCCTTCAGCGCGTATTCGAGGATCTGGCGCTTCTCTTCGACCACCAGGATCTCCTCGAGGCCGGTTGCGAACTCGCGCGCGCCGTGCGCCTCCAGCGGCCACACGCAGCCGACCTTGTAGACGCGGATGCCGATGCGCTGGCAGGTATTGTCGTCCAGGCCAAGGTCGGCCAGCGCCTGGCGTACATCCAGGTAGGCCTTGCCCGCGGTCATGATGCCGAAGCGCGCGTTGGGCGAATCGAGCACGACGCGGTTGAGCCGGTTGGCCCGCACATAGGCCAGCGCGGCATACCACTTGTGGTCGAGCAGGCGTGCTTCCTGCTGCAGCGGCGTATCGGGCCAGCGGATGTTGAGGCCGCCTTCGGGCATCGCGAAATCTTCGGGCAGGACGATCTGCACGCGCTCCGGATCGATATCGACCGAAGCCGTCGATTCCACCACGTCCGTCACGCACTTCATCGACACCCACAGGCCCGAGTAGCGGCTCATGGCCCAGCCGTGGAGCCCGTAGTCGAGGTATTCCTGCACGTTGGACGGGTACAGCACCGGAATGCCGGCGGACAGCAGCACGTGTTCCGACTGGTGCGCCACAGTGGAGGACTTGGCCGCGTGGTCGTCGCCGGCCAGCAGCAGCACGCCGCCATGGCGCGACGAGCCGGCCGAGTTGGCGTGCTTGAGCACGTCCATGGAACGGTCCACGCCCGGCCCCTTGCCGTACCACATCGAGAACACGCCGTCGCGCGTGGCGCCGGGGAACAGGTTGACCTGCTGGCTGCCCCAGACCGCGGTGGCCGCAAGATCCTCGTTGACGCCGGGCTGGAACACCACGTCGCTGGCGGCCAGGTGAGCCTTGGCCTTCCACAGCGCCTGGTCGACGCCGCCCAGCGGCGAGCCCCGGTAGCCGGAGATAAAGCCAGCTGTATTGAGGCCGGCGGCACGGTCGCGCGCCTTCTGCAGCATGGGCAGGCGCACCAGCGCCTGGGTGCCGCTCAGGTAGATGCGGCCTTTCTCCAGGGTGTACTTGTCGTCCAGGCTGGCGTTGGCCAGCGCCTCACGCAGAGCTTGTGGCAGCGGGGCATTCATGGGTGTCTCTCTCCGGGGGATGTCGAAGTTATTCCGGCAGTGTAGGAAGCGTCATCGCTATCGTAAAATCATGAAATCCGAGAGCTGATATCCGATAAACGAATACCGGGAGACCACCATGGCAAAAGCGCGCGAAACGCCGGAACGCCTGGCCAAGGAAATCACATTGCGGCAGTTCCGCTACTTTGTCGCGGCGGCGGAAACGGGCCAGTTCTCAATGGCCGCGACGGCCGAGCATGTGTCGCAATCGGCCATTACCAACGCGGTGCTGACACTGGAGCAGCGGCTGGCCGTACGCCTCTTTGACCGCCTGCCCCACGGCGTGGCGCTGACCGCCGAAGGCCACCTGTTCCACCAGCATGCGCGGCAGATCCTCGATTCGGTCGAGGATGCCCTGCGCGAGCCGCGATTCCAGGTCTATGGGCTGAAAGGCAGCGTGCGGCTGGCGGCCTCCTATACGGTGCTGGGCTACTTCCTGCCGGGCCTGCTGGCGCGCTTTCGCACCAATTACCCCGACATCGACCTCGACCTGCTGGACATGGACCGCCCCGAGATCGAACGCGCGGTTCTGTCCGGCGATATCGAGCTCGGGATCGGCCTGCTCTCCAACCTGGAACGGCCGCAGCGCTTTGCCCGTCACACGCTGATCCGGTCACGGCGGCAGCTCTGGACCTCGGCCACGCACCCGCTACTGGCGATCGAACGCCCTTCGCTGCGCGATATCGCGGCCTACCCGTACATCCTCATTACGGTGGACGAGGCCGAATCTTCCACGCTGCGGTACTGGCGCAGCCGCAAGCTGGCCCCGAACATCGCGTTCCGCACCAGCTCGATGGAGGGGCTGCGCGGGCTGGTCGCACACGGCTTTGGCGTCACCGTGCTGTCCGATATGGTGTACCGCCCGTGGTCGCTGGAAGGCCGGCAGATTGCCGCACGGCCGATCGCGGACGCGGTGCCCGACATGGAGGTCGGCATGCTGTGGCAGCCAGGACGCAAGCTGGACAAGCCGGCCGATGCGCTGCGGGAGTTTTTGATCCATGCATGCGGAAGCTGACCGGCCGGCGAGCCGCCTCAACCCTATGGCTGGGGCTCATCTGTCTCATCCCACACCAGGCGCCTAAGCCCTTCAGCCAATGTTCGTCCTCGTACAGAACGCGCTTAATGTGCCCACGGGCCGGCACCAGACCGGCAAGGACCCTTCGGAATTTTTGCAACGTGGGATACGGGGAGCGCGGGATGGACACTTACAGGACAGGTGGCAACAACCTACTGTTGCGTCAGCTTCCGGAATCGGAATGGGCGGCACTGAAGCCGTATCTGGAAGCCGTGACACTGCGCACGGGGCAGCTGCTTTGCGATGCCGGCCAGCGCGTGCGGCACGTCTACTTTCCGAAAGAAGGCGTGGTTTCGCTGCTGTCGCTCCATGCGGACGGCTCCAGCGTGGAACTGGCGGCGGTCGGCAACGAAGGCCTGGTCGGGCTGCCCGCGCTGACCGGCGCGGAATCCATGCCGCAGCGGTGCGAAGTCAGCCAGCCGGGCACGAGCTGGCGCGTAGCGGCCGGCGACCTGCGCGACCTGTATCCGCGGCTGCCGCAGATGCAGCGGCTGGTCATGCGGTACATGCAACTGCTGCTCACGCAGGTGGGGCAGACCGCCGCCTGCATTTGCCACCGCACGCTGATGGAGCAGCTTTGCCGCTGGATCCTGCAGACGCTGGACCGGCTCCAGAGCAACGAGCTGCGCATCACGCAGCAGCGCATCGCCGAAATGCTCGGCGTGCGCCGCGAAGGCGTCACGGAAGCCATGGGCAAGCTGCAGAACCTGCGGCTGATCGAACATACGCGCGGCCGCATCATCGTCATCGACAGGACCGGGCTGGAGTCGATGTCCGGCGAGGCGTATACGATCGTCTTGAAGGAAGAGCGGCGGCTGGTCGGGGATGCCAGGGAAATGATCCGCTGAGCACGATGCCGGCCTGGCCGTCAGACCTGGGCCGGCGGGCGGGACCCGAAGCCCTGCGAGAACGACTCCCTCAGGTACTCGACAAAGACCTGCGAGACGCGCGACGCGTGCGCGGAATACGGCCGGATGGCATAGAGCCAGTCCCCGAATGCCCCGGTCGCGCGCCATTGCGGCAGCAGTTCGACCAGCCTTCCGCTTGCCAGCGCTGACTGCGCGCTGAAGTCCGGCAGCAGCGCGATGCCAAGGCCTTCCATGGCGGCGTCGCGCAAGGCCTCGCTGTTGTTGACCGCCAGCGGGCCGGCCACGGGGACCGTGACCGGATCAGCGTGCCCGGCGCCCGCGCCGGAAGCCCCGCGCACGAAGGTCCACGTGGCGGTGCCCTGCCGGCGGGGATAGTGCAGGCAGGCGTGATCGGCCAGTGCCTCGGGCGATTCGGGCGCGCTTCTTGTGCCGAGATAGGAACGGCTCGCCACCAGCACCGTGCGCGTCGCGGCCAGCGTCCAGGCGACGTGGGTTTCAGGCGGCGTGGATGTATGCCGCACGGCAATGTCGAAGCCCTCCTGCGCGAGCGGGCGCAGGCGGTCCGACATGTCCAGCTCGACCTGGATCTGTGGATAGCGGCGCAGGAATCCGGGCAGCAGAGGCACCAGTTGCTGCCTTGAGAACGCCACCGGTGCGGTGACGCGCAGGAAGCCGCGCGGCGCGCCCGCCAGGTCGCGGACATTGGCGTAGCCGGAGGCGATCTGCTCGAAGGCGCCGCGCATCGAATCGACCAGTTGCCGGCCGGCATCCGTCAGCGTCGCGCTGCGCGTGGTGCGCTGCACGAGCGTGATGCCGGCGGCCTTTTCCAGATCGGCAATGTGCTGGCTCATCGAGGCCTTGCTGACGCCGAGGCGCGCGGCGGCCTTGCTGAAACTGCCCTGCTGCTGCAGCACAACCAGCCAGTGCAGGTGCTCCCAAAGGTCCTCAACCTTGGTTTTCGACATGTACAGGCTCCCTTTTCGTCACGCCGCGTCGTCAATCGTTCGTATCTATAGCATGCCAGTAGCTAAAAATCCTGAACAGTGAGTTCGGCATCGGGCAGCTACCCGTGCCTCGCCGGTCTTCATACACTCGCCCCATTCCCAGACACGGCGGGCGATGCAGGCCCGCCAGACCAGCACAGGAGATTCCCATGACGGCGCCCTACAGCGATTCCGCAGACGTGATCCACTTCGTTTCCGGCGATCTTTACGCGGGTTCGGGCACGCGCTCGCAGGCCGTGTTCAATCCGGCGACCGGTGCCGTGGCGCGGCAGGTCCGGCTCGGCACGGCAGAGGATGTCGATGCCGCCGTGGCCAGTTCGCTGGCGGCATTCCCGAAGTGGGCCGACACCCCGCCGATCCGCCGCGCCCGCGTCATGCTGAAGTTCCTGGAGCTGATGAACCAGCACAAGGACGAGCTGGCCGCCATCATCACCGCCGAGCACGGCAAGGTACTGAGCGATGCGGCCGGCGAAGTCAGCCGCGGCATCGACATCATCGAGTTCGCCTGCGGCATTCCGCAGCTGCTCAAGGGCGACTTCACGGACCAGGTCTCGACCGGCATGGACAACTGGACGCTGCGCCAGCCGTTGGGCGTCGTGGCTGGCATCACGCCGTTCAACTTCCCGTGCATGGTGCCGTGCTGGATGTTCCCGGTGGCCATCGCCGCAGGCAATTGCTTCGTGCTGAAGCCCAGCGAACGCGACCCGTCGGCGTCGCTGTTCATGGCCAGGCTGCTCAAGCAGGCCGGACTGCCCGATGGCGTGTTCAATGTCGTGCAGGGCGACAAGACCGTGGTCGACGCCTTGCTCCATCATGCCGATGTCAAGGCGGTGAGCTTCGTCGGCTCCACGCCGATCGCCAACTACATCTACGAGACCGGCGCGCGGCTGGGCAAGCGCGTGCAGGCACTGGGCGGCGCCAAGAACCACATGGTGGTGATGCCGGACGCCGACATCGACCAGGCCGTGGATGGCCTGATCGGCGCGGCCTACGGCTCCGCGGGCGAGCGCTGCATGGCGATCTCGGTCGCGGTGCTGGTCGGCGACGTAGCCGACAAGATCATGCCGAAGCTGGAGGCCCGTGCGCGCGAACTGGTGATCCGCAACGGCATGGATGCCGCCGCCGAGATGGGCCCGGTCGTCACCGGGCAGGCGCTCGAACGCATCGAGAACTACATTGCGCTTGGCGTGGAGGAAGGCGCGAAGCTGGTGGTCGACGGCAGGAACTACAAGGTGCCGGGGCACGAGCAAGGCTTCTTCACGGGCGGCACGCTGTTCGACCACGTCACCCCCGAGATGCGCATCTACAAGGAAGAGATCTTCGGCCCCGTGCTGTCATGCGTGCGCGTGGACGACTTCGCGCAGGCTGTGAAGCTGGTCAACGACCATGAGTTCGGCAACGGCGTGGCCTGCTACACGCGCGACGGCCAGGTCGCGCGCGAGTTCGCGCGCCGCATCGAGGTCGGCATGGTCGGCATCAACGTGCCGATCCCCGTGCCCATGGCCTGGCATGGCTTTGGCGGCTGGAAGCGCTCGCTGTTCGGTGATATGCACGCGTATGGCGAGGAAGGCGTGCGGTTCTACACGCGGCAGAAGAGTGTCATGCAGCGGTGGCCGGATGATATGACGCGTGGGGCTGAGTTTGCGATGCCGACGGCGAAGTGAAGGGTCTTGGGTTGGCGGGCTTGGCGGGCCTGTCCGTATTTTTGTGTGCGAGGCGGTTTTGAATTCTGTCAGCTTCGAGCGGCAGTAAATCGCTCGCCATACAGAATAGCAAACTGATTCATGGCGGAC
>NZ_JBYOJR010000040.1:0-58789 GCF_057798915.1 Cupriavidus sp. 22TCCZM01-5
GGCGATTACACGATGTCGGTCGCAGCAGGGACCACGGACAGTTTCGGGGCTCGTTCAATCAGCACTCTAATCCTGCCCACGGACGTGCACCACGCGGCAGGCAGCCAAGCAGACTCTGAAGCCCATACCCGTACAACACCCGCAGCACACTACGATCAATATTCGCCCGCTAGGGCAAGTAAACGCGCTTTTTGGTTACTTTTTGTCGCTCGGACAAAAAGTGACTCGCCGGCTACGCCGGCGAAACAGCAGCGCCTGCCAAGAACGACAACCCCATCAATACCCATTCCCCGCAATCCCCAACTGGTACCTCCAGCCCAGGAAAGAACCAACGCTGAGCCTCAATTGCCTACGTTAGCCCGCCTCAAAGGACCACGCTCGAAAGCAGCATCTTCACCAGCACCGCCTGCCGCGTCGCCCCGGTCTTGGCGAAGATCCCGCGCAGGTGGGCCCGCACCGTGTTCTTCTTGACCCCAAGCCGAACGGCCGCTTCATCCAGGGTCAGCCCATCGACCATCAGCAAGGCCAGTTCGATTTCTGTCGGCGTCAGGTGGAAGAGCTTGCGCAGGCTGGCGTGCGGGTTGCGCGGCGTGCCTGCCGGATCGCGGATGAACACTACCACCGCGGGGCGGCGCGCCCTGTCTTCGGTGCGGTACCTGAGCGGGATCGGGCGCACCAGTACGCTGAGCGGCGTGGGTGCCGCGGGACGGCTCAGCGTGGTGACTTCACTGCGCGGCGCGGCCAGCGCATGGGCCTGGGCGGCGTCTTCGAGGATCTTGCGGAACCTGCGGCTTTCCACCGGGCAGTGCGCGTGCAGCGCGTCGTCTGACAGATAGAGGCCGTCGCGCTCCCGCAGGAGGCGGCCGGCGACGTCGTTGCTGCGGATCGCCTTGCCATGCTCGTCGAGGATGATGGTGCCGACCAGCATTCGGTCCACGGCTTCCGCGTACAGGGCGCGCTCGGATTGCAGCGTGTCGAGCGCGGCATGCAGGTCGACCGCTCGCTTCAGGTGTGGCAGCAGGCCGAGCAGCAGTGCCTTCTCGGCTTCGCCGAAGTCCTGTCCGGCATGGCCGCGGCTCACGAACCACGCACATTCCACGCCATCCGGCGTCACCAGGTTGGCTGCCAGGATATAGCGCAGGCCGAGCGGTTCCAGGTACTTGGTATAGAAGGGGTGCGCCAGCCAGCCGGCTTCGCCGAACAGTTCGTCGGCGCTGAAGAGACGGTCCGGATGCAGGTCCAGGAAGGGGCACAGCGCGTAATACCGCTCGCTGTAAGCGGGCTCGCCCGGCAGGTGCGGGCCGAAGCCGGAGGCGTTGACGATCAGGCCGGGCCGGTTGCTGGCGGGGTGGCGCAGCACCAGCGTGACGAAGACGGCGCCCAGGCGCTGGCGCATGCTTTCCAGGAAGCCCGCCCAGGGCATGTCCTCGGTCGGGCCCTGGTAGAGCTGGGCGAGCAGGGCGCTGAGTTCGGTGGCCGGCAGGGAGTCTGGAAGCATGATGACGGTGGCTCGATGCAGGGCAACAGGAAAAGCGGGCATCCCGCCGTTCCCATCGTACCGACCGAGGCCACCGCCTCATCGTCCGTTCGGCCTAGGGTTTCTCCCGCAGCCACGATGGATGCTATCGGGAATAGTTGCTGGAAACTATGATGCTTGCGAAGACGACGTAGCCTGCTGACTCTCTTTGTCCGGCCGTCCTGAAAGGAACCATTGTGACGGCCCGTGTCTGGTCAGGCGGATGTATCCTCAAAGGAGGATGTTATCCGGAGAGCCGGATGGATCTTGCAACTTGCGATCGATACATAGCGGACGGCCGCGCGCGCGTACGCCGTCAAATTGCGCTCGTGAGAGAGCTGGGTGCGGATGGCCATGACACAACCTTTGCGCGCCAGCTTCTGACCGCTCTTCGAGAGACAGTCGCTGCCCAACGGCGGCATCGCGCTTTGGTCGTAGAGTTAAATGGCCATATAAAGCCACAAGGCAAGGCTGACGGCACGATCGTCGTCGGGCGAGAAGCCTAGGCGGATTGGCGCCTTCGCGGCAGTTGTTAATACACATTCACAGCCGGCTTTGCCGCACAGGCAGCAACGCAAGACTTCCGCAGCTCCCGGAAAGTACTTGAACGTGTACTTCAGTCGCCTGCGTTCTTGACGTCTTGAAATCTCCCCACAGGGCCCTAGATAAGCATTGCGAAGCCGCCGCAGCCGTGCGAGCGGCATGAACCACCGGGTGTGCCAGCGGGTGGCAGGCAACCATGTGGCAATGGCCGGCGCCATCCGTGCTAACTGGAAGGAGGACCTAACCATGAGTGAATATTATTTCGGCACTGACTTGTTCAGTGAGTTCGACCGGATGCAACGGCAGATGGCGAGCCTGTTCGGCGGGTTCCCATCGAGCTTGCGATCCGGGCGTTTCGGGGCATTTCCCCCGGTCAATATCGGCACGACCGACGACACCATCGAGGTGGTCGTATTCGCCCCAGGCATGCGCGCCGACCAGATTGACGTGTCGATCGACAAGGGGCTGCTCACGATCAGCGGCGAGCGCACCGCGGCGCGGCCGGAGGGCGATGCCGAAGCGCGCGCCTACGCGCAGGAGCGCTTCTCAGGCAGTTTCCGCCGTGTGATCGAGTTGCCGCAGTCGGCCGATCCCGACAAGGTGCAGGCGCGCTACGCCAACGGCTGCCTGTCGATCAGCGTCGGCAAGCGCGAGACCTCGCGTCCGCGGGCCATTACTGTCAGCTAAATGATCGATGTCAAGGAGCGAGCCATGAATGATTCCACCCAAGTCACGCAGAACACGCAACAGGGACAGGGCGCGGTTGCGCAGCGCCGCGACACCGCACAGGCAACGACGCTGGTCCCGGCGGTCGACATCTACGAAACCGCCAGCGGCGTCGTGCTGTGGGCAGACTTGCCAGGTGTGCCGCGGGAAAAGCTGGAAGTGCACGTACATGACAGTCAGCTGCGCATCGAGGGCGAAGCTGTAGTGCCTACCCCGGCAGGTCTGCGCGTGCAACATGCCGAGGTGCGCCAGCCGCGCTATGCACGTACCTTTACGCTCAGTGCTGACCTGGATGCTGCTGGCATCGAGGCAAACCTGCAGGACGGTGTGCTGAAGGTGACCGTCCCGCGCCGCGAAGAGGCCAAGCCTCGGCGAATCGAAGTGTCAGCTGGCTGACGGGCCCAATGCGGAGCAGCGGTGCGGCTTGGCACCGCTGTTTCCGTTCTTTGAATCGCTTAAGGTCTGTCCCGCAGCCATGCTACGATCCGCTGCGCCGCCTGCTCCGCGGTATCGGCCGTAGTATCGATGCGCAGTTCCGGCCGCTCAGGCGGCTCGTAAGGCGAATCGATGCCGGTGAAGTTCTTCAGCTCGCCGCGGCGCGCCTTGCGGTACAGGCCCTTGGGATCGCGTTGCTCGGCCACCGCCAGCGGCGTATCGATGAAGACTTCGACGAACTCGCCGTCGCCGGCCAGCGTGCGTGCCATCTCGCGTTCGGAACGGAACGGCGAGATAAACGACACCAGCACGATCAGTCCCGCATCGAGCATCAGCCTTGCCACTTCCGCCACGCGCCGGATGTTCTCGACGCGGTCCGCCTCGGAGAAGCCCAGGTCCTTGTTCAGGCCGTGGCGCACATTGTCGCCGTCGAGCAGATAGGTGTGGTGGCCGAGTGCGTGCAGGCGCTTCTCCACCAGGTTGGCGATGGTTGACTTGCCCGCGCCGGACAGCCCGGTGAACCAGACGATGCGCGGCGACTGGCGCTTGAGCGCGGCGTGGGCGCGGCGGTCCACGTCGATCGCCTGCCAGTGCACGTTCTGCGCCCGGCGCAGCGCAAAATGGAGCATGCCGGCACCGACCGTGTTGTTGGTGAGGCGGTCGATGAGGATGAAGCCCCCCAGCTCGCGGCTGCGCGCGTAGGGATCGAACGCCACCGGCTGGTCCAGGTGCAGGTTGCACACGCCGATCTCGTTCAGCTCCAGCGTGCGCGCGGCCAGGTGTTCGAGCGTGTTGACGTTGACCTTGTACTTGGGCTGCGCCACGGTCACGCCCACGGTGCGCGTGCCGAGCTTGAGCAGGTAGGGGCGCCCGGGCAGCATGGCGTCCTCGTTCATCCACACCAGCGTGGCCTCGAACTGGTCGGCCACCGCGGGCGGGTTTTCCGCGCACGCCAGCACGTCGCCGCGGCTGACGTCGATCTCGTCGGCCAGCGTCAGCGTCACGGCCTGGCCGCGCATGGCGTACTCGCATTCCCCGTCGGCGCGGACGATCGCGGTGACGCGGCTTTCGCGGCCGGAAGGCAGCGCGCGCACGCGATCGCCACGGCGGATCTCGCCCGCGCTGACCGTGCCGGCAAAGCCGCGGAAGTCCAGGTTGGGGCGGTTGACCCATTGCACCGGCAGCCGGAACGACTCGTCCTGCGCGGGCACATGGTCGATCGGCACGCTTTCCAGATGGTCCATCAGCGTCGGGCCCTGGTACCACGGCGTATTCGCGCTGGGAGCGGTGATGTTGTCGCCGCGCAGCGCCGACATCGGGATGCAGACGATATCGGTCAGGCCGATCTGCTGCGCGAACTCGCGATACTCCTTTTCGATACGCGTGTGGACGTCGCGCGAGTAGTCCACCATGTCGAGCTTGTTCACCGCCAGCACCACGCGCCGGATGCCCAGCGTCGACACCAGATAGCTGTGGCGGCGTGTCTGCGTCTGCACGCCGCGGCGCGCATCCACCAGCAGGATGGCCAGGTCGGCGGTTGAGGCGCCAGTGACCATATTGCGCGTGTATTGCTCATGCCCGGGCGTATCGGCGACGATGAACTTGCGCTTGTCGGTGGCAAAGAAGCGGTAGGCCACGTCGATGGTAATGCCCTGTTCGCGCTCGGCGGCCAGGCCATCCACCAGTAGCGCGAAGTCCAGGTTCTCGCCCTGCGTGCCCATCTTCTTCGAGTCGGCTTCGAGCTGGGCCAGCTGGTCCTCGAACAGCATCTTCGATTCATACAGCAGCCGGCCGATCAGCGTGCTCTTGCCGTCGTCGACGCTGCCGCAGGTGATGAAGCGCAGCAGGCTCTTGCTTTGCTGGGCGCGCAGGTAGTGGGCAATATCGCCCTGTGCGCCGTCCGGTTGCGCCATCGCGGGCGCATTGTCGATCAGGGTTTCCATCAGAAATATCCCTCCTGCTTCTTCTTTTCCATCGAACCGGCCGAGTCGCTGTCGATCAGCCGTCCCTGGCGCTCCGACGTGGTCGCCAGCAGCATTTCCTGGATGATGCCGCCGAGCGTGTCGGCCTCGCTTTCGATCGCGCCCGTGAGCGGGTAGCAGCCCAGCGTGCGGAAACGGACCTTGCGCATCTGCGGCGTTTCTCCCGCAAGCAGCGGCAGGCGCTCGTCGTCGACCATGATCAGCGTGCCGTCGCGCTCGACCACGGGCCGCTCCTTGGCGTAGTAGAGCGGCACGATCGGGATGTCGTTGAGATAGATGTATTGCCAGATGTCCAGCTCGGTCCAGTTCGACAGCGGGAACACGCGCAGGCTTTCGCCCTTGCGCTTGCGGGTGTTGTACTGGTGCCAGAGTTCGGGGCGCTGCATCTTAGGGTCCCAGCGGTGCTGCGCGGTGCGTACCGAGAACACCCGCTCCTTGGCGCGCGACTTCTCCTCGTCGCGGCGTGCGCCGCCGAAGGCGGCATCGAAGCCATAGTGGTCCAGCGCCTGCTTCAGGCCCTGCGTCTTCCACACGTCGGTATGGACGGCCGAGCCGTGCTCGTGGGGGCTGATGTTGCGCTCCAGCCCTTCGGGGTTGATATGCACGCGCAGGTCCAGGCCCAGGCGCTCGACCGTCTGGTCGCGGAACGCGATCATCTCGCGGAACTTCCACGTGGTATCGACGTGCAGCAGCGGAAACGGCGGCCGCGCGGGATGGAAGGCCTTCATCGCAAGGTGCAGCATCACGGCGCTGTCCTTGCCGATGGAATAGAGCATGACGGGGTTTTCGCATTCCGCCACCACCTCCCGCATGATGTGGATGCTCTCCGCCTCCAGTTGCTCCAGGTGGGTCAACATCGGGATCTCCTCTTGGTTGCGCCGGCCCCGTGCAGGGATCTTGCGGTGGCCTGGCATGGGCAAAAGGTAGCGAGCCGGGGCCCTGCGCCACTTCGTCCGGGCGGACTAAGAAATGGCGGGACGGGGCGCGCATTTCCTAGTCCGCCCGGACGAGGCTGAGCCTGCCCTGCGCTGGGTATCGTTGCTTCGCCGACGAACCACGGGAGCAGGCAGATGGCGACCTCCGCCGAAGACCAGTTGCTGAGCGGCCAGACCTGGGCCGAGTTTTGCGAAGTGCTCAGGCGCAGCGGACAGCAGATCCTGCGCCCGGAGGCGCCATCCGACGCGCTCACGCGCGCCGAGGGCTTCCGCTACCTGAGCCGCTTGCTGCGCATTGCGCTGGAGATGCATGTGGAATTCGCCGATCCGGCGTTTCCCGGCTTTTTCTCGCCGTCGCACGAGACCGCCAAGATCGGCGCGGACAATCCGGACAATCTCTATCGCTACGCGCGGCTGGACGGCAATGCGGAGTACCGCGTCCGCGGCCGCCGCGGCACGGTGGCCTACCTGAGCTTCGGCACGCAGAAAGGCGGCTACGAAACCGACGGGCGCATGATCCAGACCGGCTTTATCGACAGCAACAAGCTGGCGGTGGACGCGGACGGCAGCTTCGAGCTCATCCTCAGCGCGCGCCCGCACGACGGCAACTGGGTGCGGATGGAGCCGGCCACCAATGCGCTGGTGGTGCGGCAGACCTTCCTGGACCGCAAGGCGGAGACGCCGGCCGAGCTGCATATCGAGCGTCTCGACGGCAGCGGCAAGCCGCCCGCAATCAGTGCGGAGCGCCTGCACGCCGGCCTGCTGCGCGCCGCGGGCTTTGTCGAGGGCACCGCGCGCGTGTTCGCCGACTGGGCGCAGGGCTACGGCGGCCATGTCAATGCCCTGCCGCCGGCGGACCAGGCGGTGTGCCAGGCGGCCGGCGGCGATCCCAACATCTTCTATTACCACTCCAGCTGGCAGCTGGCGGACGACGAGGCGCTGGTGATCGAGGTCGAGCAGGTGCCGGCGTGCGAGTTCTGGAACTTCCAGGTCAATAACTACTGGATGGAATCGCTCGACTACCGCTACCACGATATCTGCATCAACAAGCACAGCGCCCGCCTCGATGCCAACGGCGGCGTCACCGTCATCCTCGGCGCGCGCGACCCGGGCCTGCCCAACTGGCTGGAGACCGCCGGCCATGGCAACGGCACCATGTGCTGGCGCTGGGTCGGGGCGGCGCAGCCGGTGCATCCGCGCACGCGTGTGGTCAAGCTTGTATCGCTCAGGGAGAACCTCAGGGAGAACAAGGCATGAATGCAATCAATGTGGAGCGCCTGCTCGCGCAGGCCAGCCAGCAGGCCGGTGGACTGACCGACTTCGGCCCGGGCAACTACCGCGAGGCACTGGAGGTGCTGTCCGGCTCGCTGGCGCGCGAGGCCAGGCTGTCGCCGCAGGGCGTGCAACTGCTGGAAGGCAAGCTGCAGGCGCAACTGGTGAACCGGCTGGTGATTCAGGACTACTGCAAGCGCCATCCGGAGATCCTGCAGGAGCGCGTGGAAGACCCGCTGGTCATCGTCGGCCTGCCGCGCACCGGCACCACGCTGCTGCAGCGCATGCTGGCCACGGACGCGCGCTTCTGTTCCGCGGCGTGGTGGGAAACCCGCTACCCGGCGCCGCTGCCCGGCGAGGACGTGGGCGACCCCGGCCAGCGCATTGCGCTGGCGCGCGAGGAAGTCGCGCAGATGATCCGCTTCATCCCGGACATCCTCGCCATCCACCCGCTGGACGCCATGGCGGCCGACGAGGAATTCATGCTGATGGAGCATTCCTTCCTGTGCGCGATGGATTCCTACGCCAACGTGCCGGCCTACACCGCGTGGCTGGCGCGCCAGGACCGCACCGAAGTCTATGCCTACCTGAAGACCATGCTGCAGTTCCTGCAATGGCAGAAGCGGCAGCGTGGCGAGGCACCGGCGCAGCGGTGGGTGCTGAAGACGCCGCAGCACCTGCATACGCTTGAGATCCTGTTCAAGGTGTTCCCGGGCGCGCAGGTCGTCCTGACCCACCGCGATCCTACGCAGACGATACCGTCGATGGCCAGCATGGCGCATACGCTGTGGAAGATGTACGCCGATGCTCCCGATGCCGTCACCGTTGGGCGGCAGTGGAGCGAGCAGATGCGGCGCGGCACCGAGCACGCCATGGCCGTGCGCGACGGGCTGCCGGCCGACCGTTTTCTTGACGTGCGCTTCGAGGACACGGTGAGCGATCCTTTCGGCGTGGCCCGCGCGGTCTACCGCTTTGGAGGCATGCCGCTGACCGAAGCCGCGCGCGCGGGAATGTGGGCATGGATGGAAGGCAATCCGCGCAACCAGCGGGCGGCGCATGCCTATACGCCGGAACAGTTCGGCCTGAGCCAGGTGCAGCTTGAGCGCGACTTCGCTGGCTACCGGGGAAGGCATATTTTGAATCGCAATTGAGGGGATTGGGGTTTTGGTGGATTGGGGGTTGCCAGTCACCACCACGAAACCCCGCCGGCCAAGCCGGCGAAACAGCAGCGCTAGCCAAGAACGACAACCCCATCATCACCACAATCCCGCGAAGAACCCAAAAGATCCAAAACTCTGAAGGAGACAACACCATGCTACTAAAAGACAAAACCGTCATCGTGTCCGGCATCGGCCCGGGACTGGGCATCAAGCTCGCCGTGGAAGCCGCACGCGAAGGCGCCCGCGCCGTGGCCATCGCCGCGCGCACCGCGGCGAAACTGGACGAAGCCCAGACCCGTATCGACGCCCTGGGTGCCGACTGCGAAGTGCTCAAGGTCGTGACCGATATCACCGACCGCACCCAGTCCCGCCACCTGGCCACCGAGACCATGCGCCGCTTCGGCCGGATCGACGCGCTGGTCAACAGCGCCTTCCAGCACGGCAATTTCCCCGAGCCGGTGGAGGCCGCAGACCTGGATGTCTGGCGCCAGGTGTTCGACACCAACGTGTTCGGCACCATGACGCTGACGCAGGAGGTGGCGGCGCTGATGAAACCGCAGGGCGGCGGCGCCATCGTGATGATCAACACCCAGGCCACGCGCAAGCCGATGCCCGGCGAATCGGGCTACGCGGCGTCCAAGGGCGCGCTGGCGGTGGCGGTCAAGTACCTGGCGCGCGAACTCGGTCCGCACGGCATCCGCGCCAACAGCGTGTTCATGGGCTGGATGTGGGGCGCGCCGGTGCAGGGCTACGTGCGCCATGCCGCAGCCGAGCAAGGCGTCAGCGAGGACGCTATCATCGCACCCGTGGCTTCGCAGATCGCACTGGGCCGCATGCCGACGGACGATGACTGCGCGCGCGCGGCGCTGTTCCTGGTGTCGGACTATGCCCGGGCGATCACCGGCGCCTCCCTGGATGCCAACGGCGGCGATTTCATGCCCTGACCCACGACCCCTGAGCCATTGCCATGACCCGCTACATTGCCTTCAACGGCGACGCCGATGGCCTGTGCGCGCAGCAGCAGCAGCGCCTGGCTAACCCTGGCGACGTCACCCTGGTCACCGGCGTCAAGCGCGATATCCGGCTGCTCGACCGCATCGACGCCGTGCCGGGCGATTCGGTGACCGCGCTCGACATCTCGCTCGACCAGAACCGCGACGGCCTGCTGCGCTTGCTCGCGGCCGGTGCCAGCGTGGAGTACTTCGACCACCACCATGCCGGCGAAGTGCCGGCCCATGGCTGCCTGCGCGCCCATATCGACGAGGGACCCGAGGTCTGCACCAGCATCCTGGTCGACCGCCACCTCGGCGGGCGCCACCGGCGCTGGGCAATCACCGCCGCGTTCGGCGACAACCTGGCTGCCGTGGCCCGGGCGCTGGCGGCGCAGTCAGGGCTCGATGCTGGCCAGATCGCCATGCTGGAGCGCCTGGGCACTTGCCTGAACTACAACGCCTATGGCGAGTGCCTGGCGGATCTGCATTTCGATCCCGCCGACCTGGCGCTCCACATGCTGCCCTTCGAGGACCCCCTGGCATTCGCGGCGCAATGCGGCGCCTATGCGGCCCTGTGCGACGGCTACGAGGAAGACATGGCGCACGCGCGGCGGCTGTCGCCCGCGCATGAGGTGCCCGGTGCCGCGCTGCTGGTGCTGCCCGACGCGCCATGGGCGCGGCGCGCGATCGGTGTGTTGGCCAATGAGCTGGTGCGCGGGCGCCCCGGCGATGCGATTGGCCTGCTGTCGCCGAAGTCCGGCGGCGGCTTTGCCGTCAGCGTGCGGGTGCCGGCGCACTGCGCTACCAGCGCGGTGGACTTTTGCCGCGGCTTCGAGACCGGCGGCGGCCGGCGCCTGGCCGGTGGCATCAACCACCTGGCCGACAGCGATGTGGACCGTTTCACCCGCAGCTTTGCCGATTGTTTTGGCGGGCCTGGCCTGATCAGGCCGGCGGGACAAACTCGGTAACCTCCAGCTCGAATCCGGTGACGGCGCGGTACGGCACCGGATGGCTGAGCAGGCGCAGCTTATGCGCGCCCACGTCGCGCAGGATCTGCGCCCCGACGCCCAGTGCCCTTTGCGCGAACGCCGGCGCGGGTGCGGCCGATGGCGGCGCCGCCAGCCGCTCCACCCGCTGCTGCGGCGATTCGCGCTCATCGAGCAGCACCAGTACGCCGCAGCCCTCGGCGCCGATGCGCGCGAGCGACCGTTCCAGGTTCCAGGCGGGCAGCGCCGGCGTGCCGAAGGCCAGCACGTCGCGGTGCATTTCCACGGTCTGCACGCGTGTGAGCACGGGCTGGCGCGGATCGGGCGCACCCAGCACCAGCGCGAGATGGAGCGCGTCGACCGGCGCGTCATGGTACGCATGCACCGTGAAGCGCCCGTAAGGCGTGTCGAGTTCGCGCGTGTGCGTGCGGCGCAGTGAGCCTTCGGTCAGCAGGCGGTGGTGGATCAGCCCGCTGATCGAAACCGCCGGCAGGCCGTGGCGCCGGGCAAAGGCCAGCAGGCCGGGGCCGCGCAGCAGGTCGCCGTCATCGTCGAGCAGCATGGCATACGAACCGGCCGCAACGCGTCCTGCCAGCCTGGGCAGGTCGGAGCAGGCCTCGGCGAAGCCGGCGCGGCGCAGCACGCCGTCCGGCTGTGCCACCACCGGGAAAACGTGGCCCGGCTGCACCAGGTCGTGCGGCTGCGCATGCGCCGCTGCCGCCACGCGCAGCGTCAGGGCCCGGTCCGCGGCGGAAATGCCGGTGCTGACGCCCGTGGCCGCTTCGATCGACACCGTGTAGCGTTCGCGCTGGCGCTGGTTGGCCGCCATCGGCGGCAGTTGCAGCCGCTGGCGGCGCGCTTCGGTGATCGCCATGCACACCAGGCCGCGCGCCTCGGCGGCCATGAAGTTGACGTCGGCCTCGGTGGCGCGCTCGGCCGCGACCAGTACGCAGCCGGTGGCTTCGTCGGTTTCGTCTTCGATCACCACCGCGCGCTGGCCCGCGGCCAGTGCCGCCAGTACGTCTGACATAGCGTCGGCCATCGGCGGCAGTACGTTGGCCGCGCTCATGCTGCCTCCTGGCGGCTAGCACTGCTGTTGTCACTCCAGGCCTGGCGCAGTGCCGCCGCCGTCGCATCCAGCGCATCGCTCGCGGCGTCGATTGCGCCCTGCATGCTCATGAAGCCATGGAACTGGCCGGGCCAGCGCCGCACGGTGGCGCTGCCGCCGGCACGCTGCAAGGCCTCGCCATAGGCTTCGCCCTGGTCGCGCAGCGGGTCGAATTCGGCGGTGATGATGGTGGCAGGCGGCAAGCCGTGCAGGTCGCGCTGGTGCAGCGGGCTGGCGCGCACGTCGGCGGCGTCCGCGCGATGGGCCAGGTATTGGGCGCGGTACCAGTCCAGTTCCGCCGCGCTGAGGAAGTAGCCCTCGCTGCATGCGCGATAGCTGGCGCTGCCGGTGGCGGCGTCGGTGCAGTCCAGGTAGGGGTAGAGCAAGAGCTGGTGCCGCAGCGCGATGCCGCTGCCACGCAGTTGCTGGCATGCCACGGCGGCAAGGTTGCCGCCGGCGCTGTCGCCGGCCACGGCAATCCGGGCCGGGTCGGCGCCCAGTTGCGCCGCATGCGCGGCGGCCCAGCGCACGGCCACGACAGCGTCTTCGGCGGCGGCCGGGAAGCGTGCCTCGGGGGCCAGGCGGTAGTCCACCGACAACACCAGCGCACCGCTGCGGCGCGCGAGGGTGCGGCAGATGTTGTCGTGCGAATCGAGTCCGCACAGGACAAAGCCCCCGCCGTGGAAATAGACCACCAGCGGCAGCCCCGCGCTGTCATCGGGCCGATGGTCGGGCCGATGGTCGGGCCGATGGTCGGGCCGGTAAAGGCGGGCCGGCAGCGGCCCGTCGGCACCCTCGATGGTGAGGTCCTGTTGCGCGGCGATGGCATCGCCCGGCGCGAAGCCCGGCATGGCCGCCAGCGCGGCGCGGTAGTCGGCGGCGCGCAGCGTTGTGAAGTCGGGGCGGGGCATGGCGGCCATGGCCTCCAGCATGGCGCGGGCCTGAGGATCGAGCGGCATCTTGTCTCCTGCTATGTATCGGGGAAGTCTGCTTCAGAGCGAAAATGCCGGCGGTGTGCCGGCGGCAATGCCTTGCGCGCGCGCCATCGCCGCGTGCACGGCCTGCTCGTGCGGCAGGATCCAGAACTGTCCGGCCGCCACGCCATCCAGGATCACGCGCGCGGCCTCGTCAGGGGGCAGGCCGGCGGCGATGCCGCCGCGCAGCGCACCGTTCATCTGGTTCACTTCCTCCGGCCCGGCGCCGTTCAGGTCCGCCGCGATGCTGGTGGCCACCGGGCCGGGGCAGACCACGGACACCTTGACCGGCATACCGGCCGCCTGCAGTTCCAGCGCCAGCCCTTCGCTCAGTGCGACCACGCCCTGCTTGGACAGCGTGTAGGGCGCCAGCCATGGTCCGACGGCCAGGCCGGCCATTGACGCGATATTGACGATATGACCCGAGCCTTGCGCCGCCATGCGCGGCACGAAGCAGCGCAGCGCGTGCAGCACGCTCCACAGGTTGACGCGCAGCACGCGCTCGAACACCTCCGGCGCCAGTTCCCAGCAACGGCCGGTGGCGAGCACGCCGGCGTTGTTGATGAGCAGGTCGACATGGCCCAGGCGCAGGAAGCTCTCGGCGCACAAGTGCTCGATCTGCCGCGCGTCGGACACATCGGTAGGAATGGCGATCACGGTCGCCCCCTGGGCAGCAAGCGCCGCGCGCGTCGCTTCGAGCGCATCGGCGTCGATATCCGCCAGCGCCAGCGCATATCCCTGCGCGGCCAGGGCCTGTGCCAGCGCGCGGCCGATGCCGCCGCCCGCTCCGGTGATTACTGCGGCCTGCAGCCGCGGGTTTGCCGCCATGGTGGTCGTTCTCCGTGGAAAGAGGGCGGCGCGGATCGACGCCCATGGCTGTCTTTTAGCGGCGGCACGCCGGCGTGGCATCGTCTGTTTGGGTAGGGCGCAGGGGCGCCATGCGATGGCTAGGGTTTGCCCTTGGCCAGGTAAGCCTGGGTCTGTCCTTAGTCTGTTTGGAGTATGTCTTCGCGCCGCGGGCGCGTGACGATTTGCCCTGTCCCGCGAGACTAGTCCGGCCCGCACCCGGAGCCGGTTTCGACTAGGGCAAACCATGGAGGCAAGGGGCAAGCCGCGACCCCTTGCCGTCCCTATAATCGGGGCACAAAAAAGGGCCAGAGAGCCCGCAGCAGGCCAGCCGTCCGGCATGCCCGGGGCGCTGCGCACGCCACAATGGAGACAGAGGAAATGCTGATGGAGGTTAGCCACAACCAGGCCGCCGCACACCTGTTCGCGCAAACGACGGTGTCGCTGTCGGAATTCAGCGCGCTGCTGGGCGACATCTACCAGGGCCCGATGGAGCAGGTGCCCTGGGGCAAGGCGCTGGAGCACATCCGCCGCCAGCTCAACGCCAACTACGCCACGCTGATCCTGCGTTCGCCGGCCACCGACCGGCCCGGGCTGATGGTCAATGTGTCCGAGCACGGGGGCTCGACGCTTGCGGGCGAGACCTCCTACAACAACTACTACTACGCGCTCGATCCCTTCATCGGCCTGCCGTCGGACCGCGTGGTGACGATCGACGAACACCTCGGGCCGGGCGTGTGGTGTCAGAGCGAGATCTACCAGCAGTTCCTGAAGGACGTTGGCATCCGCTACATCCTCGGTGCCGACCTGCGCACCGATGACGGCGTGGAATGCCGCTTCCGCCTGTGCCGCAATATCGACAGCCCGAATTTCTCCGCCGCGGACAAGGCCTTGTGCACGGCGCTGCTGCCGCATCTGAAGCGCGCGGTGGATCTGCACTCGCGCATCGACGTGGTGGAATCGGAGCGCACCGTCTATGCCAGCGCCATCGACCGCATGCTGGTCGGCATGGTGATCCTCGACGAATCCGGCACCATCATCAAGACCAACGCCGCCGCCGACGAGATCCTTGGCGCCAGGGACGGCATCCGCATCTCCAAGGGCGGGCTGGACGTGGAATACGGCCAGGAGAACCGCAAGTTCCAGCGGCTGCTGCGCCAGGCGATGATGGGCCACCTGGGCACCACGCCGGCGCTGATGGAAGCGATGTCGATCACGCGCCCGTCGGGCAACGCCCGGCTGGGCGTGCTGATCCGCACGATCCCGCTCAGCGAGTGGTCGGAGGACAATCGCAAGCGTCCGGCGTGCGTGGTGTTTATCCGTGATCCGGAGCGGCGCTCGCAGGCTTCCCACGACGTGGTGCGCCAGCTGTTTGATTTCACGCCGGCGGAAACGCAGCTGGCGCTGCAGCTTGCCAACGGGCTTACGCTTGATGAAGCGGCTGACGAACTTGGTATCAGCAAGAACACGGCACGCGCGCATCTGCGGGCGATTTTCTCCAAGACTGGCGTGACCCGTCAGGCTACGTTGGTGCGGATGCTGTTGAGTAGTGTGATTTCGTTGGGATGAAGGACGGTTCTTGGGGGGGAATGGGTTGTCGTGCTTGGTGGGCGCTGCTGTTTCGCCGGCGTAGCCGGCGAGTCACTTTTTGTCCGAGCGACAAAAAGTAACCAAAAAGCGCGTTTACTTGCCCTAGCGGGCGAATATTGATCGTAGTGTGCTGCGGGTGTTGTACGGGTATGGGCTTCAGAGTGTGCCCGGCTGCCTGCCGCGTGGTGCACGTCCGTGGGCAGGATTAGAGCGCTGATTGAACGAGCCCCGAAACTGTCCGTGGTCCCTGCTCCTGGCAGGTATCGCATCATCGCCTTCGGCTGCGCTACGCGCGGCTCAGTAGCCTGGGCACGCAGGCCGCAGCCAACTCATCCCCCAGCAGTTTGCTCGCGCGCATCGCCATGCGCGAGGGAACAGACCTTCGGTGCCAGCGACGTTGATGCCTGTGGCCGACCGACTAGGACGCGCGCGCAGCGCAGCCGAAGGCGTCCGACCACTGACGCTGTTGGAACGCTGTACCCGAGCCCTACATGGGGATCGTACAAGAGCCGGTTATCGCAGGCACTGGTTCTGAATCACTATGCGTAGCAGGGTCGAACGGGCAACCAAGCCTCGCGAGACCAAAGCCGCTTGAACACAAGAAGCGTATCGTTGATGGCCAGCCGCCAGGCGACGCGCTTCTTGCCTACTTCTTGTCGCTCGGACAAGAAGTAGGTCGCCGGCTACGCCGGCGAAACAGCGGCGCCCGCCAAGCACGACGAGCCAGTCATAGCCACAAAGCCCCCGCCGGCGACGCCGGCGAAACAGTGACGCCGGCCAAGCACGCCACACCAATCAATACTTCCCGCTGAGCACCAACGCAAAACCCTCCAGGGTCTGCAGCACCGCGCGCGTCTCATGCGGACCCTGCGCCGCGGGCAGTGTCACGATGGCACCGGCATCCACCAGCCGCGCAATGGCTGCGTCGATCTCCTGTCCTTCCTCCACCCTGAACGCCAGCGCCGGCTGCTCCACCAGTCTCTCTTCGCCGGCCACGAGCGCCAGCGTCAACGCCCCCGCATCGAGCGCGCAATAGCGGTCGCCGTCGCGAAACTTCACGGGCAGCCCGAGCCCTTCGGTGAAAAACGGCAGCGCGGTGTCGATATCCGCGACGGGGTAAAGCAATAGTCTGGCTTGCATGATGTCCTTGGTCCCTTCGATGAACGGGCGTGATGTTGAACTGAGGCCCGCAGCCAATGATAGGGATGCGCCATCGAGTGCTCATAATCCAATCAGACGATGTTGCAACGCCTTGCGCCGACCACACTGCAAGCACACAGGCCGCTTCCGGCCCGAGGCGCGGCATCCGGCGGCGTCCCGGCGGCGGTCCTGAACCATCAATGCCAGGGAAGGGGACTGCAATGCGTTTTTCGCTGATCTATGAAGCACAGACCGTCGATGCCTCGCGCGCCGGCGACCACAAGGTGTTCGATGAAATCATGGAACAGGTGGTGCTGGCCGAGGACATGGGCTTTGACGTGGTCTGGGCGGTCGAGCACACCGCGCTGACCAACTACGCACACATGAGCGCGCCCGAAACGTTCCTGGCCTTCGTCGCCGGCCGCACGCAGCGCATCGGCATCGGCCACGGCGTGGTATGCCTGCCGCCCGCGATGAACCATCCGGTCAAGGTGGCCGAGCGCATCGCCACGCTCGACATCCTCTCCGGCGGCCGCGTGCACTTCGGCGTGGGCAAGGGCGGCACCCAGCAGGAGGCCGGCACCTTCGGCTACGACCTGAACAGCCTGCACCCGATGATCGACGAGTCGATGTACCTGATCCCGAAGATCATGACGCAGGACGAGATCGAGCACAACGGCGAGTTCATCAAGATCCCGCGCCGTCCGATCCACCCGAAGCCGCGCCAGGACCCGCACCCGCTGATGTACCTGGCCTGCACCAATGCCGACACGCTGCAACGCGCCGGCGCGCGCGGCATGGGCGCGCTGGTGCTCGGCTTCGGCGGCCCCGAGGATGTCGCCAAGAAGAACGAGATTTACCGCAGCGCGTGGGCGAGCCGCAAGGCCGAGGACCAGGTCGGCTTCCGCCCGCACCAGCACCTGGCGGCACTGTGCCCGACCATCGTGCTCGACGATGGCCTGGCCGCGCGCAAGATCGGCATCACGGGGCAGCGCTATTTCATGGAATCGCTGTCGTACTGGTACGCCGGCGGCGAGCGCCCCGACCCGTCGAAGTGGGACGACGAGCATGTCACCGCCACTGACGCGCAGGGCAAGGCCGTCATCAACACCAGGTTCGCATCCGAGAAGGTCTCGGTGGACTTCAGCGACCCGTCGATGATGATGCTGAACCCGAACCACGCCTACGGCACCGTGGATGACTGCATAGGCTACGTGCAGCGCCTGATCGACGCCGGTGCCGACGAGATCCTGTTCATCTGCCAGATGGGCACGGTGCCGCAATGGGCGCAGCTCGAAACCATCCGCAATATCGGCGAGCACGTGATTCCGCACTTCCGCAAGCAGGGCCGCAAGCTGAGCGCGGTGGCCTGAGCGCGCAAGCGTTTGCTTCCCGTGGGGGCGAGACCCTCTCCCGCTTGCGGGAGAGGGCCAGCGCCGCCACGAAGTGCCACACGCCAGATCGCAAAGACAGCTAGTCCCATCAGACGATGGCACCCGGCCCACCCGGTGCAAACATCAACGCCAGCACAAGACAAGACCACAAGGAGACCCGCGGTGCCTCACCACAACAACCCCAAGGACCTGGCCGCTAGCCTGATCGCGCGTGCCGAGCAGATGATTCCCGCGCTGGCCGGACGCGCCGGACAGGCAGAAGCCGAAGGGCGCATCCCCGCCGAAACCATCGCCGAGATGCAGGCCGCGGGTTTCTTCAAGGTGCTGCAGCCGCGCCGCTACGGCGGCTACGAGCTGGACCCGCAGACCTTCTTCCGCATCCAGATGGCCCTGGCCAGGGGCTGCATGTCCACGGCCTGGGTCTACGGCGTGGTCGGCGTGCACAACTGGCAGCTCGCGCTGTTCGACGAACGCGCGCAGAAGGAGGTGTGGGGCAACGATCCCGCCACGCTGATCGCCTCGACCTATATGCCGGTCGGCAAGGTCACGCCGGTCGAAGGCGGCTACCGCTTCTCCGGCCACTGGAAGTTCTCCAGCGGCAGCGAGCTGTGCGACTGGATCTTCCTGGGCGGCCTGGTGCCGCCGGCCGAACCGGGCGGTGCCCATGACTACCGCACCTTCCTGCTGCCGCGCTCCGACTACAAGATCGTGCGCAACTGGGACGTACTGGGCCTGCGCGCCACCGGCAGCCACGACATCGTGGTCGATGACGTGTTCGTGCCGGACTACCGTACCCACCGCGCCGTCGATGGCGCCATGGGCACCAGCCCGGGCCTGGCGATCAACGACACGCCGCTGTACCGCCTGCCGTTCGCGCAGATCTTCGTGCGCGCCGTGTGCACCGCGTGCATCGGCGCGCTGGAAGGCACGCTCGACGATTTCATCGGCTACGCCGACGGCCGCGTCAGTAGCAACGGCGGCAGCAAGACCGCGGAGGACGGCGGCGCGCAACTGGCCTGCGCCAATGCGCAGGTGGCCGTCGACGAGATGCGCGCCATCCTCGAACGCAACTTCGACGAACTGCTCGCCGTCGCGCGCGAAGGCGGCCAGCTGCCGACGCCGCGCCGCCTGCATTTCCGTTACCAGTCGTCGCAGGTGGCCGAACGCTGCGCGCAGCTTGCGAACGGCCTGCTGCGCTACGCCGGCGGCAACGGCATCTACCGCAGCAACCCGATGGTGCGCCGCTTCCTGGACCTGCACGCCGCACGTGCCCACTACGCCAACAACCTGGACCGCTTCGGCCAGAACCTGGGCGGCGTGATGATGGGTCGCGCCAACACCGACTTCTTCATCTGAAGCCGCCAAGGCAAGGGAGCCCATCATGACCCAGAGCACAGCGCGCATGCAGCCGACGGAGTTTGACGTGGTGGTGGTCGGCTCGGGCGCCGGCGGCATGCTGGCCGCCTGCCGCGCCGCCGACCGCGGGCTGTCGGTGGTGGTGCTGGAAAAGAGCAGCCAGTACGGCGGCACCTCGGCGGTGTCCGGCGGCGGCATCTGGATTCCGATGAACCACCATATCGCGCCGGCCGGCGGGCAGGACGACTATGCCAAGGCGCTCGAGTACGTGCTCGCCTGCACCGGCGAGCATGGCGACCCGCAGCGCATCCGCGCCTACCTCGAGCACGCGCCGCGCATGCTGCAGTACCTCGAGCAACAGGCCGGCGTGCGCTACTACACGCTGCCGCGCTACGCGGACTACTTCCAGAAGGAACCGGGCGCAATGCCCGGCTACCGCGCGCTTGACCCGATGCCGTTCGACGGCGCACGGCTGCGCGAGGAATTCGACCGGCTGCGTCCGCCGTCGCCAGGCACGCTGGTGGGCGGCCGCGTGGCCGTGACTTCGGGCGAGGCGCACGCATTGCTGTGCCGCTCACCCGGCTGGTTCGGCCTGGCGGTGCGCCAGTTCGCCCGCTACTGGCTGGACATTGGCTGGCGCCGCAAGACCCGGCGCGATCGCCGCCTCACGCTCGGCAACAGCCTGGCCGGCGGCCTGCGACGGGCGATGATGGACCGTGCGATTCCGCTGTGGCTCGATACCGCGCTGCAGGACCTGATCGTGGAAGACGGCGCGGTGCGCGGCGTGCGCGCGCTGCAGGGCGGGCGCGCGGTGGAGATCCGCGCATCACGTGGCGTGATCCTCGCCGCCGGCGGCTTCGAGCGCAACCAGGCCATGCGCGAGCAGTACCTGCCGCAGCCGACGCGGTCCGACTGGAGCGCCACGCCGCCGAACAATACCGGCGACGCCATCCGCGCCGGACAGGCTGCCGGCGCCGGCGTGGCATTGATGTCCCATGTCTGGGGCGCGCCCACGGTGCATGTGCAGGGTGAGGAGAAGCAGCGCGCGCTTTTCATCGAGCGCGCCATGCCGGGCTGCCTGGTGGTGAACGGGCTGGGCCGTCGCTTCGTCAACGAGGCCGCGCCGTATTCCGAGTTCGTGCCCGCCATGTATCGCGACCATGAAAAGACCGGCTGCAGCGTGCCGGCGTGGATGGTGTTCGACGCCACCTTCCGGCACAAGTATCCGTGCGGGCCGATCCTGCCGGGCTCGGTCATGCCGGACCGCAGCATTCCGGCCGATCTGTCCGGCATCCTGGTGCGTGCCGGCTCGCTGGCCGAACTGGCAAGCCAGATCGGCGTCGATGCCGACGGGCTTGCCGACAGCGTCGCGCGCATGAACCGCTACGCCGCCACCGGCGTCGACGAAGAGTTCGGCAAGGGCGACAACGTCTTCGACACCTACTACAGCGACCCAACGGTGCGGCCGAACCCGTGCCTGGCCCCGATCGGCAAGGCGCCGTTCTATGCGGTGCGGCTCGACGCCGGCGATATCGGCACCAAGGGCGGGCTGGTGACCGACGCCGGCGCGCGCGTGCTGCGCGAGGACGGCAGCGCAATCACCGGGCTCTTCGCCATCGGCAATACCAGTGCCTCGATGATGGGCACCAGCTATCCCGGCGCGGGCTCTACCCTGGGCCCCGCCATGACCTTCGGCTTTATCGCGGCCGACCTGCTTTCGCAGCGCGCGCCGCAGCCGGCCGCCGTGCCCCACGCTCAAACCGTACAGGAGGCCTCATGAGCGCCAATCCCGAAACCAGCACCGCGCTGCGCGACGACATGCTGAAGGCGATGCGCCGCATGGCGCGCTCGGTGGCGGTCATCAGCTGCCGCCATGGCGAGCGCCGCTATTCGATGTCCGTGACCGCGGTCGATTCGCTGTCAGCGGATCCGCCTTCGCTGCTGATCTGCATCAACCGGAATTCGTCGATCTACCCGCCGCTCGATGCCGGCGCGGATTTCTGCATCAACCTGCTGGCCGCCGACCACCGCGATATCGCGGTGGACTGCAGCGGCCGCCTCAAGGGCGAGGAGCGCTTCACCAGCGGCGAGTGGGAAGACGACCTGCTCGGCGTGCCGTGCCTGCGCGACGCCCAGGCCAACCTGGTGTGCCTGCAGGACGGCCGCTTCGACTACGGCACGCACGCGATCTTCATCGGACGGCTGCGCGAGGTGCGGCTGGCGGGCGAGGTGTCGCCGCTGGTCTATGTCGACGGCGCCTATACCACGTCGGCGCCGCTGGGCGCGCCGTGCCCGGCCTGAGCCACCTGACACAACAGCCTGCCGGTGGGCGGCGGGCACACACCAACAAGGAGATGTCCCATGAGCCGACGTACTGAAGGCAAGATCGCGATCGTCACCGGGGCCGCCAGCGGCGTCGGCAAGGAAGATGCCCTGCTGCTGGCGCGCGAAGGCGCGCGCGTGGTGCTGACCGACCTCAACGAGGAAGCCGGCCACGCGCTGGCGCGCGAGATCGGCGAGACCGCGCTGTTCGTGCAGCACGACATTGCCAGCGAAGCCGGCTGGCAGCAGGTGATGGCGCGCACCGGGCAGCGCTTCGGCGCACCGAATGTGCTGGTCAACAATGCGGCCATCCTGATGCTCGGCACGGTCGAGGACACCACGCTGGAGCAATGGCAGCGCGTGCTGCGCATCAACGCCGACGGCTATTTCCTCGGCTGCAAGTACGGCGTTGCCGCGATGAAGGCGGGCGGCGGCAGCATCGTCAATATGTCGTCGGTGGCGGCGCTCGGCGGCATGGGCGCGTTCTGCGCCTACAGCGCCAGCAAGGGGGCGGTGGCCGCGCTTACGCGCGCGGTGGCGGGCCACTGCAAGCAGAGCGGCTACAAGGTGCGCTGCAATTCGATCCATCCGGACGGCATCATGACGCCGATGACCGCGGCCTTCCTGCCTGGCGGCGCCGCAGCCCTGCCCGAGGAAATCGGCGGCGCCGAGCCCATGCAGCGCATGTGCCATCCGCGCGACGTGGCCAACCTGGTGCTGTTCCTAGCCTCCGACGAATCGCGCTTCATCAATGGCGCGGAACTGCGTATCGACAACGCGCAGACCATCATGGGCGTGGCCTGACGCCGCACCTCAGCTATAGAAGGACATCCATGGCGCCAGTGCAATACCATCGGCTGCAGATCGCCGAAGTCGTCACGGAAACGGAGCAGGCGCATTCGCTGGTCTTTGCGCTGCCCGACGGCTTGCGCGATACCTTTGCCTACCGTCCGGGGCAGTTCCTGACGCTGCGCGTGCCCGTCGACGGCAAGCCGCTGCAGCGCTGCTATTCGCTGTCGAGCACGCCCGAGGTCGACCACGCCCTGCGCGTGACGATCAAGCGCGTGCAGGGCGGGCGCGTGTCCAACTGGATCTGCGACCATCTTGGCGCGGGCGATACGGTCGAGGTGATGGCGCCGGCCGGCGTCTTCACGCCGCCCACGCTGCATGGCGATTTCCTGCTGCTGGCCGGCGGCAGCGGCATCACGCCGGTATTGTCGATCGCCAAGGCGGCGCTGCGCCACGGGCGCGGCGCGGTGACGCTGGTCTATGCCAACCGCGACGAGCGCTCCATCATCTTCGCCGAAACGATTGCGGCGCTGGCGCGCAGCCATCCGGGCCGGCTGCGCGTGGTCCACTGGCTGGACAGCGTGCAGGGGCCGCCGACGCAGCGCCAGCTGGAAGAACTGGTGAGGCCCTGGAGCCTGGCGGAATGCTTTGTGTGCGGCCCGGCCCCGTTCATGGACGCGGCCCAGGCTGCGCTGCAGGAACTCGGCGTGCCGCGCGGCAAGCTCCACGTGGAGCGCTTCCTGTCCCTGCCCGATGTGCCGGTGGCAATACCGCCAGCGCAACCGGCCGTGATGGATGCGGCCACCCCTGCGCCCGCCATGCGGGGCGCGGCACTGACCGTTGAGCTCGACGGCGCGACCCACCAGGTCAGCGTGACGCCGGACGAGACCGTGCTCGACGCCCTGCAGCGCGCCGGCGTGCCGGCGCCCAATTCCTGCCGCGCCGGGCTGTGCGGCGCCTGCATGTGCCAGGTGACGCGGGGCGACGTGTCGCTCGGCGAAAACCATGTGCTCGACCGCGCCGACCTGGAGGCTGGCTGGACCCTGGCTTGCCAGGCGCGCGCGGCGAGCGACGAGATCCACCTGAAGTTCCCGGACTGACATGACTGCCTCCGACACCATTGATGCCATTGCGGCGTCCGCCGGCCTCGACGCCGCCGGGCACGAGGACCCTGCCGCGACCATTCCCGAACTGGTGCGGCGCGCGGCGCAGCGCCACGGCGAACGCACCGCCATCCAGGAAGACGGGCTGCGTCTGAGCTACGCCGGGCTGGATGCGTGCCGGGTCCAGGCGGGCCGGGCGCTGATGGCGCTCGGTGTGCAGCCGGGCGACCGGGTCGCGGTATGGGCGCCGAATTTCTCGGAATGGATCATCGCCGCGCTGGCCACGCACAGCGTGGGTGCGGCGCTGGTGCCGCTCAATACGCGCATGAAGGGCGCGGAAGCCGCGGCCGTGCTGGCCGACAGCGGCGCGCGTCTGCTGTTCTGCGTCGACGATTTCCTCGGCGAGCGCTATCCGCAGATGCTGGCGCCGCACCGGCCGGCCACGCTGGAGCGCCTGGTGATCCTGCGGCCGGGGCGGGGTACGGCGCCGGGCGACGGCGAGCTGGCGTGGGATGACTTCCTCGAACTGGCGCAGCAGGTGGACACGGCCGCATTCGCGCAGCGCGAAGCCGGCGTGCGCGGCGACACGCTCATGGACATCATGTTCACCTCCGGCACCACCGGGCGGCCCAAGGGCGTGATGACCGCGCACGCGCAGAACCTGCGTGCCGTCGACGGGTGGGCGGCGATCACGGGCGTGCGGGCCGGCGACCGCCACCTGATCGTCAACCCGTTCTTCCATACCTTCGGCTACAAGGCCGGCTGGCTTGCGGCGCTGTCGCGCGGGGCCACCGTGCTGCCGCACCTGGTATTCGACGCCGAAGCCGTGATGACGCGCGTGGAGAACGAGCGCATCACGGTGCTGCCGGGGCCGCCGACGCTGTACCAGACGCTGCTGAATGCGCCGCGCCTGCGCGAGTTCGACCTGTCCTCGTTGCGCGTTGCCGTGACCGGCGCTTCGGCGATCGCGCCGGTGCTGATCCAGCGCATGCGCGACGAACTGGGTTTCGACACGGTCATCACCGGCTACGGCCTGACCGAGTCGTGTGGCTTTGCCACGCTGACCCGCGCGGGCGACGATGCCGAAACGGTTGCCGGTACATCGGGGCGCGCCATGCCCGGGATCGAGCTGTGCTGCGTCGATGCGCAGGGCCAGCCGGTTGCAATGGGTGAGGCTGGTGAGGTGCTGGTGCGTGGCTACAACGTGATGCAGGGCTACTTCGGCCTGCCTGAGGCTACCGCGGAAGCCATCGATGCCGATGGCTGGTTGCATACGGGCGACGTCGGCACGCTCGACGCGCGTGGCTACCTGCGCATCACGGATCGCATCAAGGACATGTTCATCGTGGGCGGCTTCAACTGCTACCCGGCGGAAGTGGAAAAGCTGCTGGTGGCCCATCCGGCGGTGGCGCAGGTCGCGGTCGTCGGCATGCCGCACGAGCGGCTCGGCGAAGTCGGGCGCGCCTACGTGGTGTTGCGTCATGGCGCACGGCTGGACGCCGAGACCTTGATCGTCTGGGCGCGCAGGCACATGGCCAACTACAAGGTGCCGCGCGAGGTGCAGTTCGTGACTTCGCTGCCCGTGAGCGCGGCGGGCAAGGTCTTGAAGTATCAGTTGCGGGAAGCCTGAGAAGCGGGGGATTGGAGATGAACGAGATTGCCAGTATTGCCGAGCGCCTTGCGCGGCTGGAAGCCGCAGATGCGATCCGGGCGCTCAAGCTGCGCTATTTGCGGGCGTGCGATGACAAGGATACCGATGCCATGCGGGCCTGCTTCGTGCCGGACGACGCGCATATCCACTATGACCGGATTGGGGGCTTTGCCGGGCGGGAAGCGTTGGTGCAGTGCTTTGCGGAGCTGGCGTGCCGGCCTACGCTGCGGGAAATGCATTTTGCAGGGCAGGCGGATATTCGGGTGCTCGATGCCGATACGGCGCGGGGGAGCTGGGATCTGGCGTACCTGGCGCTGGATGATGCCAACGGATCGCGGACGTTTCTGACGGGGCGCTATGAGGATGAGTATGTGCGGATCGATGGAGCGTGGCTGATCCGGTCGACGGTGTTTGCGACGGGGTTGTTGTCGCAAGGGCAATGAATGGGTTTTCGTCCTTGGCAGGCGTCTCTGTTGCGCCTGGGCTAGCCGGCGGGGCTTTGTGGTTGGGATCGCGCTGTCGTTCTTGGCATGCGCCGCTGTTTCGCCGGCGTAGCCGGCGACCTACTTCTTGTCCAAGCGACAAGAAGTAGGCAAGAAACGCATCGCCTGAGCGGCTGGCTATCAACGATACGCTTCTATGGTTCAAGCGGCTTTGGTCTCGCGAGACGTGGTTGCTCGTTCGAACCTGCTACGCATAGTGATTCAGAACCCGTGCCCGCGATAACCTGCTTTTGTACGATCCCCATGTAGGGCTCGGGTACAGCGTTCCAACAGCGTCAGTGGTGGGACGCCTACGGCAGCGCTACGCGCGCGTCCTAGTCGGTATGCGGGGGGTATCAACGGCGCTGGCGCTGGCGCCGGTGCTGACGCTACTCGTCTTTTGTTTTGCTCCCGAGCCGCGCGCAGCGCAGCCGCAGGCGTCCCACCGATGGCATTCTTAGCAGGGGCCACCAAGTAATCCGGGTTCGCTCATCTGACGCTTCTATCCTAATCATCTACGCGGCAGGCAGTCTGGCTATGCCCTGTACCGTCTTCACCCCAACGGGCCTTTCGTCGACCACGAGAACGCGTTTTTGGTTACTTTTGTCGCGAGACAAAAGTAACTCGCCGGCTACGCCGGCGAAACAGCAGCGCATGCCAAGAGCGTAAACCCAACCCCAACCACACGCCCCCCAATCCCCCTCTACTCCACAATCGCCGGATGCACCCCCGGCGGCCCGCCCAGTGCCTGCCGGTAAGACGGCGGTTGTACGCCATCAGCATCGACAATCCCATACCCCTGAGCCGCTTCCGCCGCGATCAACACCTGGCCCGATTTTTCCATCAGCGAAGGATCGCGATACAGCGCATCGATAACCTTCCCCGTGAACTCCGGCGTTTCCGCTACCGGCGCGAACGACGCGTACTTGTCCGGATGCTGTTCCCACACACGCAGCGTGCGTGCGGTGCGCAGCGGCCCCATCCAGACCGATACCGCCGCGACCCCATGCGGACGCAGGTCAACCGCCATGTCGTGTGCGAACTTGTCGATCCCCGCCTTCTGTGCCCCATAGGCCGGCCCATGCATATAGCAATTGGCACCGAAGGAAGACGTGAAAACAATCAACCCCCGCCCGCGCGCCGCCATCATCGGCGCCGCATGCCAGCTGGCCACGTAGCCGGATCGCAGGCCTACATCGAGAATCCCCGCCATCTCCAGCGGCTTCTCCCAGAACGGCCCCGGCATGATGAGCTCGTCATGGAGGAAGGTGGCGTTGTTGACCAGGATATCGATTCGCCCCATCTCCTCGCGCACGCGCGCAAACAGCCGCGCCACCTGCGCATCGTCCCGATGGTCGCATGCGACCGCGATGCCGCGCCCGCCCAGCGCGTCGATCTCGCGCGCCGTGGCGTGGATGGTGCCGGGCAGCGGCGCGCTGCCTTCCTGCTCCGTGCGCCCGGTCACATACACCGTGGCGCCAACCGCGCCGAGCGCCAGGGCGATGCCCTTGCCGGCCCCGCGCGAGCCGCCCGTGACGACCGCGACGATGGCCTGTTCCGCCTGCTTCATGTCTGTCTCCTGTATCAGTGATGCGCGGGCGCCGTTCGGGCCGCCCGTGCTCGTCGAAGCTTGGGGCGGGCGAGGCCACGGTACATCCTTCGTTCGGACTAAGCGGCATCCGTCCCGCTTACTCCACGCGGACGATGGCCCGCTGCGCGGCAGGGCTGACGATAGTCGCCATCCCAACGACCGGCCGTGGACCTTGCACCGGCCGGTCACAACCAAGGAGTGAGACCGGCCATGTCCGAACTGGAGCACAAGCAAGCCATTCACGCGCTGACCTGCCGCTACGCGCGGGCGGTGGACCGGCGCGATTTCCCGAGCCTCGCGGAACTCTTCACGCAGGATGCGCGGCTGACCGGGCCCGGCTTCCGCCTGGACGGACCAGAAGCAATTGCCAAGGGCATGTCGGCGCTAGGCCAGTACAGCGCCACGCAGCACCACGTGCACCAGCAACTGGTGGACATCAACGGCGATACCGCGACGGGCGAGACTTATTGCGTGGCCAACCACCTGTATGAGCAGGACGGCGTGCCGCGCAAGCTGGACTGGGGCATTCGTTACCAGGACCGTTTCGAGCGATCGCAGGGCCAGTGGCGCATCGCTGCGCGCGAACTGATGGTTGACTGGACGCAGGACCTGCCGATGCGGGAGGCATGATGACGACGAATCGTGTACTGGAAGGCAAGACGGCACTCGTTACCGGCGGTGCAGGTGGCATCGGCGCGGCCAGCGCGCTGGCGCTGCTGCGCGATGACGCGGCGGTAGTGCTGATGGGGCGGCGGCGCGAAGCGCTGGAAGCGGCGCGGCGCGACCTGCTTGCACAAGTGGCCGGCGCCACGGTCGAGATCAACGTCGGCGACGCTTGCCGCGAGGATGACGTGCAGGCCGCGCTCCGGCAGGCCTGGGAACTGGGGCGCCGGCTCGACATCGTCGTGGCGACCGTCGGCGGTGGCGGCTTCCGTCCCATGCTGATGCATGACACCGCGTCGTTGATGGCGGAGCTGGAACTGAATATCGCCAGCGCCTTCCTGGCAGTGCGCCACGCCTCGCCGCTGATGGCGCCGCATGGCGGCGCCATCGTCTGCATCTCGTCGAACGCGGCGCGCATGACCTGCCGCTGGCTGTCGGCGTACTGCGCCGCCAAGGCGGGCCTGGAAGCCTTCGTGCGCGCGGCGGCCGAGGAACTGGCCGGCTGCGGCATCCGCGTCAACGCGGTGCGGCCGGGCCTGACCCGCTCCGGCGCGACCGGGCCGATGTTCGACAACCCGGCCATGCTCGACAAGTTCGTCGCGCAGATGCCGCTGGGCCGCGCCGGCGAGCCGGACGACATCGCCAGCGCGGTGCGCTACCTGGCCGGGCCGGAATCGGGCTGGGTCACCGGCCAGAGTATCGCCGTCGATGGCGGCAGCGAGCTGCGCGGCAATCCCATCCTCGATGAAACCGTGGCGGCGGTGTATGGCGAAGCCGCGCTGCGCGCGGTGCTGGCCGGCATGATTCCCGACGCCGCCTGAAGACGGATCACCCAAGGAGAGAAACGATGAATCAGGTCAGGGACAAGGTCGCGCTGATCACCGGCGCGGCCAGCGGGGTAGGGCGCGCGGATGCGCTGCTGCTGGCGGCGGAAGGCGCGCGCGTCGTGCTCGGCGATGTCAACGAGGAGGCCGGGCAGGCGCTCGCCAGGGAAATCGGCGACGCGGCGCTGTTCGTACGCCACGACATCGGCAGTGAAGAGGACTGGCGCCGGGCCATGGCCGCCGCGCTGGACCGCTTCGGCCGGCTCGACGTGCTGGTCAACAACGCGGCCATCTGTCCGCTGGGATCGATCGAGGAGACCTCGCTCGACTGCTGGCGGCAGGTCATGCGCGTCAATGCCGACGGCTATTTCCTCGGCTGCAAGTTCGGCGTGGAGGCGATGAAGGGCAACGCGACCGGAGGCTCCATCATCGTGATGTCGTCCGTGGCTGCGCTGGGCGGCTTGCCGATGATGTGCGCGTACAGCGGCGCGAAAGGTGCCGTGACCGCGCTGACGCGCAGCGTGGCCGTGCACTGCAAGCGCAACGGCTATCGCATCCGCTGCAACTCCATCCACCCCGATGGCATCTGGACACCGATGACGCAGGCGCTGGTTCCGGACCTGGATCCGGCAGCGCTGGGCATCGGCACGGACCCGATGGCGCGCATGTGCGAGCCGGAGGATGTGGCCAACCTGGTGCTGTTCCTGGCTTCGGACGCGTCGCGCTTCATCAATGGCGCGGAACTGCGCATCGATAACGCGCAGTTGATCTCCGGACTGTAAGGCCGGGTGCGGCGGCCCGCTTGCGCGGGCACCGCTGTGCCAGCTTACTGGTACTGCGCCACGATCTCGCTGACCGTGCGCAGGATGTCCCGGCGGCGATAGCCGAGCAGGGCGGTCTCGGCCGCATCCGGCTCGTAGTAGAGCGTGTTGCCGCGGCCGAAGCAGATCGCCGAGTCGGGCAGCAACGGATGCTCCTGGTCGATGACCGGCGGAACCGCGCGGCCGGCATCGCGGAAGAACGCGCCGAAGTAGTCCTGGAAGGTCAGGTTCTCGTCGCCCACGAGGTAGGCCTTGCCATTCTCGCCGCGCAACAGCGCACCTTCGATCGCTTCCGACAGCGACATGGCCGAGATGAAATTGACGCCGCCCGGCGGCGCGAAGTCCGGCATCGGCGCAAAGCCGCCCCGGGCGTAGTCGGTATAGGCCTTGAACATCGGGACCGTCAGGCCCGGCACCGTGCCCACCACGAACGGGGCATTGACGCTGCTGACGCGGAAGGTCTCCGTCGCCAGTGCCCGCACGCCTTCGTCGGCCAGCTTGCGCGAGCGGATATAGGCGTTGTCTTCGGCCAGCCTCGGTGCCGCCTGCGGATAGAAGCTGCCGACATGCACGGCGACCCGGATGCCGGCATCGCGCGCGGCACGGAAAAAGCGCGGCACGCCTTCGACGTTGGCGCGCTCCCAGTGTGCCGCTTCGTCGCCGCCGGGCGGCACGTGGCGCACGTCGTTGCCGGCGGCGAATACCAGCGCATCGAAGGCGCCGAGCTGCGCCGCGGGCAGGTCGTTGGCGATGTAGTCGCAGCGCAGGAAGTCCAGCCCGCCCAGCGGCGTGCCGGACGCGGGGCGGTTGCGCCCGGCGATGGTGACTTCGTGCCCGCGGCTGCGCAGGTGCAGGGCCGCGTGGCCCCCGATCATGCCATTGCCGCCGACGATGAGTATCTTCATGCCTGTCTCCTTGCTTGGGTGGTGTGGCCGCGTGACGCGGCCGTCAGAGGTTCATGCCGTTGCCGTTGATGACCGGCATGTTGGTCCACGCCCCGTTGGGTTCGCGGTACCAGCCGGCGGCGGCCAGGGCGCCGCCGTTGACGTGCAGGGCCGTGCCGGTGATCCAGGCCGCGCGCGGGCTGGCCAGGAACAGGATGCCGTCGGCAATATCCTGCGGCGTGCCGAAGCGGCCCAGCGGGATCCAGCGCGGGATATGGTGCCGGTGCTCCTCGGCGACCATCTGCGACACAGGGACCTGCGGGGTTTCGGTGGTCTCGGGGGCGATCAGGTTGACGCGGATGCCCGCCGGCGCCAGTTCCAGCGCCAGGCTCTGCGTGAAGCCGGTGATGGCGGCCTTGAAGGCGGCGTAGACGCTGCAGTACGGAATGCCGCGGAAGGCCTCGATCGACGACACGCTGACGATGCTGCCGCCGGCGCTGCGCCGCAGCAGCGGCAGCATGGCGCGCGTGACCGTGAAGACGTGGCCGAGGTTGGCGGCGTAGAGGCTGGCGATCTCGTCGTCGGCGTAGTCCTCGAACGGCTTGGCGATGCGCAGGAAGTCGCCGACGTTGTTGACCAGTACGTCGAGCCGCCCGAAGCGCTGCTCGATCTGCGTGGCCAGTTCGCGCACGGTGCCGGCATTTGCCGCATCTCCCTGTACCACCAGCACGTCGGCGCCGGCCTTGCCCAGCAGCGTGTGGGCATGGTCGGCGCGCTGCGCGTCGATCTCGAGCATCGCCACGCGCGCCCCCTGATCCAGAAAGGCCTGCGCGGTGGCGAGCCCGATGCCGGCGCCGCCGCCGGTGACCAGCACGGTCTTGTCGGTGAAATCCATCTTGGTTGCTCTCCTTCGGTTGCACTGCGGGGATGCACGCATTGAATCGACGGCACGCGCTGCGGGCATCGTCCGATTGCAGGTCAGGGAAAACACCGAGGGCCGCATATTGGCGGGCAGCGGTCCCTATAATTTGCGCTGCCCCAGGTGCCGCAGAGCGCCGGCAGGCACACACGTGGTGTGGAACCAGGAGACAGGGAATGTTGATGGCGACCGTTGAGGCGCGGGAAATGGCGGCGCCTTTGCTTGCGCAGTCGGGCTTGAGCGTCACGCGGTTCGGCGCGCTGCTGGCCGCGGTCTATGAAGGGCCGATGGAACCCGTGCCCTGGGGCCACGCGCTCGAGATGCTGCGCAAGCAACTCGACGCCAGCTATGTGAGCTTTATCCTGCGCTCGCCCGCCAGCGACCGCAGCGGCCTGGCGGTGCATGCTTCGGCGCACGGGACTTCGCTGGAGGCGGAGGCTTCCTACAACAGCTACTACTACGCCATCGATCCCTTCATCAACCTGCCAACCGACCGCGCGGTGACGGTCGACGAAGCGCTGGGCGCCGGCAACTGGTGCCACAGCGAGATCTACCGACAGTTCCTGCAGCCGCTCGGCATCCGCTACCTGCTGGGCGCGGACATCCGTACCGAGGATGGTGTCGAGTGCCGCCTGCGCATCTGCCGCCAGGACGACGCGCAGGACTTCTCCGAAGTGGACAAGGCGACCTGCGGCGCCATCCTGCCGCACCTGAAACGCGCGATCCGGCTGCATTCGCGGCTCGATGTGGTCGAATCCGAGCGCTCGCTCTACGCGGGCGCGATCGACCGCATGCTGGTGGGCATGGTGATCCTCGACGCCGCCGGTGCGATCCTCAAGAAGAATGCGGAGGCTGACGAGATCCTGGCGGATAACGACGGCATCCGCCTCAACGGGAACACCTTCGAGATCGCCTATGCCCAGGAGAGCCGCAAGTTCCAGTACCTGCTGCGCCGTGCGCAGCTGGGGCACCACGGCAGCGAGCCTGCGCTGGCCGAAGCCATGTCGATCACCCGCCCGTCTGGCCGCAGCAAGCTCGGCGTGCTGATCCGCACCATTCCGCTCAGTGAATGGTCGGAAGAAAACCGGCATCGGCCAGCCTGCGCCGTCTTTATCCGCGATCCCGAGCGCAAGTCGCGCGCCTCGCACGAGGTGGTACGCAAGCTGTTCGACCTGACCCCCGCCGAAACCGCGCTGGCTCTGGTGCTTGCCGACGGCATGACGCTCGACGAAGCCGCCGAGGCACTTGGCACCAGCAAGAACACGGCACGCGCCCACCTGCGCTCGATCTTCTCCAAGACGGGAGTGACGCGGCAGGCCACGCTGGTGCGCATGCTGCTGAGCAGTGTGGTGACGCTCGGCTGAGCGCCATCGCGTAGTCCGATTGGAGGATGAGCGTCGCCATCCACGCGCCTAGCATGCACAGGACCAGCGGGCGCGGCACCTGGATGGCACGTCGGACGGGCGCGATGCACGCGGTCCGCGCTCGTTCCTGTTCCGCGCACGCTTCAACCTGTCCGGCCACGGCCGGCACCTGTACCAGGGAGCGTGGAGCATGGAAAAAGTCATCTATATCGTCTGGCGCGATGCGCGCACCGAACCGGCGGATTTCGCGCGCCGGCTGCGCACGACGCTCGCGGACAAGCTGCTGGCGCTGGGCGCGCGCGGACTGCAGGTCAACGTGGCGGATGACGCCGTGCTGCCTGCGGCCGGCCTGCGCCAGACCAATACGCGCCCGCAGATGGAAGGGCTGGTCTCGGTCTGGATCGACAGCGCCGTCGACCGCCTGCGCCAGCCATTCGACCAGGCGGTCGAGGCAGCGACCGGCCGCATGGCGGGCTATCTCGTCACGGAGTCCCAGCCGATCCGCAATACGCGCTTCCCGGCCGCGCCGGGCGAGCGCACGCCGGGCTTCGCGCAACTGGCTTTCCTGACGCGCCCGCCCCGGCTCACGCCGCAGGCGTGGCTGGACACCTGGCACAACCATCACACAGAGGTGGCCGTCGAGACGCAGGACAACTTCCTCTACGTGCAGAACGTGGTGGTGCGGTCGCTCACCTACGCCGCGCCGCCCTACGACGCCATCGTCGAGGAGTGCTTTCCCGATGCGGCCATGACCGACCCGCAGGCCTTCTTCGACGCAGTTGGCGATGAAGAGAAGTTCCAGCGCAACCTGCAGGCCATGATGGCAAGCTGCGAGCGCTTCATCGACTTCGACAAGATCGACGTAGTGCCCACCAGCCAGTACATCGTCCGCCCCGCCGCCGCCTGAATCCGGCAACGGATCGGCTAGTCCCACTGGACGATGTGCCGGGTAGCCGCGCACGGAAGAATAGGTCTCATCAGCCAGCAGTGGCAACGAACCTGAGGAGACCCGCATGTTGGATATCCGTGCGCTTGGCTACATCGTGGTCGAGTCCACCGACCTGGGGCAATGGCGGCAGTATGCCGAGCAGGTGCTCGGCATGACCTGCTCCGGCGCCCCCGGCGGTGCCCTGTACGTGAAGATGGACGAACGCGATTACCGCTACCTGGTGGTGCCGGGCGCGCGCGACCGCTACCTGGCGTCCGGGTGGGAACTGGCCGACGAGCAGGCCTACCGGCACGCGCTCGAGACGCTGCGCCAGGCCAGCGTGGAAGTGAGGCATGCCAGCGCCGCGGAAGTGGCCCAGCGCCGCGTGCAGGCAATGGCCTGGTTCGCCGATCCGTCGGGCAACCGCCACGAGATCTCGTGGGGCATGCGCTCGGACTTCCTGCGCTTCGTCTCGCCGGTCGGCGTGCCGCGCTTCATCACCGATCCGATGGGCGCCGGCCATACCGTGCTGCCGGCGCCGGCGTTCGACGAGACCTACGCCTTCCTGCGTGACGTGATGGGCTTCGGCCTGTCCGACATCTTCCGCGTGCGCTTTACCAGCGATCCCGACGAGCCGGAAAAGCGCATCCACTTCCTCCACTGCGGCAACGGCCGCCACCACAGCCTGGCGATCTTCGAGATGCCGTCCGAGGCCGGCTGCATCCATGTGATGGCCGAGGTGCCGGACATGGCCGAGGTGGGCCGCGCGCTCGACCGCGTGCAGCAGCACGGCGTGAAGCTGTCCGCCACGCTGGGTCAGCACTGCAACGACCGCATGACCTCGTTCTACATGAAGACCCCCGGCGGCTTCGACCTCGAATACGGCCACGGCGGGCTGGTGGTGGACTGGGGCCACCACGCCGCCTACGAAGCCACGCGCGTCAGCCTGTGGGGACACGACTTCAACATCGGATACCGCTAAAGAGCGCCAGACAACGCTACACCGCCATGACCAAGACAATCGACAAGACCATGAGCGCGGCCGACGTGGTCGGCCAGCTCGCCGATGGCATGACCATCGGCATCGGTGGCTGGGGGCCGCGCCGCAAGCCGATGGCTCTGGTGCGCGAGATCCTGCGCTCGCCGCTGAAAGACCTGACCGTGGTCGCCTACGGCGGGCCCGAGGTGGGCATGCTGTGCGCGGCCGGCAAGGTGCGCCGGCTGGTGTTCGGCTTTGTCTCGCTCGACGTGATTCCGCTCGAGCCCTACTTCCGCCAGGCGCGCGAGCGCGGCCAGCTGGAGGTGACCGAACTCGACGAAGGCATGCTGCAGCTCGGCCTGCGCGCGGCGGCGGCGCGGCTGCCGTTCCTGCCGACGCGCGCGGCGCTGGGCACCGACGTGCTGGCGCAGAACCCGCAGCTGAAAACCGTGCGCTCGCCCTATGCCGACGGCGAGGTGCTGGTGGCGATGCCCGCCATCGTGCTCGACGCCGCGCTGCTGCACGTGAACGAGAGCGATGTGCTCGGCAATACCCGCATCGACGGTCCCGATCCGTTCTTCGATGAATGGTTCGCGCGCTCCGCGCAGCGCTGCTACGTGAGCTGCGAAACGCTGCGCCCCCGCATCGAGGATACAGACCTGGCGCGCGCTCGCAACAACGCCTTCGAGCGTTCGCTGGTGACGGGCGTGGTGCACGCGCCCGCCGGTGCCCATCCGACTTCGTGCGCACCCGCGTATGGCTGGGACCTGCCCGCGCTGAAGGCGTACTGCGCCAGCGCCGAGGCCGACGACGGCTTCCGCAAGTATCGCGATGAGGTGGTGGGCGCCAGCGAGGCGGCCTACCTCGAGCGCATCGGCGGCCTCGGCCATGTGCATGACCTGCCGCTGCCCGTCCTTTGAACCGCCGATTGAACCCGCCAACCCAAGGAGCGACCGTGAGCGCCACTTATGAATTCACCCGCGCGGAGCTGATGATCGCCGCCGCTGCCCGCGCCTGGAGCGACGACGGCGAGGTGCTGGCCACTGGCATCGGCACCGGCCCGCGCATCGCCGCCGGCCTGGCGCGGCTTGCGCACAACCCGGGCCTGCTGATGACCGACGGCGAAGCCTACCTGGTCGAGACGCCGGTGCCGCTGGGGCCGCGCGAGCCAGGCTACAAGGTACGCGCCAGCGGCTGGATGGGTTATTCGCGCGTGTTCGACTGCCTGTGGGGCGGACGGCGCCACGCGCTGGTGATGCCGACGCAGATCGACCGCTTCGGTCAGGCCAATATCTCGTGCCTCGGCGGCACGCATGCGCAGCCCAAGACCCAGCTGCTGGGCGCGCGCGGCTTTCCCGGCAACAGCATCCACCACGCCAATTCCTTCTTCGTGCCCGGGCACAGCACGCGCGCGTTTGTCGGCGGCGAAGTCGACATGGTCTGCAGCGCCGGCTACAACCCCGCGCGCCAGATCGAGGGCATGCGCAGCTTTGTCGACCTGCGCGTGATCGTTACCGACCTGTGCGTGATGGACTTCGGCGGACCTGGCCATGCCATCCGCGTGCGCTCGCTGCACCCGGGCGTGAGCCTCGGGCAGGTACAGGCGGCCACCGGCTTTGCGCTGGCCAATGCCGCTGGCGAGGCCTTGCCCGAGACGGCGCCGCCGACGGCGGAAGAGCTGAAGCTGATCGCACTGCTCGATCCGCACAACCTGCGCGCCACGATCGTGCGCGGCAATCCTTCCGGACGCGCTTGAAAGGGAACACGCCGAGATGACAACGCCAGCCATCGAACCCGCCGCAGCCGTCGATCCTGTCGGCCTGGGCCCCAACGCCGAAGTCCTCTATAGCGTCGCGGACGGCATCGCCACCGTGACCATGAACCGGCCGCAGTACCACAACGCGCAGAACTCGAAGATGACCTATGCGCTGGACGACGCGTACCGGCGCGCCGCCGCGGACGATGCGGTCAAGGTGATCGTGCTGCGCGGCGCGGGCAAGCATTTCTCCGCCGGGCACGACATCGGCACGCCGGGGCGCGACATCAACGAGTCGTTCGAGCGCGCCTCGCTCTGGTACGACCACGTCAACAAGCCCGGCGGCGAATTTCTCTATGCGCGCGAGCAGGAGGTCTACCTCGGCATGTGCCGGCGCTGGCGCGAGCTGCCCAAGCCCACCATCGCGATGGTGCACGGCGCGTGCGTCGCCGGCGGGCTGATGCTCGCCTGGGTGTGCGACCTGATCGTGGCCTCGGACGATGCCTTCTTTGCCGATCCGGTGGTGCGCATGGGCATTCCGGGGGTGGAGTATTTCGCGCATCCCTACGAGCTGCACCCGCGCATCGCCAAGGAATTCCTGTTCATGGGCGAGCGCATGAGCGCCGAACGCGCCGAGCGCATGGGCATGGTCAACCGCGTGGTGCCGCGCGATGCGCTGGAGGAAACGGCCTACGGCATGGCGGCCAAGGTCGCGCAGATGCCCCGGCTGGGCCTGACGCTGACCAAGCAGGCGGTCAACCATGTGGAAGACCTGCAGGGCAAGCGCACGGCGATGGATGCGGTCTTTGCCTGGCACCACTTCGCCCATGCGCACAATGAACTCGTCAGCGGCGACAAGCTCGGCGGCTATGACGCGCGTGCGATGGCGGCGTCGCAACGCACTGGCGGCGAGGAGAAGGCATGAGCGCCGGCATGAGCAACGCGAGCCTGCACACGGTGCTGTGCGACCTGCTGGGCTGCCGTTACCCGATCGTCCAGACGGCGATGGGCTGGGTGGCCGATGCAAAGCTGGTCGCGGCCAGCGGCAACGCGGGGGCGTTCGGCTTCTTGGCCGGCGCCACCATTCCGCCCGGCGAAGTCGAGCAGGAGATCCTGCGCGTCAAGGCACTCAGCGACCGGCCCTTCGGCATCAACTTCCACATGTTTCAGCCCAACGCGGACGAGGTCATCGAGATGGCGATCCGCCACCGGCTGCGCGCGGTCAGCTACGGCCGCGGCCCGGACGCGAAGATGGTCGGCCGGCTCAAGGCGGCGGGGATCGTCTGCATGCCCACGGTCGGCGCCGCCAGGCACGCGGCCAAGGCGGTCGAGCTGGGCGCGGACGTGGTCACCGTGCAGGGCGGCGAGGGCGGCGGCCATACCGGCGGCACGCCGACGACATTGCTGCTGCCGCAGGTGCTGGACAGCGTCAGCGTGCCGGTGGTGGCGGCGGGTGGCTTCTTCGACGGACGCGGGCTGGCAGCGGCGCTGGCCTACGGCGCGGCCGGCGTGGCCATGGGCACGCGCTTCCTGATGTCGGCCGAATCGCCGGTGCCGGCGCAGACGCTGGAGCGCTACGTCAAGGTGCGCGACCCGGGCCATATCCGCGTGTCGCTGGCCATCGACGGGCTGCCGCAGCGGATGATCGACAACCCCTTGCTGCTCGAATTGGAGAAGGCCGGCCCGTGGCGTCGCACCTGGCTGGCGCTGGCGGCCGCGCGCAAATGGCAGGCGCGCACCGGCATGCGCGGCACGCAGATGCTGGCCACCGCCTGGCGCGCCATGCGCGAGCAGGACTACAGCGCGGCCCAGACGCTGATGGCCGCCAATGCGCCGGTGCTGATCCAGCGCGCGATGGTGGAGGGCTGCCCCGACGAGGGCGTGCTGCCCAGCGGCCAGGCTGCCGCCGCCATCGGCGCGATCGAATCGTGCGAGCAGATCGTGGCCGGCATTGCCGCGCAGGCGCAGGCTCGGCTCGCGGCACTGGCGGGGACCGCACTGGCCGCAGCGGCCTGATCGAGAGACAGAGGAAACCATGCAAACGAATCAAAAGACCGGGCCCTTCCGCATCGACACCGCCGATGGCATCGCCGAACTGGTGATCGACCATCCGCCCGTCAACGCGCTCGACAACGCCGGCTGGCACGCGCTGGCCGCCGCCATCGACCACCTCGGCGCCGACCCCGCCGTGCGCGTGATCGTGCTGCGCGGCGAAGGCCGCGGCTTCTGTGCGGGCGTCGACATCAAGGAGCTGTCGGCGCATCCGGAGCGCATCGTCGACGTCAATGCCGGCAACTACGCCACCTTCCGCGCCGTGCACCGCAATCCCAAGCCGGTCATCGTGGCCGTGCACGGCTTCGTGCTGGGCGGCGGCATCGGCATCTGCGGCGCGGCCGACATCATCGTCGCGTCGGAGTGCGCGCGCTTTGGCGTGCCGGAGATCGACCGCGGCGCGATGGGCGGCGGTGCGCACCTGCAGCGCATGTTCGGCGTGCAGAAGGTCAGGGCGATGTACTTCACCGGCGAGATGATCAATGCCGCCGAGGCGTATCGCCTTGGCGCGGTCGAGCGCGTGGTGTCCCGCGCGGAGTTGCGCGATGCCGCCATGACCCTGGCCCGCCAGATCGCCACCAAGAGCCCGGCCATGCTGCACCTCGCCAAGGAAGCGCTCAACGGCGTCGAGGACGGCAACCTGGAGGACAAGTACCGCTGGGAGCAGGGCTTCACGCTGCAGGCGTACATGAGCGCGGATTCCGGCGAGGCGCGCGCCGCCTTTGTCGAACGGCGCGAAGCGAGCTTCGCACAAGGGGCGCGCGATGCAGCTTGAATACACCGACGCCCAGCGCGCCTTCCGCGCCGAGGTGCGCGACTGGATGGCCGCGCACGTGCCGCGCACGCCGCTGGCCAGCTTCGACACCGAGGAAGGCTTTGCCCAGCACCGCGCGTGGGAAGCCACGCTCAACCAGGGCCGCTGGAGCATGGTCACGTGGCCGTCCGAGCTGGGCGGGCGCGGCTGCGACCTGATCGAGTGGCTGATTTTCGAGGAAGAGTACTGGCGCGCCGGCGCGCCGATGCGCGTCAACCAGAACGGCATCTTCCTGCTCGGGCCCACGCTGATGGAGTTCGGCACCGAGGCGCAGAAGGCGCGCTTCCTGCCGCGCATGGCCTCGGGCGAGCATATCTGGGCGCAGGGCTGGTCCGAGCCGAACGCCGGCTCCGACATGGCCGCGATCCGCTGCAGCGCAATCCGCGATGGCGATGATTATGTGATCAACGGCCAGAAGATCTGGTCGACGCGCGCGGTGTGGGCGGACTGGCTGTTCGGGCTGTTCCGGACCGATCCGGCATCGACGCGCCACCACGGGCTGACCTTTGTGCTGGTGCCGCTGAACACGCCGGGCATCACCGTGCGGCCGATCCGCCAGCTCAATGGCCAGACCGGCTTCGCCGAGATCTTCTTCGACGACGTGCGTGTGCCGGTGGAAAACCGCCTGGCCGCCGAAGGCGCCGGCTGGCAAGTGGCCATGGCCACCGCCGGTTTCGAGCGCGGCCTGATGCTGCGCTCGCCGGCCCGCTTCCAGGAAACCGCCCGCGCGCTGGTCCGGCTGTACCAGGCCAACCGCGAGGCCGCGGACCGCGACCCCTCGCTGCGCGACGCAGTGCTGCGCGCGTGGATGGACGCCGAAGCCTACACGCTGTCCACTTATGCCACCGCGAGCCGGTTGGTGCGTGGTGGACATATCGGCGCGGAGTCGAGCACGAACAAGGTGTTCTGGTCCGAGCTGGACATCCATATGCACGATACCGCGCTGGCCATCCTGGGGCAGGCGGCCGAGGTCGCGCCCGCGGGACAGGCCCCGGGTTCGCTCGGCCACTGGCTGGACGGCTTCCTGTTTTCGCAGGCCGGGCCGATCTATGCCGGCACCAACGAGATCCAGCGCAATATCGTCGCCGAGCGCCTGCTCGGCATGCCGCGCGCATGACGGCACCGGGGAGAACACCATGGATTTCGCACTGACCGAAGAACAGGAACAGTTCGCCGAGGCGATCCGGCGCTTCCTGATGACAGAGATGACGCCGGAACTGACGCGCGAACTCTGGAACACCGACACGGGCCGCTCCGACGTGCTGTGGCGCCAGCTTGCCGACCAGGGGCTGACCGGCCTGATGGTGCCGCAGGAGCAGGGCGGACTGGCGCTGGGAGAGGTGGAATGGGCACCGCTGGCGCAGGCGTGCGGCTATTTCGCGCTGCCCGAGCCCTTGCTCGACACCGCGCTGGTGGCGGCCGGGCTGCTGCGCGATGCCCTGGCGCTTGGGCGAGACACGGCTCCGCATGCGTCGGCGCCCGAGCGCTGCGCCACGCTGCTGGAGCGCATCGCCACGGGTGATGCCCGCGTGGCGGTCGCGCATCCGCAGGAACGGCTGGTAGCCGACGCCCATGTCGCCGACGCGATCCTGTGCGCCCACGAAGGCGCCGTCCACTTGCTGCGCCAGGACCAGGTCACGCTGACGCCGCGCACCGGACTCGATCCGTCGCGCCGCTTGTTCGAGCTCGCGTGGAAGCCCGACGCCAGTACCGAACTGATTCGCGCCGGCACCGGCCTGTGGGACATGGCGCTGAACCGCGGCGCGCTCGGCGTGGCCGCGCAGCAGCTGGGGCTCACGCAGCGCATGCTCGACCTGGCGATCGACTACAGCGCCCAGCGCAAGCAGTTCGGCAAGGCCATCGGCGCCTACCAGGCGGTCAAGCACCTGCTGGCCGACGTGGCGATCCAGCTCGAGTTCGCCAAGCCGGTGCTGCTGCGCGCCGCCGCCGCGCTGGCGCATGGCCGGCCCGATGCCGGCCTGCATGTGTCGCATGCCCGCGTGGCGGCCGCGCGCTGCGCATGGAGCGCGGCGCGCCAGGCGATCCAGGTGCATGGCGCGATGGGCTACACCTGGGAGCTGGACCTGCAGATCTTCACCAAACGGGCCTGGGCGCTGGCCGGAAGCTGGGGCGACCGTGCCTTCCACAAGGCGCGCGTGGGCGCGCACATCCTGGACGGCGCCCATGACATCGGCGCCGGAGCGACCTTCGCCTGAATCCATTGAGAGCACATGATCATGAAAGACGCCTATATCGTTGATGCCCTGCGCACGCCCACCGGGCGCCGCAAGGGCGGACTGTCGCACATGCACGGCGCCGACCTGGGCGGCTTCGTGCTGGCCGAGCTGGTGCGCCGCAACGGCATTCCCGCCGAGGATTACGACGACGTAGTGTTCGGCTGCGTCGACACCATCGGCCCGCTGGCCGGCAATATCGCGCGCAGCGCATGGCTGGCCGCCGGCCTGCCGCTGACCGTGCCGGGCGTGACCGTGGACCGCCAGTGCGGCTCGTCGCAGCAGGCCGTGCACTTTGCCGCGCAGGCGGTGATGAGCGGCGCGCAGGACGTGGTGATCGCCGGCGGCGTGCAGACCATGACGCAGATCCCGATCTCGTCGGCGATGCTGGCCGGGCAGGCTCTGGGCTTTGCCGATCCGTTCTCGGGCAGCAAGGGCTGGCAGGCGCGCTTCGGCGATGCGCCGGTATCGCAGTTCCACGCCGCGCAGCGCATTGCCGACCACTGGAAGTTGTCGCGCGAGGCCATGGAAGCCTACGCGCTGGAAAGCCACCAGCGTGCGGCCGCGGCGATCGAGGACGGCCGCTTTGCGCGCGAGATCGTGCCGTGCGAAGGCGTGAAGATGGACGAGACACCGCGCCCCGATACCACGCTGGCAAAGATGGCCACGCTCGAACCGCTGATGCCGGGCAGCTCGCTGACAGCGGCGGTGTCCAGCCAGACCGCCGACGCCGCCGCCGCGCTGCTGATCGTTTCCGAAGAAGCGCTCAAGCGCTACCAGCTCAAGCCGCGCGCGCGCATCGCGCATATGAGCGTGCTGGGCGACGACCCGCTGTGGATGCTGACCGCGCCGATTCCGGCGACCAGGCGCGCGCTGGAACGCAGCGGCCTGCGCCTGTCGGATATCGACGCGGTCGAGATCAACGAGGCCTTTGCCTCGGTGGCGATGGCGTGGCTGGCCGAGACCGGCTACGCGCCCGAGCGCACCAACCCCAACGGCGGCGCGATTGCACTGGGCCACCCGCTGGGCGCCACCGGCGCGCGCCTGATGACCACGCTGCTGCATGAACTCGAACGCACCGGCGGGCGCTATGGCCTGCAGACCATGTGCGAGGGCGGCGGCCTGGCCAACGTCACCATCATCGAACGGCTGTAAGGAGAGCGCCATGGGAATCTGCGAGGGACGCACCGTCATCATCACCGGCGCCGGCGGCGGGCTGGGCCGCGCCTACGCGCTGGCGTTCGGCGCCGAGGGCGCCAATGTAGTCGTCAACGACATCCGGCGCGAAGCAGCCGAGGCGGTCTGCGCGGAGATCCGCGCAGCCGGCGGCACTGCTCTCGCCAGCGATGACGACATCACGCAACTGGCCACCGCGCAGCGCATCGTCGATGCCGCGGTCGAGGCCTTCGGCGAAGTACACGTGCTGGTCAACAACGCCGGCATCTGCCGCGACCGCATGTTCCTGAGCCTCACCGAGGCGGACTGGGACGACGTGATGCGCGTTCACCTGCGCGGCCATTTCTGTCTGGCCAACCTGCTGGCCAAGCGCTGGCGCGACGCGGCCAAGGCCGGGCGCGCCGTCGACGCGCGCATCATCAACACCAGTTCCGGCGCGGGGCTGCAAGGCTCGGTCGGGCAGTCCAACTACGCCGCGGCCAAGGCCGGCATCGCCGCGCTGACGCTGGTGCAGGCGGCCGAGCTGGGCCGCTACGGCATCACCGCCAACGCGCTGGCGCCTGCCGCGCGCACCGGCATGACCGAGCAGGTCTTCGCCGACATGATGAAGGCGCCGGAGGGCGGCTTCGACTACTACGATCCGGCCAATGTCGCGCCGCTGGTGGTGTGGCTGGGCAGTGCGGATTCGGCGCAGGTGACCGGCCGCATGTTCGAGGCGGCCGGCGGCATGGTGTCCGTGGCCGATGGCTGGCGCACCGGCCCGAAGGCCGACAAGGGCGCGCGCTGGCAGCCTGCCGAATTGGGTGCTGCGGTGGCCGGGCTGCTGGCGCAGGCGCAGCCGCCCCAGGCGGTCTACGGCACCTGAGCACGACGGCCATGGATTTCTCCCTTTCTGTCGAACACCAGATGGTCCGCGACAGCGCGCGCGACTACCTCGCCGGGCACAGCGATTCGGCGGCGGTGCGGCGCGCGACCGAGGCGGGGCCGGCGCATGATGACGCGCTGTGGCACGCCATCGCGGGCGAATTGGGCTGGTGCGGCATCGCACTGCCCGAAGCCGCAGGCGGTGCCGGCCTGGGCGCGCCGGGGCTGGCGCTGCTGCAGGAACAACTCGGACAACGCCTGGCGTGCGTGCCGTTCTGGTCGACCGCCTGTGTCACCGCGCCGTGGCTGCAGGCTGCGCTGGGTCCGCGCGGCGCCGCGCAATGGCTGGAACGTCTGGCCGCAGGCGAGTGCCGCGCCGCCGCGGTGTTGCCGGCCGATGGTGGCTGGCAGTACGGCGCTGTCGCGATCACCGCCCGGGCGCACGCGGAAGGCTTCGCGCTGCATGGTAACGCAGCCCAGGTGCCGGATGCCATCGGCGCCGACTGGCTGCTGGTGCCCGCCACGCTTGATGATGGCGAACCGGCGCTGTTCCTGCTGGAGGTCGCCGCGCTGGCCGATGACGCGCGCTTCTCGCTGGGCTTGCTCGATACGCTCGACCGCACGCGGCCATTGGCGTCGCTGCGGCTGGACGGGCTGGCGGTGCGCGCCGAGGCCTGCGTGTCGCGCGGCGACGCCGCGGCGCACGGACTGGCGCAGGCGTGGTGGCACGGCAAGCTGATGCTGGCGGCCGAGCAGCTCGGCGCGGCCCAGCAATGCCTGGATCTCACCGTCGCCTATGCGTCGGAGCGCATCCAGTTCGGCCGCGCCATCGGCTCGTTCCAGGCGGTCAAGCACCGCTGCGCGCAGATGATGGTGCTGGTCGAGGCGGCGCGCTCGGCAGTGTACGGCGCGGCGTCGGCATGGGAATCGTCGGACTTGGCCGACGCCCGCCTCGAAATCGCCGCCGCCTCCGTTGCGGCCGACGAAGCGCTGCGCTTCAGCGCGCAGGAGGCCATCCAGCTGCACGGCGGGGTCGGCTTCACCTGGGAATACGACCCCCAGCTCTATTTCAAGCGCGCGCAGGCCGCCAGCCACTGGCTGGGCGGTGCCGGCGCCGCGCTCGCCTATCTCGCGGACCACGGCCCGCAAGCCTGGAGGACAGCATGACCGCGCATGAAGAATCGGCATTCCGCGCCGAGGTGGCGCAGTGGATGGCCGCCAACCTGGCCGGCGAATTCGCCTGCCTGAAGCACCGCGGCGGTCCCGGCGACGAAGACGCCTTTCCCGAGCTGCGCAAGGCATGGGAGCGGCGCCTTGCCGAGGGCGGCTGGACCGGCCTCGGCTGGCCGCGCGCGCATGGCGGACGTGACCTGCCGGTGATGCAGCAGGTGATCTTCCACGAGGAATACGCGCGCGCTGGCGGCCCCGGGCGCATGGGTCATATCGGCGAAGGCCTGATCGGCCCGACCCTGATCGCCTTCGGCACCGAGGACCAGAAATCGCGCCTGCTGCCCGGCATCCGCAACGGCACCACGTTCTGGTGCCAGGGCTATTCGGAGCCTGGCGCGGGCTCGGACCTGGCCAATGTGCGCACGCGCGCGGTGCGCGATGCCGCCAGCGGCGACTGGCTGGTGAGTGGCCAGAAGGTGTGGACCTCGCTCGCGCACGATTCGGACTGGATCTTCGTGCTGGCGCGCTGCGAGCCCGGCTCGCGCGGTAGCAAGGGGCTGATCTTCCTGATGCTGCCGCTGGACCAGCCCGGCATCGAGATCCGTCCGATCCGGCAGATGGGCGGCGGCGCCGAGTTCAACGAGGTGTTCTTCGACGGCGCGCGCGCCGCGGCGGCCGATGTGCTGGGCGAGCCCGGCGACGGCTGGCGCATCGCCATGGCGCTGCTCGGGTTCGAGCGCGGCATCTCCACGCTCGGCCAGCAGATGCAGTTCACGCATGAGCTGGAATGGGTGGCGCAGGCCGCACGCGACAACGGCAGCAGCCGCGACGCGCTGGTGCGCCAGCGCATCGCGCGCGCCTGGGCCGGACTGCGCGTGATGCGCGCCAATGCGCTGCGCATGCTGGCCGGCGCCGCGCAGGCGGGCCAGGACGGCGGCACCGCAATGCAGCGCGAGGCGCTGATCTACAAGTACTACTGGTCCAACTGGCACCGCGACCTGGGCCAGCTCGCGCTCGACGTGCTGGGCCCGCTGGCCAACGTGCTCGATGCCGCCGACGCACGCCGCACCCGCCTGCAGCAGATGGCGCTGTTCTCGCGCGCCGACACCATCTACGCCGGCACCAACGAAATCCAGCTCAACATCATCGCCGAACGCGGCCTTGGCATGCCGCGCGAGGCCCGAGGACAGTCATGACCGTGAATACCGAAGCCCCTATCGCCGCCCCTGCCCCGGCCTATGTGCCCGGCCATCAATTGCTCGCCGGCAAGAGCGTCCTGATCACCGCCGCCGCGGGCGTCGGCATCGGCTTTGCCGCCGCGCGCCGGTGTGCGGAGGAGGGCTGCCGCGCGCTGATGATCTCCGACATCCATCCCAAGCGGCTGGACGAGGCGGTAGCGCGCCTGCGTGCGGAAACCGGCCTGCAGGCGGTCCATGGCCAGCTTTGCGATGTGTCCGACGAAGCACAGGTACGCGCGCTCGTGGCCGCCGCGGAAGAGGCGCTCGGCGGCACCGACGTGCTGATCAACAACGCCGGCCTGGGCGGCTCGCGCCGCCTAGTTGATATGGACGATGCCGAGTGGTCGCGCGTGCTCGATATTTCCCTCACCGGCACCTTCCGCATGACGCGCGCGATGTTGCCGCACATGCAGGCGCGCCGGCGCGGCGCCATCGTCAACAACGCGTCGGTGCTTGGCTGGCGCGCGCAGAAGGAGCAGTCGCACTACGCCGCGGCCAAGGCCGGGGTGATGGCCCTGACGCGCTGCAGCGCGATGGAGGCCGCCGAGTTCGGCGTGCGCATCAATGCGGTGGCGCCCAGCATCGCGCTGCACGACTTCCTGAAGAAGTCGGCGCCGGCCGACCTGCTGCGCCAGCTCAGCGAGCGCGAAGTGTTCGGGCGCGCGGCGGAAGTGTGGGAGGTGGCCAACGTGATGGTGTTCCTGGCCAGCGACTATGCCTCGTACATGACCGGCGAGGTGCTGCCGGTGAGCAGCCAGCGCGCCTGAACGGAAGCAGGACCGGGCAGCACAGCCGGAATCGGGAACAAGAGTAGGAACCAGACATGCCACGTATTTTCCGCTCCGCCGAAGACATCCACGCCGCCGTCGGCCAGCACCTCGGCGAGAGCGCCTGGACCCGCATCACCCAGGACCAGGTCAACCAGTTTGCCGATGCCACCGGCGACCACCAGTGGCTCCATGTCGACCCGGAGCGCGCCGCGCGGGGCCCCTACGGCGGCTGCATTGCCCACGGCTACCTGACGCTGGCCCTGGTCAACCAGTTCCTGCCGGAACTGGTCACTGTCGAAGGCATGAAGTTCGGCGTCAACTATGGCTGCGACAAGGTCCGCTTCCCGGCGGCAGTGCGCGTCGGCGCGCGCGTGCGCGGCGTGGGCGAACTGGTGCGCGCCGAGACGCTGCCAGGCGGCGTGCAGTCGGTGGTGCGCATGACGGTGGAGATCGAAGGCGAGGCCAAGCCCGCCTGCGTGGCCGACACCATCAGCCGCTACTACTTCTGACCATAGGGAATCAAGCATGAACGAAGCAGTCATTGTCGCCGTTGCGCGCACCCCGATCGGCAAGGCCTTTCGCGGCGCCTTCAACGATACCGAAGCCCCGGTGCTGGGCGGCCACGTGGTGCGCGCGGTGGTCGAGCGCGCGGGCGTGGACCCGGCCGAGATCGACGACGTGCTGATCGGCGCGGCCGCGCAGCAGGGCACCCAGGGCTACAACCTGGGTCGCCTGTGCGCGGTGGCCGCCGGGCTGCCCGACAGCGTGCCGGGCATGACCATGGACCGCATGTGCGGCTCGGGCCTGATGACGATCGCCGCGGGCGCGCGCGCGATCCAGTGCGGCGAGGCCGACATCATCGTGGCCGGCGGCGCGGAATCCATTTCGCTCACGCAGAACAAGCACAAGAACAGCTACCGCGCCCAGTCCGAAGCGGTGCTGGCACGGCAGCCGGCCGCCTATATGGCGATGATCGAGACCGCCGAGGTGGTGGCGCGCCGCTACGGCATCAGCCGTGCCGAGCAGGACGCCTACGCCTGGCGCAGCCAGCAGCGCACCGCCGAGGCGCAGCGCCGCGGCGCCTTCGACGACGAGATCGTGCCGCTGGAAACGCGCCGCGCGCTGTTCGACAAGTCCGGCGCGCTGACCGGCCACGAGACCGTGCGCCTGGCGCAGGACGAATGCAACCGGCCCGATACCACGGCCGCCAGCCTGGCCGCGCTCAAGCCGGTCTGGAGCGGCGGGCAGGCGGTGGCCGAGGGCGAGTACATCACCGCGGGCAATGCCTCGCAGCTGTCCGACGGCGCCGCCGCGGTGCTGCTGATGAGCGCCGACGAAGCGCGCCGCCGCGGCCTGCGGCCGCTGGGCCGCTATCGCGGCATGACGGTGGCGGGCTGCGCGCCGGACGAGATGGGCATCGGCCCCGTGTTAGCGGTGCCGAAGCTGCTGGCGCGCCACGGCATGACGGTGGCGGATGTCGGGCTGTGGGAGCTGAACGAGGCCTTTGCCTCGCAGGTGCTGTACTGCCAGCAGAAGCTGGGCATTCCCGATGCGCGGCTGAACGTGAACGGCGGCGCGATCTCGGTCGGGCACCCGTTCGGCATGTCGGGCGCCCGCATGACCGCGCATGCGCTGATCGAGGGCCAGCGCCGCGGCGTGCGGCAGGCAGTGGTGACGATGTGCATCGGTGGCGGCATGGGTGCCGCTGCGTTGTTCGACGTCCTGTAACAAGGGCCGCTTGTTTTCTCCCCTTTCCCGAAAGCCGGGAGGGGAGGATACAGTTCGCTGCGCAAGGCAGCCCCGGCATGGACGGCCCGCCACGAGGCCGCCTGCCACCACTCCACACGGAGGAGACATCATGAAACGACTGATCGGCATCGCCATGTCGCTGGCCGTGCTGGCCACCGCGGTGTGGGCCTTCGCGCCGCGCCCGCTGCCGCCATTCCCGGCCTCCACGCTGCGCCCCGACGGCCTGCAGATCAACGGCATCGCCCGCGCCGGCGAACGCCTGGTCGCGGTCGGCGAGCGCGGCAAGATCCTGCTCAGCGATGACCTGGGGCGCAACTGGCGCCAGGCCTCGGTGGATAAGCCGCAAGGCGCCACGCTGACGCAAGTTGCCTTTGCCGATGGCCGCCAGGGCATCGCGGTCGGCCACAGCGGCCTGATCCTGCGCACCGAGGACGGCGGCGCGCACTGGCAGCAGGTCGCCTTCGACGAACAATCGTCCGACCCCCTGCTCGGCGCCCTGGCACGGGCCAGCGGCCCATGGTTCGCCGTGGGCAGCTTCGGCCGGTTCCTGGTGTCGCACGACCAGGGCAGGCATTGGGAGACGGCGGCGGACAAGACCATGCAGGACCGCCACCTCAACGCCATCGCTGCCGACGGGCAGGGGCGCCTGATGCTGGTCGGCGAAGCCGGCCTGGTGTTGCGCTCGACCGATGGCGGCAGCCACTGGGAGCCGCTCAGGACCCCTTACGACGGCTCGCTGTACGGCGTGCTGCCGCTGCGCGACGGTGCCTGGCTGGCCTTCGGCATGCGCGGCAACGCGCTGCGCAGCGAGGACTCCGGCACCACCTGGCAGGCCGCGGAAACCGGCCTCAGGACTTCGTTCTTCGGTGGCGCCGAACTGGCCGATGGCCGCATCGTGCTGGCCGGGCAGGGCGGCATGCTGGTGATGTCCGCCGATGGCGGGCGCCACTTCGCGGCGCTGCCTGCCGGCAGCCCGCAGACCCTGGCCGCGCTGGCCCCGACCGGCAAGGACACGCTGGCACTCGGCGGCAATGGCGGCCTGGCTGGCGCCACGCTCGCCGCCAATCACTGAATCCGCCCGACCGGACGCGAGAACGATCATGACCCGCCCCCACTCCCCCGGCCGCCTGGGCCGTTTCGTCGATGCCTGCGCCGGCGTGCTGATGCGCCAGCGCCGCCTGCTGATGTTGCTGTGCCTGGCCGTGACCGTGGCGCTTGGCTTCTCCGCCACGCGCCTGCGGCTCGATCCCGGCTTCAACAAGATGATCCCGCTGCAGCACCCGTACATGCAGGTGTTCACCAAGTACGCGAGCACTTTCTCCGGTGCCAATACCGTGCTGGTGAGCCTGCGCTGGAAGGGCGACGGCGATATCTACAACGCCGCCTTCATGGACAAGCTGCGCCACGCCACCGATGAAGTGTTCTTCATCCCCGGCGTGGACCGCTCGCGCGTGTTCTCGCTGTTCACGCCGAACGTGCGCTACACCGAGGTGACTGAAGCGGGCTTTCGCGGCGACGTGGTGGTGCCGGGGCGCTTCTCCGGCACGCCGGACGAACTCGACAAGGTCCGCCGCAATGTGGCGCGTTCCGGGCAGATCGGCCGGCTGGTCAGCAACGACCTGAAGTCCGCGCTGATCCGCGCGGAGCTGCGCGAGACCGATCCCGCCACTGGCAAGACCATCGACTACGGCTCCGTGGCGCGCCAGCTCGAGAAGATCCGCGCGCAGTTCAGCGGCACCGATGTCGAGGTCAATGTGGTCGGCTTCGCCAAGCTGGTGGGCGATGTCGAGGAAGGGATCGCGGGCGTGATGGGCTTCTTCGCGCTGGCCTTCGCCGTCACGGCGCTGCTGCTGTGGCTGTACACGCGTTCGCTGCGCATCACGGTGCTGGCGCTGGCGGTGGCGCTGCTGCCGGTGTGCTGGCTGCTGGGCCTGCTGCCGCTGCTGGGCTACGGCATCGACCCGATGTCGATCCTGGTGCCGTTCCTGATCTTCTCGATCGGGGTCTCGCACGCGGTGCAGATGACCAATGCCTGGAAGCAGGAGGTGGTGCAGGGCCTCAATGCACTGGACAGCGCCGGCGCGGCCTTCCGCAAGCTGTTCATCCCCGGCACGGTGGCGCTGCTGACCAATGCGTTGGGCTTTATGGTCATCATGCGCATCGAGATCGACATCGTGCGCGAGCTCGGCATTACCGCCTGCCTGGGCGTGCTGCTGATGATCGTGACCAACAAGGTATTCCTGCCGATCCTGCTGTCGTACACGCGGCTGGAGCCGTCGGCGCTGGCGCGCGCGCAGGCACGGCGTGCGCGGGAGACAGGGCAGGGCAATGGCGGGCTGTGGCAGAAATTTGGCGCGCTGGCGCGCCCGGCGCCCGCACTCGGCGTGTTCGTGGCTGCACTGGCATTGCTGGCGGCCGGCGCCATCGAGTCGCGCGGCCTGAAGATCGGCGATGTCGGCACCGGCGCGCCGGAGCTGCGCGTGGATTCTCGCTATAACCACGACAGCGCGAAGATCGTGAGCCAGTACAACATCGGCTCGGATGCGCTTACGGTGGTGGTGGAGCCGACCGGCTTCGACGACGGCTGCCTGCACTACCCGGTGATGAGTGCGGTGGAACGCTTCGAGATGCATATGCGCGGCGTTTCCGGCGTGCAGTCGGTGGTCAGCGTGTCGTCGCTGGCCAAGGTGGTGATCGGCGCCTACAACGAAGGCAACCCGCGCTGGGAGGCGCTGCCGCGCAGCAGCGACGGCTTGAGCCAGGGCGCCAAGGCCTACGACCCGGACAATGGCATGAATACGTCGAACTGCCAGGCCATCCAGGTGCTGATCTACACCGCCAACCACGAGGGCGCGACGATTGCCCACATCATCCGCGAGATCCGCCGCTTCAACGCCACCGACAAGACGCCCAACGTGGCGTTCCGCCTGGCCGGCGGCAATATCGGCGTGATGGCGGCGACCAACGAAGCCGTGGAAGAGGCCGAAGTGGCCATGCTGCTGGCGATCTTCGGCGCGATCACGCTGCTGTGCCTGCTGACGTTCCGCTCGTGGCGCGCAGTGCTGTGCATCATCGTGCCGCTGACGCTGGTGTCGTTGCTGTGCAATGCGCTGATGGCGCGGCTCGGCATCGGCCTGAAGGTGTCGACCTTGCCGGTCATCACGCTGGGCGTTGGTGTAGGCGTCGACTATGGCATCTACCTGTACGAGCGCATCCAGCACCAGATCCGCGAGGAAGCGCAGTCCTTGCCGCAGGCCTTTGCCGAGGCCATGCGCCAGCGCGGCTCGGCGGCGCTGTTCACGGCGCTGACGATGTGCATCGGCGTGGGCACCTGGGCCTTTGCCGCGCTCAAGTTCCAGGCGGACATGGGCATCCTGCTGGCCTTCATGTTCCTGGTGAACCTGTTCGGCGCGGTATCGCTGCTGCCGGCGCTGGCGGCGTGGCTGGGGGTGGAGGACGAGGAGCGTGCGCGCGCCGCGGCCAGCACTGCCGCGTCGGCGGAAAGCGGCCGGTCGGTGGCGCCGGCGCCCGCGCTGAAATCGGACGCAACCTGAGCCACGCAAGCAATACCAGGAGAGACATGATGCGCGATACCCAGGCAGCCGCCGCAACGGCCTTCACGCCGCTGCGCATCGGCCCGCTCACGCTGCGCAACCGCTTCATCAAGGCGGGCGCGAACGAAGGCATGACCCCGCATGGCCTGCCCACGCAGGCGCTGGTCAGGCATCACCGCGATCTTGCCGCGGGCGGCGTGGGCATGACCACGGTGGCCTACGCGGCCGTGGCCGACGACGGACTGACCTTCCCGCACCAGATCAGCATGCGCGCGGAGCAGGTGCCGCATCTGCGCGTGCTGACCGACGCCGTGCATCGCGAAGGCGCGGCGGCCTGCCTGCAGATCACCCACGCGGGCTCGTTCACCACCATGCGCCACGGCGGCAGCCGCGCGCCGGGCAGTGCCTCGCCCGGCCTCAACGCCTTCGGCATGATGCACGGCGTGTATTTCCAGCGCGCCCTGCGCGAGGCCGACATGGCGCGGGTCGCCTGCCAGTTCGCCGAGGCGGCGCGGCTCGCGCGCGAGGCCGGCTTCGATGCAGTCGAACTCCACATGGGGCACGGCTACCTGCTCAACCAGTTCCTGTCGCCGCTGAGCAACCGGCGGCGCGATCCGTTCGGTGGCAGCGTGGAAAACAGGACCCGCTTCCCGGCGGCGGTGCTGCGGCAGGTGAAGGATGCCGTCGGTGGCGCGCTGGCGGTGTGCTGCAAGCTCAGCGTCAGCGACTGCGTGCCGGGCGGCAACCAGCCCGGGGACTCCGCCGTGACCGCGCGCATTCTCGAGGCGGAGGGGGCCGACCTGCTGACGCTCAGTGGCGGGCGCAACGTGGAAAGCCCGTGGGCGCTGTTCGGCAGCCCGATGCCGACGGCGCAGATGAAGGCCGCCGCGCCGACCGCGCTGGCCCGCTTCGGCATCACCATGCTGGAAAAGCGCACGCCGCGCGCGCTGGCCTTCCGCGAGCTGTATTTCCTTGAGGCGTCGCGCGTGGTGCGGCAGGCGGTGCGCATGCCGCTGGCCTACGTCGGCGGCGTCAAGTCGATCGGCAATGTGGCGCAGCTCATGGAAGAGGGCTTCGACGGCATCGCGCTGGCACGCGTGCTGATCCATGACCCCGCGCTGGTGGCCAACTGGCAGCGCGGCACGGTGCAGCGCTCGGCCTGCGACAGCTGCAATGGCTGCGTGGCCCGGATCTACGACCCCGCCGGCGTCAGTTGCGTGCATGGCCCCGGCAACGACCCGGCGCTGGCGCGGCTGGTCGCATTGCAGTAGTCCGATGGGACGATGAGCCGCCGCCCGGACGCTCTTATCTTGAAGTTCCCACGGGATTTCAAGGAGACACCATGAGCACGAACGGCATCAGCGGCTACAAGATCGAATCACGCCCGCCCGCGGACCGCTACGCGCGCGGCTGGCACTGCCTGGGCCTGGCCGACGCCTACCGCGACGGCAAGCCCCACACGCTGGACATCTTCGGCCGCCGCCTGGCCGCGTTTGCCGACTCGACCGGCGCCATCCGCGTGATCGACGGCCACTGTCCGCACATGGGCGCAGACCTCAGCACCGGCACCGTGCAGGGCGACAACCTGGTGTGTCCGTTCCACGGCTGGCAGTGGGGCGGCGACGGCGGCTGCAAGTCCATCCCCTACTGCAAGCGCGTTCCGCCCAAGGCGCGTGTCGGCGCCTGGGAGACCTGCGAGCAGAACCGGCTGCTGTTCATCTGGAACGATCCCGAGGGCCGCCCGGCGCCACCGCAAGTGGCCATCCCGCGCATCAATGCCTGCTATTCGCCGGAGTGGTCGGAGTGGGCCATCGACGACATGCTGATCCGCACCAATTGCCGCGAGCTGGTCGACAACATCTCCGACATGGCGCATTTCGGCGTAGTGCATGGCGCGCCGGTGGACTATTTCGGCAACCTGTTCGAAGACCACAAGGCCACGCAGCTGATGATCGGGCGCAGTGCGCGCCTGTCCGGCGATGCGCGCCTGACGGCGCTGTCGACCTACTTCGGGCCGGCGTACCACATCACCGAGATGACCGGCCAGATGGGCGACCAGCAGATCCACTCGATCCTGCTCAACTGCCACGTGCCGATCGACCTGAACAGCTTCGTGCTGCGCTATGGCGTGCTGGTGAAGAAGATCCCCGGGCTGTCCGACGAACAGAACCGCGCCATGGCGCAAGCCTATGTGGAGCAGGCGCGTGCGGCCTTCTACGAGGACGTGGCGATCTGGGACAGCAAGATCCGCATCGACAACCCGCTGCTGTGCGAAGGTGACGGGCCGATCTACCAGATGCGCGACTGGTACCAGCAGTTCTACACGGATGTTGAACAGGTGCGCCCGTCCAGCGTGGCGCGGCGCGTGGTCGAGATGAATCTGGCCAACATCGAGCCGCCGGTGCTGCGGCACGTGTTCGAGGGCTGACCATGAGGACGGTGGTGGTTACCGGCGCCGCGTCCGGCATGGGCGCGGCGGTGCGCGCGCGCATGCTGGCCGACGGCTGCCGGGTGATCGGCGTGGACCTGCGCGACGCGGACGTCCTTGCCGACCTGTCTACCGAGCAGGGGCGCGCTGGCGCTCTCGATGCCGTGCTGTCGCGCTCGGGCGGCCGCATCGACCAGCTGGTGTGCTGTGCCGGGCTGGGCCCGCATGTCGACCCTGCCACGCTGGTGGCATCGGTCAACTACTTCGGCGTGGTGGCCTTGCTCGACGGCCTGTTCGAAGCGCTGCGCCAGGGCTCGGACCCTGGGGCGGTAGTGGTGTCGTCGAACTCGTCCACGCTTCAGTCGTGGGAAGGCAGCCCGCTGCGCGATGCCTATCTTGCTGGCGACGAGGCCGGCGTGCTGGCCATGGTGGCTGCCGCCGCGCAGGCCGAGGCCACGCGCGATCAGGCGGGCTATATCGCCTACGCCAGCTCCAAGCACGCGGTCACGGCGGCCGCGCGGCAACGCGCCGCCGCATGGGGCCAGGCGGGGGTGCGCCTCAACGTGGTCGCGCCGGGCGCGGTGGAAACGCCGCTGCTGCAGGCGGGGCTGAAGGATCCGCGCTACGGCGATGCCATCCGCGATTTCGTGCCGCCGCTGGGCCGCCGCGCCCGGCCCGAAGAGGTGGCCGCGCTGATTGCCTTCCTGTGCGGGCCGGATGCCGCCTACCTGCATGGCAACGTGGTGTTCATCGACGGTGGACTCGATGCCGCGCAGCGGCCACTGATGTTCTGAAGCGCACGTCGGAATCCGTCCTTCGGTCCGGCGGGACCTGGAGGGCTCGGGGTTAAAGTTGCGGTGAGCGATGCGGGAATGGCGTTCAGCCCAGACTCAGGATCTGGCGAGCCTGGGCTGCGGTGGCGACAGGGCGGCCATACTCAGCGCAAAGCTCGGCAACCTGGCGCACGAGCGCGGCATTGGACGGGGCGAGCGTGTTCTTGTCCATCCGCACATTGTCCTCGAGGCCGGTGCGGCAGTGCCCCCCGAGTTCGAGAGACCAGCGAGCCATCGTCAGCTGATCGCGACCGATGCCGGCGCCGGTCCATGTCGCATCAGGCGAAAGGCGCTTGAGGGTACGAACGTAGAATTCAAGCACTTCGCGATCGACCGGCATTGCGTTCTTGATGCCCATGACAAACTGGATATGCAGGGGCCCGACAATCGCGCCCGCCGCCTGCATGGCTGCGGCCTGGAAGATCATCGACAGGTCAAAGGCCTCGACTTCGGGCTTGATGCCGTAGGCTTTCATTTCGGCGGCGAGCCAGTTGACCAGGTCCGGCGGGTTGTCATAAACCCGGGTCGGGAAATTGACCGAGCCGGTTGCCAGGGATGCCATGTCAGGCCGCAGCGACAGCATGGCACCTCTCTCATTGCCGGCCCCGGAGCGGCCACCGGTGGACACCTGCGTGATCATGCCCGGCGCGTGCTTGCGAATGCCTTCCAGCACCAGCGCGAAACGATCGGGATTTGACGTAGGAGTTTCGTCATCGTTGCGTACGTGGAGATGAACCAGGGTCGCGCCGGCTTCGAATGCCGCCTGGGTCGATTCCACTTGCTCGTTCACTGTGATCGGCACAGCCGGATTGTCTTTCTTGCGCGGCAGTGATCCCGTGATCGCAACAGAGATGATGCAAGGCTTGTTCATGCTCGATTTCAGTAGATCAGGTAGAGGGGGCGGGGGGCATTGTCTGGCACCGGGAAGGCGGCCTCTGCGCCGGATTGGCGCTGTCCTCGTTCGTATCGGTCGACAACTCGCTTGCATCGTATGGGCGGCTGCCTGGCTGCGTCCAATACTGATTGGGTTTGCAACGATACGGAGGGAGTATCGATAGCCGTCGCATGTCGCACGCTGCACGCCGCATGCTGGATTGGCGTGGCGTTCTTGGCAGGTGCCGCTGTTTCGCCGGCGTAGCCGGCGACTTACTCTTTTGTCCGAGCGACAAAAGAGTAAGCAGAAAAGCGCGTCGCCTGGCGGCTGGCCATCAACGATACGCTTCTTGTTTTCAAGCGGCTTTGGTCTCGCGAGGCTTGGTTGCCCGTTCGAATCTGCTACGCATAGTGATTCAGAACCAGTGCCTCCGATAACCGGCTCTTGTACGATCCCCATGTAGGGCTCGGGTACAGCGTTCCAACGAGGTGGCTGCGCTGCGCGCGCTTCCTAGTCGGTGTGCGCGCGGCATCAATGTCGCTGGCGCGGTGCTTCTCCCCCTCGCCGTTTGCCTTTTCAGTTTTCTCACTGAGCCGCGCGCAGCGGAGCCGTAGGCGTCCCACCGATGGCGCGCTTAGCCGGGGCCACCAAGTAATCCGGGTTCGCTCATCTGACGCGTCTATCCTGATCATCTACGCGGCAGGCAGTCTGGCTATGCCCTGTACTGTCTTTACCACCACGGTCCGTTCGTCAGCCACGAAAACGCGTTTTTGGTCACTTTTGTCGCGAGACAAAAGTGACTCGCCGGCTACGCCGGCGAAACAGCGGCGCATGCCAAGGAAACCTCCCCCCGCAATCGAGCAAAAAAAGCCCTCGCCGTGCGGCAAGGGCGGCTGTGGGAAGAACCGGCCGGCGAAGGGTTTGCCCGGCCCCGTAATGCACTACGATCAGGTGCCCGATCCGCGCGCGGCGTCCGGCGAGAAGAGCGCCTCGCTGAATTCCGGGTTGCTGTTGAGCTTTGCCATCGGGCCCTCGTTGGTCAGGCGGTCGGCCAGGTAGGCGCCGGAGATCAGGTCGTGGTAGAACGCGGTGGCGGCAGAGAAGCGGCGCGCATCATAGGCGTAGACCAGGGCCTGGAGATTGGTGCGCCACAACTGGCCGCGGCCATCGTAGTTATCGGCGGCCAGCGACTGCCAGGTGTCCTCATCGAGATACAGCACACGCTTCGCATACTGGTGGCGGAAGCCCGACTTCAGCGTTGCCTCCAGGATCCATACGCGATGCAGCTCGTAGCGCATGACGTCCGGGTTGGCGTGGCCATTGGTCAGCAGGTCCTTGTACTTGACCGAAGTGCTCATCAGCTTGTAGCTGTTGTACGGGATGTAGATCTCCTTCTTGCCGACGATCTTCCAGTTGTAGCGCTCGCCCGAGCCGTTGAACAGGCGGTCGTCGTCCACCGTGCGGAAGCCGCCCGGGCCCTGGGGCTGGTCGAAGCCGTACTCCGGCGCCTGGCGTACGCGGCGGGTGCCCGGGTTGTAGATCCACGTGCGGTTGGTGTCCGAGCCTTCCTGGTCCCAGACGGCATAGCCCACGATCACCTGGCCGCGGTCACGCAAGGGCAGGTCGGTGGCGGTGCGGAAGAAGGTGCGCTCGTTGAGGGGGTTCTTGGGGTCGAACTTGCCGTTGTTGCGCGGCGAAAAGATGCTGTAGGAGACGCGGCCCCAGGCGATCGATCCGTTCGGATAGACCACGGCCTGGTCGTACTGCGCCTTCTCGGTGCCAATGGCCGCGGAAAAGCGCTGGTTCCACAGCAGTTCCATGGCCGTCTTCGGGATCGGGTAGGGCACCTGGGGGCCCGCATCCTTCAGGCCATTGGCATCGCTCGTCATGCTGACGGTGGTGGCGTAGGTGCGGATGTCCTTGTAGGCGGCGTCCTCATAGCGGAAGTCGCGATGGCTGGGGTACACCGGCATCTTGAAGGTGTCGGGGTACTTCTTGAACAGCGCCTTCTCGCCTTCGCTGAGCCGTTCGGCATACTGCGCCATGTTCTGCGCGGTAATGACGAACAGCGGCTTCTCGTCGGCATACGGGTCCGGATAGCGGTCGCCACGCTGGTACTTGACGTGGGGAGGGGTGCCTTGCCACTTGCCGGTCCAGGCGGGGACATCGCCGTCCTTGCTGGCGGCACGCTCCGCGCCCATGGGCGTGAGGTTGCCGTCAAGCTGCTTGAGTTCTTCCGGGGTGACCGTTGCCCACGCTGCCGCGGCCAGTGCCATGCTGGTGACCAGCACGCTGCCGCGCAGCAGCCGATGTGTAGTGGATGTCATTGAAGTCTCGCTCCTTGTAAGGGGAATTGCCGGCGGCGCCTGCGCCGGAACGGAAGTCGCCCGCATCGTCCGGCAGGGGCAGGGCCGATGTGCCCGGGTCGCTGCGCTGTTTGCCGGGATGGACCAGCCACGCGTTGGCGTGTGTCGGTGCTGACAGCGTAGAGATGGCGCGTCGCGGGGGAATCGTTGGAATGGACTAGTGGGTTTCCCTAGCAGCCCGGAGGCTGCATGGGTGTCTCGGCTGGGGCCGGGCGAGAGGAAGCGGCTGCGAGGGCATTACACAGGCCCTGGGGCTATGAGGTTCTTCTACAGAATGAGGGAATGGGGTAGGGGTGGGGTTGTCATGCTTGGCGGGCGCTGCTGTTTCGCCGGCGTAGCCGGCGAGTCACTTTTTGTCCGAGCGACAAAAAGTAACCAAAAAGCGCGTTGACTTGCCCTAGCGGGCGAATATTGATCGTAGTGTGCTGAGGGTGTTGTACGGGTATGAACTTCAGAGTGTGCCTGGCTGCCTGCCGCGTGGTGCGCGTCCGCCGGTAGGCTTTCAAGCAATGATTGAACGAGCCCCCGAAACGGGCCTGTCCGTATTTTTGTGTGCGAGGCGGTTTTGAATTCTGTCAGCTTCGAGCGGCAGTAAATCGCTCGCCATACAGAATAGCAAACTGATTCATGGCGGAC
>NZ_JBYOJR010000041.1:0-52922 GCF_057798915.1 Cupriavidus sp. 22TCCZM01-5
CAGCAGGGACCACGGACAGTTTCGGGGCTCGTTCAATCAGCGCTCTAATCCTGCCCACGGACGTGCACCATGCGGCAGGCAGCCGGGCACACTCTGAAGCCCATCCCCGTACAACACCCGCAGCACACTACGATCAATATTCGCCCGCTAGGGCAAGTAAACGCGCTTTTTGGTTACTTTTTGTCGCTCGGACAAAAAGTGACTCGCCGGCTACGCCGGCGAAACAGCGGCGCCCGCCAAGAGCCCCCCCACCCAGGCCAGCCCGCGCTACGCCCCCTCCTTGCGGAATGCCCAGCGGCCCGCCAGTACCGTAAACGTGGCCACGAGGGCCACAAGTATCCAGAAGCCGTGCGGATGTTCTGCCAGCGGGATGCCGCCGACGTTCATGCCGAAAAAGCCCGCCACGATATTGATCGGCAACGCCAGCACGGTCACCAGCGTCAGCGTGAACAGCGTGCGGTTGGTCTGTTCGTTGAGCTTGGCGGCGATCTCTTCCTGCAGCAGCTTGATGCGCTCCACCAGCGCCGCCAGGTCGTTGAGCACCAGCGAGGGCTGCGTGAACTCCAGGCCGGCGTTCAGGCCAGCCCCAGCGCCCGCAGCCGCCGGTACAGCGTGCGTTCGCTGCAACCCAGATAGGCCGCCAGGGCCTTGCGCGTGCCCGGGAATTCCAGCGCCAGCGTGCGCAGCGCCGCATCGTCGGGCCAGCGCATCCGGCCGTGCCACGCGGCATCGCCCGGCAGATCCGTGCGTGCCGGCGTGAGCGGGCCTTGCGCCAGTTCCGGCGGGAGATCCCTGACACGGATCACCCCGTCATCGGCGAACAGCATGGCCCGCTCCAGCACGTTGCGCAGCTCGCGGATATTGCCCGGCCACGCATGCGCGCACAGCCGTGCCGCGGCCTCGTCGTCAATGCGCAGGGTACGGTTGGCCGGCAGCGCACGCCGCAGCAGTGCCTGCGCCAGCAGCGGGATGTCCTGCGGCCGCTCGCGCAAGGCCGGCAGATGAATCGGAAAGGCGTTGATGCGATACAGCAGGTCTTGCCGGAACGTGCCCTGCGCCACCATCTGCTGCAGCGGCTTGTGCGTGGCCGCCACCAGGCGGAAGTCGGCGGCATGCGTTTCCAGTCCGCCCACGCGGCGGAACGTGCGCGACTCGATCAGCCGCAGCAGCTTCACCTGCATGGCCAGGGGCACGTCGCCGATCTCGTCGAGGAACAGCGTGCCATGCTGCGCGGTTTCGACAAGGCCGGGCTTGCGCGCTTGCGCACCGGTGAACGCGCCCTTCTCGTAGCCGAACAGTTCGCTCTCGAACAGCGTCTCCGACAGGCCCGAGCAGTCCACCACCACGAACGGGCCGTCCGCGCGGTCGCTGGCGTCGTGCAGGGCGCGCGCGAACATCTCCTTGCCGGTGCCGGACTCCCCCTGCAGCAGCACGGGCAGCGCGGACGGCGCCACGCGATGCAGTTGTTCGAGCACCGCGTTGAACGCCGGCGAGCGCCCGACCAGGCCGTCCTCGCTGACGCGCGCCGACGCGCTCCTGACGGTGTTGAGCCGCTCGACAAAGGCGACGATCGCGCCGTCGGCGCCCACAATGGGCCGAAGCTCGACATCGACATGCTCGGGGCCGCGCGGCGTGTGGTGAACATGCAGGACGCGATCCGTGCCAAGGGTTTCGCGCGCCTTCTGCATCGGGCAGTGTTCGCCGGCCCGGTCGCACGGCACGTCGTACTGGTGCGAAACCTGGTAGCACTTCCTGCCCACGTACTGGGTCCCGTTGCGCGCGAACTGCCGCTGGTAGGCGGCATTGGCCGCGACGATGTTGTAGTCGGGATCGAGCACGATCATCGGCTGCGCCTCATGTTCGAGGAAGGCGATCAGCGGACGCATTGCATCGGCCTGGGCCGGGGTATTGCCGGTGGAAGGAAGAGTCCTCGGGGGCGCCATCATGATGGGCAGCCCACTGTCATGAACTGCCAATTACTGCCAAATGGCAGAGGAGTATGCCATAGGGGCGCGATCGAGGCGGTGCTCCACGCGGGTCCCGGGCATCTCTTTCCCGTTGATTTTTCTGGAGGAACCCGCCCTTCCCGCGCAACAAGCGGCGCAGCAGGCACGAAAATTGATCTTCCCCTGCCCAGAACATCAACTGGCAGACAATCGTGGCAGCACAACTGACCCCATCCGCCCCCAGCCTTGCCGTCGAAGGCTTCTTCGACCCTCGCACCAGCACCGTCAGCTATCTCGTGCTCGACGAGGCCTCGCGCCAGTGCGCCGTCATCGACAGCGTGCTCGACTATGACGCCAGCGCCGGGCGCACCAGCACCGCGAGCGCCGACCGGCTGATCGCGCGGGTACAGGCGCTCGGCGCCACGGTCGCGTGGATTCTCGAGACCCATGTCCATGCCGACCATCTCTCCGCGGCGCCCTATCTGCAGGCCCGGCTGGGCGGCATGACGGCCATCGGCGCCCACATCACGACCGTGCAGACCGTGTTCGGCAAGATGTTCAACGCCGGCACTGCCTTTGCGCGCGACGGCAGCCAGTTCAACCGCTTGCTGGCCGACGGCGACCGCCTGCGCATCGGCGAGCTCGAGGTCACCGTGCTGTCCACGCCGGGACATACGCCCGCGTGCCTGACCTATCTCGTCAGCGACGGCAGCCGGCAAGCCGCCTTTGTCGGCGACACACTGTTCATGCCCGACTACGGCACCGCCCGCTGCGATTTTCCTGGCGGCGACGCGCGCACGCTGTACCGCTCGATTCAGCGCATCCTGTCGCTGCCGCCGCAGACCGAACTCTTTCTGTGCCATGACTACCAGCCCGGCGGCCGCGAGCTGCGTTTCCGCTCCACCGTGGCCGACCAGCGCCGCGGCAACCTGCATGTCCACGACGGCGTGACCGAGGACGATTTCGTCGCCATGCGCACGCAGCGCGATGCCACGCTGGGCATGCCCGCGCTGATGCTGCCCTCGGTCCAGGTCAATATGCGCGCCGGCCACTTGCCCGAGCCCGAGGACAACGGCGTGCGCTACCTGAAGATTCCCCTCGACGCGGTCTGAAGCCGCCGCGGCCCGGCCGCATCTCCTCCGCCGCCTGACCGCGGCGGGCAGCACTCACCCCAAGGAACGCCCCCAATCATGGATCCTCGCCCCCAAGATCCCCGCCCGGCCACGCCCGGCGGGCAACCCGGCCATGCCCCTGCCGGCAAGGTCATCGACAGCACCCACCGCGTGGTCATCGTCGGCGCCGGTGCCGCCGGCATTGCCGTGGCCGCCAGCCTGCTCGCGCGCGAGCCCGGGCTGGACATTGCGCTGATCGACCCAGCGCAGCACCACTACTACCAGCCCGGCTGGACCATGGTGGGCGGCGGCGTGTTCAAGGCCGGCACCACCGTGCGCGCGATGTCGGACTGCATTCCGCCGCAGGCACGCTGGCTCCGCGCCGCCGTGGCGGCGTTCGATCCCGAGCGCAACGAGGTCCGGCTCGACGACGCGCGCATCGTGCGCTACGAGCAGCTCGTCGTATGCCCGGGCCTGCAGCTTGACTGGGACGGCATCGAGGGCCTGGCGCAGGCGCTGGGCCGCAATGGCGTAACGTCCAACTACCGCTTCGACCTGGCGCCCTACACATGGCAGCTCGTCAGCGAACTGCGCGGCGGCAAGGCGCTCTTCACCCAGCCGCCGATGCCGATCAAGTGTGCCGGCGCGCCGCAGAAGGCGATGTACCTGGCCTGCGACGCCTGGCGGCGCCAGGGCACTCTGGATGCCACGCGCGTCAGCTTTCTCAACGCAGGTGCAGCGCTGTTCGGCGTGGCCGACTATGTACCGGCGCTGATGTCCTATGTGCAGGCTTACGGCATCGACCTGCGCCTGCAGCACCGCCTGACGGCCATCGACGGCGTGCGCCGGCGTGCGCGCTTCGTGCGCACCATGGCGGACGGCACCACGCAGAGCGTGGAAGAAGATTTCGACATGATCCACGTCGTGCCGCCGCAAAGCGCGCCCGGCTTCATCAAGGCCAGTCCGCTCGCAGACGCCGCCGGCTGGATCAACGTGGATCCGGCCACGCTGCGTCATGCGGCCTTTGCGAACATCTGGGCGCTGGGCGACGCGACCAACACCAGCAACGCCAAGACCGCGGCAGCCGCGCGCAAGCAGGCTCCGATCGTCGCGCACAATGTGCTGGCCAGCCTGGGCCGCGCGCAGGGCCTGGCACGCTACGACGGCTATGGCTCATGCCCGCTCACGGTCGAGCGCGGCAAGATCGTGCTGGCCGAGTTCGTCTATGGCGGCAAGGTCAGGCCGACATTTCCCAAATGGTTCATCGACGGCACGCGCCCTTCGCGCGCTGCCTGGATGCTCAAGGCCAACGTCCTGCCCGCGCTGTATTGGGAGGGCATGCTCAAGGGCCGCGAGTGGCTGGTGCGGCCGGAAGTGACCGGGTAGCCGCGATGGAAGCCTCGCTCCTGACCGCCGCGCTCGGCGCAGTCATCGGTGCCATCCTGGCCGCCACGGGTGCCGGCGGCGGCATCCTGGCCGTGCCGATGCTGGTGTTCGGCCTGAACCTTGACGTCGCCCAGGCCGCCCCGATGGGATTGATCGCAGTAGGGATGTCGGCCGCGGTGGGCGCCGGACTCGGACTGCGCGACGGCATCGTGCGCTATCGCGCGGCGGCGCTGATCGGCGTGCTCGGCATGACCGTGGCCCCGCTCGGCGTGGCGCTGGCGGGGCGGCTGCCAAATCCGCCGCTGATGACGGCGTTCGCACTGGTGCTGGCGCTGAATGCGTGGCGCACCTTGCGCCGGGCCGGCACGGCCGCGCCCGGCGCAGTGCGTCCACCGTGCGTACTGCACCCGCAGCAAGGCCGGCTGCGCTGGACGCGTCCGTGCGCACGGGCGCTTGCCGCCATCGGCGCGCTGTCCGGCTTGCTCAGCGGGCTACTCGGCGTGGGCGGCGGCTTTGTCATCGTGCCGGCCTTGCGACGCTATACCGACCTGACCGCGCGCAGCATTCTGGCGACATCGCTGGCAGTCATCGCGCTGGTTTCGGCGGGGGCCATCACCGCAGCTGCCGCCCGGGGCCGTGTGGACTGGGGCATGGCCCTGCCCTTTGCGCTGGGTGCGGTGGCAGCGATGCTGGCGGGCAGGCGCTTCGTAGCGGCGGCGCCCCCGGCCCGGCTGCAACGCTTGTTCGCACTGGTGAGCATGGCGGCAGCCGGCCTGATGCTGTGGCGCGCCTTCACGGGCGCAGCCTGAAAGGCCGGTTCGCCTGGTCTTAAGTTTCGCTTAAGTCTCGCGCCATAGACTGCCTGCGTACTCAAGCACCGGACAGTCCGGACAGGAGAGATCTGATGGCCCCCCAGGAATTGCAGGCACTCGAAGCCTTTCTGACCCAGCTCACGCAGGCCCGTGCCGGCGCCAAGGACCCGCAGGCGCAACAGCTCATTGCCGACGCCGTGGCCCGGCAGCCTGACGCGGCCTACCTGCTGGTCCAGCGCGCCATGCTGCTCGACCAGGCGCTCGCCTCGGCGCAGGCGCAGGTCGCATCGCTGCAGGGGCAGCTCGCCGCCGCACAGGCCAACGCGGGGAATGGCGCCGGCACCGGCAGCTTCATCAACGCGCAGAACGCATGGGGCCACACCCCAGCGCAGATGCCGCCCGCACCGGCCGCCGCCGTGCCGCAACCGATGCCGCAATCGATGCCGCAATCGATGCCGCAACCCATGCCGCAGGGGGTGCCAGTCCAGGCGCCACGCCCGGGCTTCCTCAGCGGCGGGCTTGGCAGCACGCTGGGTAGCATTGCGACCACCGCCGCCGGCGTGGCGGGCGGCGCGTTCCTGTTCCAGGGTATCGAGAACCTGTTCCACCACAACAGCGGCAGCGGCTTTCTCGGCCAGTCGGGCACGGGCCAGGCAGCGAGCGACACTACCATCGTCAACAACTACTTCGGCAACGACGACCCGGCCTTGTCCGGCAACCGCAATGCAGCCTCGGCAAACGGCTTCCTGGACGACGGCGGGCTGTCCGGCGGACTCGACGACGGTGGCTTCTTCGACGACGATTCGTCGCTCGTGTGAAGCGTACGCGGCACGTTGCGCCTTGGTAGGAAACTTCCCCTGCGCCGCCACCAGATGCTATGTTGGCAGGTACGGATTCGAGGCAGCGCTGTCGCCGCGACAAAGCGCCCTGCCCGCCTCCCGTGAGCGCGGCTGGCCGGCATGCCGGCCAGCCGTAACGCACTAACGCGCCAGCCGTCCTGCAGGGAGGAAACTGCATGCGCGTACGCTCCCGCCCTCCCAATGAAGGATTCCGCTGGCTGTGGCAGCTGTCATCGGCCGGCTGGGGATACTGCGGCCTGGCCTACGCCAGCGCCGGACGGCTGCCCCCGCACTGGTGGCCGGTAAGGTCCGGCATGCCGCTACGCGACCGGTACTCGTCGCGCCGCACTTCGCTGGTGCTGTTTACGCTCGCGTACCGCAAGGGCGGCGCGCCGGGCGGTGCAGCGCCACCCAATGAAATCGTGTCGTGGCGCAACCAGGCATGGATGAAAGAGTAAGAAGCCCCGTGCCCCTGCGCTAGCGCCCGGGACCTCGCATCCGGCACTGGCCGCCAACGCAAACGCGTCGCTCGTGGCCGCGCAACGTGACGTACACTGGGCATTCGCCCCCAGCCGCCACGCGATCATGCTCGATCTCCTGCGCAAGACCACCGATGTGCTGTTCGACACGAACCTTCGCTTCCGTCAGGCCAGGCAGTTCCACGCGATACGCGTCGCATTCGCGCTGCTGGCATCGATCGCGCTGACCACTGGCATCGACATCCCGCACGGCGAGTGGGCCACCATCACGGTGCTGGTGGTGATCGGCGGGCTGCAGCACCACGGCAATATCCGGCGCCGCGCGGCCGAGCGCGGGCTGGGCACGCTGATCGGCGCGCTGGCGGGCCTGGCGCTGATCGTGCAGCAATCGTATGTCGGCATGCCGCTGCTGACGTACTTGCTGATGGCCATCATTTGCGGCTACTGCGCGTACCACGCCATTGGCAAGGGTGGCTATATCGCCCTGCTCGCGGCGATCACCGTGGTCATCACCGCCGGCCATGGCAACCAGAACGTCTATGACGCGCTCTGGCGCACCGTCGATGTCTTTATCGGCACCGCGATCGCGCTCGTGTTCTCGTTCGCGTTGCCCGCCCATGCCTCCTATGCCTGGCGCATCCGGCTGGCCGCGCTGCTGCGGGCCAGCGCAGCGGTCCACCACAAGATGCAGAGCGGCTTTGCCGATGCCGCGGAACAGCGCAAGGCCATGCTCGACCTCGGCACGACACTGATTCCCCTGCGCGGGCTGATTCCCTCCGTGGCCAAGGAGACCGGCGTGCCGGCAGCAGAGTTCGAAGAGACCCAGCACGCCGCGCGCGTCTGCATCAGCGCGCTGGAACTCATGGCCGCGATCGAACACGAAACGGGCATGCGCGAGGGCGAAGACCCGGGCATCGAGCCTGCGCTGCTGTCGATGGCCGAGGCGCTCGAAACCGGGCGGGCGCCATCGCCCGCCGCGCCCATGGCCACCGCCGGGACCGACATGCAGTCCGGCCCGCTGCCTTTCATGGCACGCCAGCTCGCTGCCGACCTGGCCCGCATGCGCGCGCGGCTTGACCGGATGAGCGCGCAGTTCGGCTTTCCGTACGGGGCGCAATAGCGCGCACCGCGGTGGGAGGCCTCGGGTGGATCTTTACGGCTCGCTGGCCGCCGCAGGCCGCGGGCACCTGCATTCTCGTACGCGTTTCGCCTACGCCGTTGTCAGACACGCGCCGATTGCCTCGGCCCGCCTGCCGATGAATAACTCAAGGGGAACGGGCAAACCGGAGGTACCGGAAATGAAGTCCATGGATGTGCATGTCGTGCCGGCACTGCAAGGCTGGGCCGTCGAGGAAGCCAGCAACCCCGCCAGCAGGAAGCTGTTTGCAACCCAGGAAGATGCGATCGAGGTTGCCACCGAGATGGCAAGGCAGAGCAAAAGTGAGCTGTTCATCCACGGCCGGGACGGCCAGATTCGCAGCCGCAGCTCGTTCGGCCATGATCCGCGCCAGATCCGGGGCTGACTGCCCGCCGGCTCGCGCAGCCCAGGCAGTTCTGGCGTGAAGCTTGCTGCGAAGGGGACGTATAGCCCAGCGGAACATGCCATGGATCCGATCGAGGAAACCGCCCGCTTCCTGCAGCGGCGCGGATTGCGCCTTGCCACGGCCGAGTCATGCACGGCCGGGCTGATTGCTTCGCATATCGCCGATGTGCCTGGCTGCGGCAGCACGCTGAAGTGCGCCGTCGTGGCCTACTCGCCCGATGCCAAGACGCAGATCCTGGGCGTGAGCGCCACGCTCATCCGCCGGCACGGGCTGACCAGCGAAGCTGTGTCGCTGGCCATGGCGCGTGGCGTGATGAGGCTCAGCGGGGCCAACGTCGCCATCGCCAATACCGGCGTGGCCGATGATGGTGCGCCGGACGGCACTCCCCCGGGCACGCAATGCTTTGCGTGGCTGATCCGCCTGGAAGCGCGGGCTGGCCTGCCCCATGCGTTCACCGAAACCCGGCGCTTTCGCGGCAACCGCACCGAGATCCGCCAGGCGGCGTCCGCATGGGCGCTGCAACGCATTCCGCACTACTACGCGCTGGCGGCTTCGGCGACAAAGTTACCGGTTAGCCAAACCGCCCTTACCGATATCCGGGAGCCAGCAATGCCCGTCAAGGCCGTGGCCTCAGGCAACCATACGTCCGGGGAAGAAGCCCCGCCAACACCGGAGACGATCGAAGTCAGGGTCACCGGGGAAGGCAACGGCCTGGTCGACGATGAGACCTCGGGCAACGCTGCCAAACCAGACCCGCGCAGGCCGATAGACAACCGCAAGACGGCCAACGAGATCAATGGCGGCGAAGGCGACGGGGACGCGACCAGCCAGTAAAGCACCGTGAACTCCGGACACGGCCCAGCGGCGCACCCGGTTCGTGACCGCCTGCATGGCATATCCACTGCGTGGCAGGCGGGGTTGCAGGAGCTTCAATGACCCGAAATATCGTGGTGATCGGCGGTTCGCGCGGCGCCTTCGCTGTGCTGCGGGACCTCGTGGCCGCTCTGCCGGCGGATCTCGATGCCGCCGTCTTCATCGTCCTGCATGTAGGCAAGCACCAGTCTCAGCTGCCAAGCCTGCTGGCGCGGTGGGGAAAGCTGCCCGCGTCATATCCGCGCCATGGGGAAACCTGGCATGCCGGCCACATCTACGTGGCGCCCCCCGACTACCACATGCTTGTCACGGCGAAAGAGATCGAACTCTCGCACGGCGCCCAGGAGAACCACAGCCGGCCTGCGATCGATCCGCTGTTCCGCTCCGCGGCGGTTGCGTTCGGACCGCGTGTGATCGGCGTGATCCTCAGCGGCGATCTCGATGACGGGGCTGCGGGCCTGGCATTTGTGCGCGCCTTTGGCGGACGCACGCTGATCCAGCACCCGTGCAATGCGGAAGCGTCATCCATGCCGCGCGCGGCAATGGAGGCCGCCGGTGCCGATGCCGTAGCAGAACCCCGCGAAATCGGGGAAGCCATTGCGGGCCTGCTTCATGCCGGCGGAGGTCAACACCAGTGGGAGAAAGACATGGACGCACTGCGAACCGAGGCCGCCACCGCAGGCAGTCCAGAGGGCGGCGTTGAAGACCTGGACCGCATTGCCATGCGCGCGGCCATCACCTGTCCCGAATGCGGCGGGGCGATGTGGCAGCTCCGCGATACGCACCCGCTGCGCTTTCGCTGCCATACCGGACACGCATTCAGCGGCATGACCCTGGCCGCGACCGAGGACAAGGCCGCCGAGCACGCCCTGTTTGCCGCGATGCGCACGCAAAAGGAAGGCCTCGCGCTGGCGCGCATCCGCGCATCGCAGGCGAAGGCCGATGGGGACCATGATGCCTACCAGTTCGAACAGTCGCGCATCCGGCAAACCGAGCGGCTATTGAAGATACTGCATGACGCGATATGCGGCTGATCGCTGGCCGCATTCGCTGACCGCATTACCACGCTGCATTACCACGCGCCGCGCGGGTACAGAACGATCAGCAGGTACACGAACCCCAGCACGCACAGCAAGACGAGCAGCTGCATGTAGAAGCGGCTGCGGCCATGCGGCTCGTCTTTGCGCAGAGCACGGCGCGATTTCTGGATATGCGGCTTCATGGCGAATCAGGCGGTGCGGCCGGCGACGACATGCATGGCGCCGTCAATCGCTTGCGGCCTGTGGCGGCGTCGATGTCAGCAGTTCGCTGTGTATGGCGTACTCCGGAAGACATTGGCCGGCAATCGCTTCGATGCGAATCCGGGTGGCGGCATCGCGTACCGTGCCGCGCAGCGTGCAAACCGCCGTTTCGATTCCGGCTTTGACAATGCCCGGGTCGACTATATCGGCGATTTCCACCTCGAACCGCTCGAGCAGTCTGGCTTCGCTCACCCGCTCCGCGGTGCGCAAGCCGTCCCCGTCATAGCGTCCGGATACGGGCTCGGCATAGGCACGGCTGGCGAAAGCTTCATTGGCCGGCCGCCCCGCTGCCACGCCATACATGCCATAGCGTTCGACCCCGGCCGGCTCGTTCCCGCCACACGGGACATAAGGCTGGATCGTGTGATTGTCGTGACTGGCCGGCGTCACCTCTGCGGCAGCGAACCGGCCGCGATCATTGCTCACCGCGCTATGGCCGCCGTAGTGGTAGTCGGTCAGCCTGGACTTGAATTCGGGCATGATGCGGACTCCGCGAAAGTCGATGGGGTTCCCTGACATCCGTGTGAGCAACGTTCATTCCTGCCCGCCCCCGCTCGGCACCCGTTCGTATCGTCAGTAACTCTTTCCCCGCGACGGAAAGAAACGGCAACCGGATCTGCCCTGCGCGTGTCGCGGAGTCGAAACGATGCGCCCATGAAAAAAGGGCCCGGCGGGCCCTTTTTCACATCGGCGCTGAAACGGATCAGCCGGCGAAGTTCTTGCTGGCGAAGTCCCAGTTCACGACGTTCCAGAATGCCTCGACGTACTTCGGACGGGCATTGCGGTAGTCGATGTAGTAGGCGTGTTCCCACACGTCGCAGGTCAGCAGCGGCTTGGCGTCGGTGGTCAGCGGCGTGGCGGCGTTCGAGGTCGACACCAGGTCCAGCGAGCCGTCGGCCTTCTTGACCAGCCAGGCCCAGCCCGAACCGAAGGTGCCGACGGCGGTCTTGGTGAATTCTTCCTTGAACTTGTCGAACGAGCCCCACTTGGCGTTGATGGCGTCAGCCAGGGCGCCGGTCGGCTGGCCGCCGCCGTTGGGCTTCATCGAGTCCCAGTAGAAGGTGTGGTTCCACACCTGGGCGGCGTTGTTGAAGATGCCGCCGGACGACTTCTTGGTGATCTCTTCCAGGGTCGCGTTCTCGAACTCGGTGCCCTTGATGAGGTTGTTCAGGTTGGTGACGTAGGTCTGGTGATGCTTGTCATGGTGGAACTCCAGCGTCTCCTTGGAGATGTGCGGAGCCAGGGCATCATGCGCGTACGGCAGCGGGGGGAGCTTGTGTTCCATTGTTCTGTCTCTGTGGGTTGGGGTTGTGGTCGGGGAATTGCCGATTGTAGGAGACTTGCAAGACCCACGCAAACCGCGGCGCAAAGCCCCCTGGGGTCATGTTAGTTTGTCCGCGCCGGCGCGGGCAGCCTGCTCAGAATCCGCCCAGCTTGGCCTGCACGGCGGCAATGGCAAGGTCGGCCACGCCTTCGGCAAGGTGGGCCTCCACGACACTGCCCGCACGCAGTTCGGCCGGCGAACGCAGGGCGCGGCCACGCTGGTCGAGCAGCACGGCATAGCCGCGCTCCAGCGTACGTTGCGGCGCCAGCAGTTCAAGCGCGCCCGCGACGCGTGCCAGGCGCTGCGCCTGCCGCTCCTGCTGGCGGGCCGCCGCGGCCTGCATGCGCTGCGACAACCGCGCGACGTCCGCGCTCGCCGCGGCCGTGTCGGGCCGGCAGGCGGTCCAGCGCATCGCCAGCACTTGCTGGCGGTGGCGCTGTGCCACCACGGTCTCCCGCAATGCCGAACGCAAGTGTCGCGCCAGATTGTCGACGCGCGCGCGCCGCTCCTGCAGTTGCGCCTGCGGGCTGCGCAGCCGGCGCGCGAGCCAGTCCAGGTGCTGCGCGCGCCGGTCCAGCTCGCGGCGCATCGACTGCGCCAATGCGTCCCCGGCCCGGCGCGTCAGCGCCAGCAGGTGCCCGCGGTCCGGGCTGACCAGTTCCGCCGCGCCGGTGGGCGTGGGCGCGCGCACGTCGGCCACGAAATCGGCGATGGTGAAGTCGGTTTCATGGCCCACGCCCGAGATCACCGGCACCGCGCTGCGCGCGATGGCGTGCGCCACCACCTCTTCGTTGAACGACCACAGGTCTTCGATACTGCCGCCGCCGCGGCACAGGATGATCACGTCGCACTCGCGCCGGGCAGAGGCCTGATCGAGCATGTCGGCAATCTTCTGCGCGGCGCCGGCGCCCTGCACCGGCGCCGGATAGACCATCACCGGCACGTGCGGCGCGCGCCGGCGCAGCGTGGTCAGCACATCGCGCAGCGCGGCCGCCTGCAGCGATGTGACGATGCCGATCGCGCGCGGGTGCGCGGGCACGGGCCGCTTGCGCTCGAGCGCGAACAGTCCTGCCTGTGCCAGTTTTTCCTTCAGGCGCAGGAACGCTTCGTAAAGATTGCCGAGGCCGGCACGGCGCATTGCCTCGACGCCAAGCTGCAGGTCGCCGCGCGCTTCGTAAAGCGTAACCACGGCACGCACTTCCACCGCCTCGCCTTCGCGCGGCGTGAAGTCGACATGCTGGTTGCGCCCGCGGAACATCACGCAGCGAATCTGCGCACGCGCGTCCTTGAGCGAGAAATACCAGTGGCCGCTGGCCGCCCGGGTCAGGTTGGAAATCTCGCCCCGTACCCAGGTCAACGGAAAACCACGCTCAAGCATGGTCGCGATCGCATGGTTCAGTTCGCCGACCGGAATCGCTTCGCGCGGGTTTCGGGCGGGCATGGAAGGCAAGTCACGCGAAAAGTTCTGCGGCTCGGGCATGGGGCGTCGCCGTGCATGCGGCGTGGGTTGGACATGTCCACAGCATAACGGCTATGTCAAGAGGGGAGATATGTTGTCGCCAACCCCTGCCGGAATCCGCATGAGTAGGTACAAGCCTTTGATTCTTATGAATTTTCGGAGCGCAACAAAAATTAGGCAATGTAACCAATTTCCTTACGCGTCAATCACTTACAGGCGGCACCCCGGGGCTTGTTCACAAAGTTATCCACAGGAACTCTGGATAAAAGAGATTCATTAGGCACAAGCGCTGAGAATGTACAGCGTTAGTCGCCTGCGCCGGTGCGATGTCGTCAAGCCGGTCCGGGAGATGAATCCCAAGGGCCACAAGCCTGTTTCATGCCCTTTGCACGGTACCCTTGCCTATTTTGCGGGCAATGGCCGGCACCCCCTGATAAATCAAGGAGTTAGGATCGATCTCCAAGGGTTGTCCACAGCCCGTCCACAATGCTCTCCTTGTGGTGTGTGGAAAAAGACCGACATCGGCCAGGACTTTGGCGGCGGATGCCGCGGGCTGCTGCGCGCCACATTGCCCATTTTTTAGGCAGAGATGCATCCTCCCATTGAAATCAATGACTTAGCTTCCTTCTCAGAACAATTTCCACAGGCCGTCCACAATCCTGTCCCGTAGTCATGTGGAAAGCAGCGGGTAAACCCCTCCCGATGCCTGCGAAAGGCTATCCACAGCCAAATAAAGGCGGTGAGACCCGATCTGCACAAAAAACAGGCAGCGCCATCTTTACCCTTTCGGATCAATAACTTAGCCTGCTTGTCCGGCTGGTTTCCACAATCCATCCACAATACTGTCCCGCCTCGCTGTGGAAAGTGTGCGTCACCGCACCGATGCGCGGCCGAGACACCCGTTGCCAGCGTCTTGCCGCGCGCCATGGCGCGGGTTAGAGTGCTGCCTGATTTTCGGAGCAGTGCCGCTGCGTGCAGAGACCCGGTGTGCGCGTATCCAAGGCCTGCCATATAAAGCCGGTCGTTTTCTTGTCGTGTTTGGTTGTCGATTCGGGGGTCCAATTGTTTTCGATCATTCAAGCGGCCGGCTGGCCGATCTGGCCGCTGCTGCTCGCTTCGGTTCTTGCGCTGGCACTGATCGTGGAGCGCTTCCTTACCCTCAAGCGCAGCAAGGTGCTTCCGACCCGCCTCTACGAAGAAGCGCTCTCGGCCGCGCAGCAGCGCCGCGCCACGCCGGAAGTGGTCAATACGCTGGAACAGAGTTCGCCGCTAGGCCGCGTCCTTGCGGCCGGACTGCGCCACGTGGTGCTGCAGCCGCAGACTTCGCGCGACGCCGCCAAGGAAGTCGTGGAGGAAGCCGGTCGCGTGGTTGCCCATGACCTGGAGCGCTACCTGAACGCGCTGGGCACCATCGCTTCGGTCGCCCCGCTGATGGGCCTGCTCGGCACCGTCATCGGCATGATCGAGATCTTTGGCAGCCAGGGCGGCACGGGCGCCAATCCCGAGCAGCTCGCTCACGGTATCTCGGTAGCGCTGTACAACACCGCCTTCGGCCTGATCGTGGCGATCCCGGCACTGATTTTCTGGCGCTATTTCCGCCGCCGCGTGGACGACTACGTGGCCGAACTGGAATTCCGCGCCACGGCGTTCCTGGACGCCATCCTGCCGCAGCGGCGCGGCTAAGCACCGGAACAGGCAGGAAACGCCATGCAATTCCGTTCCCGCCAGCGGCGCGAAGAGCCGGAAATCAACCTGATTCCGCTCATCGACGTACTGCTCGTGATCCTGATCTTCCTGATGATCACGACCACCTACTCGCGCTACACCGAGCTGCAGATCCAGCTCCCGACCGCCGATGCCGAGCACGCGCAACAGCGCCCCCAGGAGATCGTCGTATCGGTGTCTTCGCGCGGCATCTATTCCGTCAACAAGCATGTGATGGAGCAGAAGGACGTGACCAGCCTGGCGGACCAGTTGCGCGCCGCGGCCGGTCCCGCGTCGGGCGGCCAGCCGCCGGTGGTCATCGTCAACGCCGATGCCCAGGCCACGCACCAGGCCGTCGTCAACGTGATGGAAGCCGCGCGCCTGGCCGGACTGTCGCGCCTGACCTTCTCGACGCAAAGCGCGCAGCCGCGCTGACCTCCGCAGGGCTCGGGCACCGGCACGGCGCCGGGCCCGGGGTTGCCGCATGCGCAGGGCAATGCCCATAATGTGCGCGTCCGGCCGGCCGCCGCGCCAGCCAACCAACCCTTCGCCCTGCCCTCCCATGTCCGTTCCGCGCCATGCCCTTGCCGATTTCGTGACCGCCCAGTGGCAGCGCCGGGGCTGGTTCGCGTGGGTGATGCTGCCGTTTTCGCTGCTGTTCGGCCTGATCGCACGCGTGCGCCGCCACGGCTACCTGCGCGGCTGGTTCAAGTCCACGCGGCTGCCGATGCCCGTGATCGTGGTCGGCAACGTGACCGTGGGCGGCACCGGCAAGACGCCGGCCGTGATCGCGCTGGCGCAGGCGCTGACCGAGGCCGGCCTGCGTCCGGGCGTGGTGTCGCGCGGCTATGGGGTCACGCTCAAGCATCCGCGCCGGGTCAAGCCGACCTCGAAGGCGTCGGACGTCGGCGACGAACCGCTGCTGATCGCGCGCGCCGCCGACGTGCCGGTCTGGGTCTTTCCCGACCGCGCGCTGTGCGCGCAGGCCATGCTGGTATCGCACCCCGGCGTCAATGTGCTGCTGCTCGACGACGGCCTGCAGCACTACCGGCTGCAGCGCGACTTCGAAATCGTGATGTTCGACTCCCGCATGGGCGGCAACGGCCTGATGCTGCCCGCCGGCCCCCTGCGCGAGCCGCTGTCGCGCCCGCGCGACGCAACGCTGATCAATGATCCGAACTTCCGCGCCACGCCGGACCGGCCCGATGTCTACGGCATGCGCCTGGAGCTGGACGAGGCCTGGCGGCTCAACGATCCGGCCATGGCGCTGCCAGTCGGCACCTTTGCCGGACGCCGTGTCCTGGCCGCGGCCGGCATCGGCAACCCGGAGCGCTTCTTCGCGAGCCTGCGCGGTGCCGGCCTGAGCCCGAAGACGCTGCCGCTGCCCGACCACTACGATTTCGCCGACGACCCGTTCGCCGGCAACCCCGACGCGCTCGACGCCGACGTCATCCTGATCACCGAGAAGGATGCCGTAAAATGCGAGCGATTCGACGACCCGCGCATCTGGGTCGTGCCCACCACGCCCGTGATCGACGCGGGCCTGATCGACAAGATTCGCCGCGCCGTGCAGGCGCGCGTCGCGGCGCCGACGACTGCCGCGGCGCCCGCATCGGGCGGCGCCCCCGGCCTCAACAAGGAACACCAAGATGGACAACCGGCTGCTTGAAATCCTGGTCTGCCCCCTGTGCAAGGGCAAGCTGGAATACGACCGCGCCGCGCAGGAACTGATCTGCCACGCCGACAAGCTCGCCTACCCGATCCGCGACGGCATCCCCGTCATGCTGGCCGATGAGGCCCGCCAGTCGGTGCCGGGCCGCGTGATCGACCCGGCCAAGCCAAGCGCCGACTGAGGCGCGCATCATGAGCATCCCGGACTTCACCGTTGTCATTCCCGCTCGGCTGGCATCCACGCGCCTGCCGGACAAGCCGCTGGCCGATATCGGCGGACGGCCGATGATCGTGCGCGTGGCCGAACGCGCGCACGCGTCGTCGGCGCGGCGTACCGTGGTCGCCACCGATGCTCCGGCGGTGGCGCAAGCCTGCGCCGCGCACGGGATCGACGCCGTTCTGACGCGCGCCGACCACCCTTCGGGCACGGACCGCCTGGCCGAAGTCGCGGCAAAGCTCGCGCTGCCCGACGACGCCATTGTCGTCAACGTGCAGGGTGACGAGCCGCTGATCGACCCGCAACTGATCGATGAGGTCGCGCTTCACCTCGCGCATCATCCCGACTGCGCGATCGCGACCGCCGCGCATCCGCTGCACGACGTCGCCGAGGTCTTCAACCCGAACGTGGTCAAGGTGGTGTGCGATGCCGCCGGCCGTGCGCTGTACTTCTCGCGCGCGCCGATTCCGTGGTCGCGCGACGACTGGGCCGGCGTGCCCGCGGTGCCCGCCTCGCTTGCCCAGGTGCCGCTGCCGCCCATGCCGGTGCTGCGCCATATCGGCCTGTATGCGTACCGCGCCGGCTTCCTGCGCCGCTTCCCGACGCTGGCGGCGGCACCGCTGGAGCAGACCGAGGCCCTGGAGCAGCTGCGCGCGATGTGGCATGGCGAGCGTATCGCGGTGCTGGAAACGGCGGCCGCGCCGGCACCCGGCGTCGATACCCTGGCCGATCTGGAACGCGTGCGCGCACTGTGGGCGCAAGGCATGGCGCAAGAAGGCCCCTGAGCACTTTGTTGCGTGACATGGCCTTTGCGTTGGGGTTCATACTGTTGCAACCATGGAATCGGCTCGATTTCGGGCCGGATTCCTGCCGCCTCATGGCATAATGCTTGACGATACAGAGCCGTCGGAATGGTGCACCAGAATGCACCGGCCGGCCAAGGCTCGGTGGGGAGATAAAGATAGAGCCCGTCCGGTGACCCGCGCCGCGTTTCCCCCGCAGCGCCGCACCGGCCGACCACGTGACCTGATCCAAGCGCGCGCAGTAAGTCCTGCGTCAAGTTACGGCGTTACCCTCGTTCTCATCTCCCGCCACACCAGATTCAAAACTCTGAGGACCCGTAAATGCGTTTGATCCTGTTGGGTGCGCCTGGCGCCGGCAAAGGCACGCAAGCCAAGTTCATCTGCGAGAAGTTCGGCATTCCGCAAATCTCCACGGGCGACATGCTGCGCGCCGCGGTGAAGGCCGGCACGCCGCTGGGCGTCGAAGCCAAGAAGGTCATGGATGCGGGCGGACTGGTGTCGGATGACATCATCATCGGCCTGGTCAAGGACCGCCTGAAGGAAGCCGACTGCAAGAACGGCTACCTGTTCGACGGCTTCCCGCGCACCATTCCGCAGGCCGAGGCGATGAAGGAAGCCGGCGTCGCGATCGACTACGTGCTGGAAATCGACGTGCCGTTCGACGCCATCATCGAGCGCATGAGCGGCCGCCGCGTGCACGTGGCATCGGGCCGCACCTACCACGTCAAGTACAACCCGCCCAAGGTCGAGGGCATCGACGACGAGACCGGCGAGGCGCTGATCCAGCGCGACGACGACAAGGAAGAGACCGTGCGCAAGCGCCTGGACGTCTACTCGCAGCAAACCCGCCCGCTGGTGGACTACTACTCGGACTGGGCCGCCAAGGGCGACCCCGCTGCCAAGGTGGCCCCGCCCAAGTACCGCAAGATCGCGGGCGTGGGCGACGTCGACAGCATCACCGCACGCGTGTTCGAAGCCCTCAAGTAAGCTTCGGCATAAAGACCGCAAAAAAAAGCGACCTCCGGGTCGCTTTTTTTGTTTCTTCGCGATGCATGGCTTTCCCTCTTGCCAGCCACTCATGGCTCCGTACAATAGCGCGAGAATTGACGTTTACGTAAACGGCAGTCGCCAACGCGACTGGCCACAGAGGAGACAGCAGATGGACATCCAGGGCAATGTATTCATCGTCACGGGCGGCGCATCGGGCCTGGGCGCCGGCACCGCACGCATGATTGCCGAGGCAGGCGGCAAGGTGGTCATCGCCGACCTGAACGAGGCCGCGGGCACCGCGCTCGCGCAGGAGCTGGGCGGCGCCTTCGTCAAGTGCGACGTGGCCTCCGAAGCCGACGGCCAGGCCGTCGTGGCCGCCGCGCTGGCACTGGGCCGCGTGGCCGGGCTGGTCAACTGCGCCGGCATCGCCGTCGCCAGCAAGACCGTGGGCAAGAACGGCCCGCATCCGCTCGACGCCTTCGACAAGACCATCCGCGTCAACCTGGTCGGCACCTTCAATATGATCCGTCTGGCCGCGGCGGCCATGGTGCAGAACACGCCCGACGCCGAAGGCGAACGTGGCGTGATCATCAACACCGCCTCGGTCGCGGCCTTCGATGGCCAGATCGGGCAAGCCGCCTATGCGGCCTCGAAGGGCGGCGTGGTCGGCATGACTCTGGCCATCGCGCGCGACCTGTCGCGCGACGGCGTGCGCTGCGTGACGATCGCCCCCGGCCTGTTCGAGACGCCGATGCTGCTGGGCATGCCGCCGGAGGTCCAGGACGCGCTCGGCAAGATGGTGCCCTTCCCGCCGCGCCTCGGCCGCCCAGCCGAATACGCCAAGCTGGCCCAGGCCATCATCGGCAACACCATGCTCAACGGCGAAGTGATCCGGCTCGACGGCGCGATCCGCATGCAGCCCAAGTAAGCGGCTGCTCTCCCCTGCTGCGGCCCTCAGGCCGGCAGCAGCATCACCAGCATCAACCCCGGCGCCGCCGCCGGCCACAGCGTGAGCTGCTCGAACTGCAGCGCGCCGAGCGCCGGATGGTGGAAGCCGCGGCGCCCGCCCTCGCGGTCTTCCACATCCTGCGACAGCCAGGCCGCGCGAAAGGCCGGGCTGTCGGCCATCAATCCCTCGATCAGCGCGCGCATCGGCGCATCTTCCGCATGGCGGATGCTGTGCGCGCGGAATTCCGCCACGAGGCGTCCGGCCCGGTGCGTCCAGTCGTCGACCAGCACCTGCAGCGGCGCGGACAGGAACATCGCGCGCAGCAGATTGCGCTCCTGGTTGCCGCCATCGAGCCAGCCAACGAACAACCGTGCCGCGGCCTCGTTCCACGCCAGCGCGTTCCACTGCCGGTCCAGCAGGTAGGCCGGGCCGTTGATGGCATGCACGCTGGCCATGACAGCCGGCGGGACCGCTTCGCTGCCGGCCTGCTGCGCATCGCGCCGCCCGGCCAGTTCGAACAGGTAGGCCCGCTCGGCGCGCGACAGGCGCAGCGCGCTGGCAAGGCTGGCCAGCGCCCGCGCCGACAACGCCACCGGGCGGCCCTGTTCCAGCCATGTCACCCACGTGGCGCTCAGCCCGGCAAGCTGGGCCACTTCCTCGCGGCGCAGGCCCGGCGTGCGCCGGCGCCGTCCTGGTGGCAGGCCCACGTCTGCCGGTGCCAGGCGTTCGCGGTGCGCGCGCAGGAAGGCGCCGAGCACCGCTTCACGCGTGACCGGCGCGGCGGCATCCGGATCCGGCGGATGGTCCGAATGGTCCGGACGTGCGAGGAAATCGGAGGATTCGACCATAGGCTGGTGCGTCTTATACCAGGATAAAACGGTAACTTGTACCGGGAAAACAGTCGTCATACAGTAGTCCGGACCCGCACTGCGGGCAAGTCCCCGAACCACCAGAAGACCGGCTTGGAGCCGGTTCAGGAGCCAGTCATGCAACAACAGGAACTCGTCGCCGCCCAGTTCGGCGCGACTGCCAGTGCTTACCTCACCAGCGCCGTCCACGCGCAGGGGGCGGACCTGGACCAGCTCAGGCAGGAACTGGCCGAACTGATCCCGGCGGACAAGCGCGCGGCCAGCACCGTGCTGGACCTGGGCTGCGGTGCCGGACACGCGAGCTTCGCCGCGGCGGCGGTCGCCGGCACCGTCACGGCGTATGACCTGTCGCGGGAAATGCTCGACGTGGTAGCCGGCGCGGCGCGAGAGCGCGGGCTCGCCAATATCGTCACGCGGCAAGGAGCGGCGGAAACGCTGCCGTTCGATGATGGCAGCTTCTGCGCGGTGGTCTCGCGCATGAGCGCCCACCACTGGCGCAACGTGCCGGCCGCCCTGCGCGAGATGCGCCGCGTGCTCAAGCCGGGCGGCAAGGTGGTGCTGATCGATATCGCCGGCGCCGAAGATCCCTTGCGCGACACGTGGCTGCAGTCGGTCGAACTGCTGCGCGACCCGTCGCACGTGCGCGACTACACCGGCCCGGCCTGGCGCGCGATGTTCGAAGCGGCGGGCTTTGCCGCTGATGACATCGGCGTCTCGCCGGCCTGGCGCATCGGCATCGAGTTCGAGAGCTGGGTCAGGCGCATGCGTACCGCGCCGGTCGCGGTCGAGGCCATCCGCCACCTGTGGCAGCTCGCGCCCGCCGAGGTCCGCGAGCACTATCGCGTGCAGGCGGACGACAGCTTCGACCTGGAGGCGGTCATGGTCACCGCCCGGTCACGCTGAAGCCGTTCAGGCGGGCTCCTGCTCCGGCGCGGCCGCCTTGATGGTGAGGTTGCGGACCAGCGACCACACCGCCGCCGCGGCCGGCGACAGCGAGCGGTCCGCGCGCCGGACCATGACGATGCGCCGCTCCTCGCGCGGCACCAGCGGCCGCCATACCAGCGGCGACGCCGCCGGCAGCGGCAGTGAGTAGGTCGGCAGGACCGAGGCGCCAATGCCCGCCTCCACCATGCCGAACACGCTGGCCGAGTGGCCCAGTTCCTGTATCACCCGCGGCACGATGCCGTGGCGCCCGAACACGCGATCGATTAGCGGCCGGCTGCCGGAGGCGAAGTCCAACAGCACCAGCCGCATGCCGTCCAGCGCCGACCACGGGACCGTCCTGGCCTGTGCGAGCGGATGGTCACGCCGGCATACGAAGCAGAACGGGTCCGTCACCAGCGGCTCGATAGTGAGCCCTTCGTGCACCAGCGGGTCGATCAGCACGCCAAAGTCCACGCCGCCCACGCGCACCTGCTCCAGGCCATCGGCCTGCACGTTGTCGCGCACGGTCAGGCGGATTTCCGGGTATTGCGCCGCGCACGCGGCCACATACATCGGCATCAGCCGCGCCGAAATGGTCGGTGCCCCCGCTATCACCACACGGCCACGATAGTGCTCGCCGAGCTGACGGGTGTCCTCCAGCGTGTCATCGAGCTGGCCCAGCAGCCGTTCGAGCGCCGGTGCGAGCGCGTGTCCCGCAGGCGTCAGCACGACTTCACGCGTGGTGCGGTCGAGCAGCCGCACGCCAAGTGATTCCTCAAGCTCCGCCACGCCGCGGCTGATGGCGGACTGGGTCAGGCCGACGGCGTCCGCTGCCCGGCTGAAGCCGCCTGTTTCCGCGACGGCGAGAAACACCCGCAACTGCCGGAGTGTGTAATTCATGCAACGAGGAGATAAATGAATGCAATAAATGAATTTGCATTCTAGACCCGGGTATCGTCCAATACTAGGCTAAACCCTTAGAAGCCTAAGTAGCCCAGCATGTTTTCCAAGCTCAAGAAACTTTATGACCTGATCGACGGCTTCGTCCTGATCATGCTGACCGCCATAGGCATTGCCCTGCTGGCCCCCGAGTTCGGCAGCAGCCGCGGTCCGCTGCACCTTGGCACCGTCACCAGCCTGGGCGTGGCACTGGTGTTCTTCCTGCATGGCGCGGCACTGTCACGGGACAAGCTCGTGGCAGGCGCACGGCACTGGCGTCTGCACGTGTTCGTACAGGCCTTTACCTACGTCGTGTTCCCCGTGGTCGGCCTGCTGCTGATGCTGTCGCTGCGCAACTCGCTGCCGGCGGACCTGCTGCTCGGCGTGTTCTATCTTTGCGCGCTGCCGTCCACGGTATCTTCGTCAGTGGCCATGACGTCGATGGCGCGCGGCAACGTCCCGGGCGCCATCTTCAACGCCACCATCTCGGGCCTGATCGGCATGGCCGTCACGCCGCTGCTGATGGGCCTGGTGATCAGCGCCAGCGGCGCGTCAATGCCGCTGGGCAAGGCGCTCACGGGCGTGGCGCTGCAGCTGCTGCTGCCGTTCGCGCTGGGCCAGCTGCTGCGTCCGCTGATCGGCAACTGGCTCGCGAAGAAGAAACAGATCACCAGCAAGATCGACCGCGGCGTGATCGTGCTGATCGTCTATTCGTCGTTCTGCGACGCGACCGCCGAAGGCCTGTGGCACCACTACCAGTGGCAGACCATTGCCGCGGTGATGGGGCTGGCCGCCATGCTGCTGTTCGTTGTACTGGGCACGACCACCTTCGTCGCGCGCCGGCTGCGCTTCAGTGTCGAGGACGAGATCACTGCTGTTTTCTGCGGCTCCAAGAAGAGCCTGGCCAACGGCATTCCGATGGCCAACATCCTGTTCGCCGGGCATCCGGCGCTGGGCCTGCTGGTGCTGCCGCTGATGGTCTATCACCAGCTGCAGCTGATCGTGTGCTCGGTGATTGCTGCGCGGTATGCCGACCGGGATGCGTTGGTTGAGGATGGGGGTACGGCGCGGGCTTGAGGTTTCGGTTTAGCCGGCGAAAAAACCACGCATGCCAAACTCCCCCTACACCGACGGATTCTTCGACAACGGCGGATTGCGCGCAAAGTAACTCCGAATCCCCCGCAGGATGGCATTGGCGAGCTGCTCCTGGTGCGCATCGTCATTGAGCTTGCGCTCTTCCTCCGGGTTGCTGATGAAGGCCGTCTCGACCAGGATCGACGGGATATCCGGCGCCTTCAGCACCGCAAACCCGGCCTGCTCCACGCTGCCCTTGTGCAGGCGGTTGATGCCGCCGATTTCCTGCAGCACGGCCTTGCCGACCAGCAGGCTGTCGTTGATCTGCGCCGTGGTCGACAGGTCCAGCAGCACGCGCGCGACCTGCGCATCCTTGTTGAGGTTGGCCCCGCCGATCAGGTCCGAGGCATTTTCCTTGTTGGCCAGCCAGCGCGCGGCCGTGCTCGACGCCCCGCGCTCGGACAGCGCGAACACCGATGCGCCCTTCGCCTCCGGCGACAGGAAGGCATCGGCGTGGATCGACACGAACAGGTCGGCCTGCACGCGGCGCGCCTTCTGCACGCGCACGTTCAGCGGCACGAAGAAATCGGCGTCGCGCGTCATCATCGCGCGCATATTGGGCTGCGCATCGATCTTGGCGCGCAGGCGGTGCGCGATCTGCAGCACCACGTCCTTCTCGCGCGAGCCCGAGGCGCCGATGGCGCCGGGGTCTTCGCCGCCGTGGCCGGGATCGATCGCCACCGTCAGCAGGCGGCGCATCTTGAAGGGGCGCTCGGCCGTTGGATCGCCCTGCGCGACCGGCGGTACGACGGGCGCGTTGGGCCTGGGCACCACGGGCGCCGAAGGCTTGGGCGGCTTGACCGCGGCGATAGCCGGCGGCGGCGCCGTGGTCGCCGGCACGTCGCCCTTCTCATCGAACTTGCGCACGAGCGCGCCGATGGCGTCTTCCTCCGCGCCGGCGGGCGCGCCAGCCACGCCATCCGCACCCGGCGGCGGCGCGCTGTTGGCGAAACGGCGCTGCTTCTCCTCGGTGTCGCGCACGAGCTTCCACAGCGGATCGGGCGGGTTGACCGGATAGAGATCGAATACCAGACGGTTCTTGTAGCTGCCGATCGGCGCCAGCGTGAACACCTGCGGTGCGACGTTCTCCTTGAGATCGAACACCATGCGGACCACGCGCGGCCGGTTCTGGCCGACGCGCACGGTCTGGATATAGGGATCGTTCGGCGTAATCTTGGCCACCAGCTCGCGCAGCGTGGGCGAGAGATCGAGGCCGTCGATGTCCACCAAGAGCCGGTCCGGGTCGTGGATCATCTGGTGCACGGCGGCCAGCGGCGTGTCGGATTCGATCGTGACGCGGGTGTAGTCCTCGGCAGGCCAGACGCGTACCGCGACAATGCCGGCACCGAAGGCCAGCTGCGGTCCGGCGAGGGTCAGCACGGCCGTGCCTGCACCAAGCTTCAGGCACTGCGCCATCCACTTGCGGCGGGCTTGCAGCAGTCCGTCGGGTCCATCGGGTCGGTCGGTGGCGAGTCGCTTGATCAGCATGCGTTCAGCAGGGTAATTCCAGTGGGAGTATAGGCGCGCAGCGTCGCGATCCGCCGCTCGCCGGCCATGTCCGCGATCCCGGCCGCGGACATGTCCGATTGGAGCAACACGTGCAGGTCCGGTTCCCCAAGGAGGCGCCCGGCCTTCTCGGGCCACTCCACGAGATTGAAGGCGGGCTCGGCGAAGCAGTCGCGGAAACCCGCGTCGATCCATTCCTCGGGATCGGCGAAACGGTACAGGTCGAAGTGGTAGACCGTCAGCGGCGAACCATCCGCGCGCGCGACGTCGTAGGGCTCGCACAGCGTGTAGGTCGGGCTGCGGACCTTGCCGGCATGCCCGAGCGCGCGCAGGATGGCGCGCGACAACGTGGTCTTGCCCGCGCCCAGGTCGCCGGAAAGCTGCACGTGCACGGTCGTGGGCGGCAAGGCGCGTACCACGCCGGCGAGCGCCGCGCCGAAGCGGGCGGTGGCGGCTTCATCGGCCAGCGTCAGGGAACGTTCTTCGAGCAGGGGCATTGCGTACAATTCAGGGATGACCGACCGAGCATCCGAAGCGCCAGGCGCCCCCGTTCCGCGGCCCGTGGCCGCTGCCGATGCAGCCGCTACAGGCGGCCTGGAGGCGCTCGTGCAATCGATCCGGGACTGGGGCGCCGAGCTGGGCTTTGCCTCGGTGCGCATTGCGGACGTCGATCTCAGCCATGCCGAGCCAGGGCTGATGGCATGGCTGGCTCAGGGTTATCACGGCGACATGGATTATATGGCGAACCATGGCCCGCGGCGCGCCCGTCCCGCCGAACTGGTGCCGGGCACGGTACGCGCCATCGTCGCCCGCATGCCCTACCTGCCCGCCACGGCCGCGCCGGACTGGCGCCGGCATGAGCTGGCACGGCTCGACGACCCCGCCACCGCCGTGCTGTCGCTCTACGCGCGCGGCCGGGACTACCACAAGGTGCTGCGCAACCGGCTGCAGCAGCTCGCGAGCCGCATCGAGGCCGCCATCGGCCCGTTCGGCTACCGCGTCTTCACCGATTCGGCGCCGGTGATGGAAGTGGCGCTGGCCAGCCAGGGCGGGCTGGGCTGGCGCGGCAAGCACACGCTGCTGCTCGACCGCGACGGCGGCTCGATGTTCTTCCTCGGCGAGATCCTGGTCGATGTGCCGCTGCCGGCCGACCCGCCCGAAGCCTCGCATTGCGGCAACTGCCACCGCTGCATCGACATCTGCCCCACGCGCGCGATCCTTGGACCCTACAGGCTCGATGCGCGCCGTTGTATTTCTTACCTGACCATCGAGCACAAGGGCCCGATCCCCGAGCAATTTCGCGCACCGATGGGCAACCGCGTGTATGGCTGCGACGACTGCCAGCTGGCTTGCCCGTGGAACAAGTTCGCGCACCGGGCCACGCTGCCCGACTTCGAAGTGCGCAACGGCTTCGACGCCGCGGACATGGTCGACCTGTTCCTGTGGACCGAGGCCGAATTCAACCAACGCCTGGAAGGCAGTCCGATCCGCCGCATCGGCCATGAACGCTGGCTGCGCAACCTCGCGGTGGGGCTGGGCAACGGCCTGCGCGCCGCCGCCAGCGGCCAGCGGCCGCAAGACCGCGCGCTGGCCGCGCGGATCCGCTCCGCCCTGGAAAGCCGCCGCGCCGACGCCACCCCGCTCGTACGCGAGCACATCGACTGGGCGCTCGCGCAGGACCAGGCCGTCAGCTGACCAGTGCGAGCCAGATTGGCGTGGTGATGATCGCCGCGACGGTCATCACGGAGATGGTCGCAGCCACCATGGGCCCGTTGCCGCCCATGCGCACCGCCAGGATATAAGCGCTGGAAGCCGTGGGCAGCGAGGCGTACAGCACCACGATCTGGTACTGCAGCTCGGTCAGCGGCAGCAGCCGGCCCGCGAGCCAGGCCAGGCATGGCATCGCCAGCAGCTTGACGCCGGACCACCACGCGACCGGTCCGACAGTGCCGGTCGCCCCGCTCATCTGCAGCCCCGCGCCCACCGTCATCAGGCCGAGCGCGGTCGATGCCGAGCCAAGCCGGTTGAGCGTCATCGCCAGCACCTCGGGCGCGTGCAGCCCCATCAGGTTGGTCAGCAGCCCGCCGGCGGTGGCCAGGATCAGCGGATTGCGCGCCAGCTCGCGCCACAGCCGCGTGTCGCCGTGCCGCGCCAGCGCCCATACCGCGGCCACATTGCACAGCGGCACCGTGCAGCCCACGATCACCGCCATCATGGCCAGGCCCTCGCCGCCACCGATGCGCGAGGCCAGCGCCAGCCCGATATAGGAATTGAAGCGGAACGCGGTCTGCAGGCCCGATGCAAAGTCCATGGCATCGGGGCGCAGCACCCATTTGACGGCGTAGCCGGCCACCATGCCGAACGCCATGACCGCCAGCGCAAGGCCAAGCATGGCCGAGGTCGAGGAAAAATCGAACACGGCGCTATTGGTCGACTGCAGCAGCAGCGCGGGAAACAGCACGAAGTAGACCAGGCGCTCCACGCCGCTCCAGAAGGCACGGTCGAACGGCGAATAACGGACCAGCAGCCAGCCGATCAGGATCAGGCTGAAGTCGGGGACCAGCAGGAGAGCGGAAGACATCTCGTGAACGTTGTCGTTATTGTCACGGCCAGCTGGCCGGATGCTGCGAGGGGGAGGCGGCGGAATGTGCAGACTAGGGCAGATCCGGATTGGTATTTTTCCAGAAATGGCCCAGCATGGCATACCAAGTTGTATGCCTGACCCTTATGCTGCACCGCCGCAATCCCTCATCGCCGGGCCGGATCATTGCCCCGCGCCCGTATTCCCGATCCCGCCTGACCCCGCGCCGCATGCTTGCCATGATGGCCGCCGGCCTGGCGTTTGCCGTGCTGCCGGCGGCCGGCAATGCGACGGAATTCGAGGGCCTGCGCTTTGAAGATGCCGCGCGCGTGGCTGGCAAGGAACTGCAGCTCAACGGCACCGCGCTGCGTTCGGGGCTGCTGCTCAGGGGTTACGTGGCGGCGCTGTACCTGCCCGAGAAAGCGCGCAACGCCACCGTGGTGCTTGGCACGCCCGGGACCAAGCGGTTGCAGCTTCGCATGCTGCGGGAAGTGGATCCCGCGGAATTCGCCAAAGCGTTGCAGAAGGGCATGCGTGACAACCACAGCGAACTGCAGATGCAGATGCTGTCCGCCCGGCTGGCCCAGTTCGAACGCACCATCGACCAGGTCGGGACGGCCCGCAAGGGCGACGTGATCAATCTCGACTTCTCACTGGATGCCGGGACCGTGGTCGCCATCAATGGCACCCCGCGCGGCCGCCCGATTCCCGGCGAAGACTTCTACCAGGCCGTACTGCGCGTCTTCCTCGGCGAACACCCCGTGGACCGGGACGTCAAGCGCGGCCTGCTGGGCGGCTGAGCCGCCGGACCAGACGTTGCCACCGCCGTCCCGCCACCTGCGGGAAAGCGGTGGTGTTTTCTGCCGGGCACCACCCCCGCCCGGACTTTCCTGACGGGAGACCTGATCTCATGCAAGCTGGCAAAATCGCTTTGACCCTGGCCCTGGCCACCGCGGCCTCCATCGCGCAAGCGCAGAGCTTTCCGAGCAAGCCGATCCGCCTGATCATTCCGTTCGCGCCGGGCGGCACCACCGACATCGTCGGCCGTGGCGCCGCCGACCAGATGAGCCGCATCCTGGGCCAGCCGGTCGTGGTCGAGAACCGCGCCGGCGGCGGCGGCTCGATCGGCGCCGACGCCATCGCCAAGGCCGCGCCCGACGGCTACACCATCGGCATCTCCACGGTGTCGACCATGGCCGTGAACCCGGCTTGCAACCCGAAGCTGTCGTACGACCCGATCAAGGACTTCAAGCCCATCACCAACCTGGCCAACGTGGCCAACGTGATCGCGGTGAACCCGAACTTCCCGGCCAAGAACTACAAGGAATTCCTGGCCGTGCTGAAGGCCAACCCGGGCAAGTATTCGTTCGCCACCTCGGGTACCTGCGCGTTCGGACATATGCTGGGCGAGCAGTTCAAGGTCTCGACCAAGACTTTCATGGTGCATATCCCGTACCGTGGCGCGGGCCCGGCGCTGAATGACGTGCTGGCCGGCCAGGTGCCGATCATGGTGGACAACCTGCCCTCGTCGATGCCCTACATCAAGGCCGGCAAGCTGCGCCCGATCGTGGTGGCATGGAACAAGCGGCTGGATTCGCTGCCCGATGTGCCGACGTTCGGGGAGATGGGGCTGAAGGAGCCGAATGACCCGGCCTGGTATGGCCTGGTGGCGCCGGCCGGCACGCCGGATGACGTCATCAAGAAGCTGAATGAAGCTGCCGTCAAGGCCCTGCAGGACAAGGGGTTCCAGGAGCGTCTGCGCGCCGCCGGCGCCGAACCTTCGGGCAATACGCCTGCGCAGCATGCGGCGGAGATTAAGAAGGAATTCGATAAGATGAAGAATCTTGTGAAGGTGCAGAATATTAAGTTGGAGCAGTGAGGGTGGTGTGAGATCTGCCGGGTCTCACCCGCGGATGGGCCGCCTGCGGGCGGCCCTTTTCCGTGGTATTGGCGGGGTTGTCGTGCTTGGCAGGCGTGGCTGTTTCGCCGGCGTAGCCGGCGAGTCACTTTTGTCTCGCGACAAAAGTAACCAAAAACGCGTTTTCGTGGCTGACGAACGGGCCGAGGTGGTGAAGACGGTACAGGGCAAAACGCATTAAAATCCGGACTTCGCGCTTCCCGCCACTGCCATGCCCGCCAATTTCGACGCCATCCTCCCCGCACCCTTCGGCAAGGTCGGCGTGCGCACCGACGGCGAGCGGATCGTGGAGACCTTCTATCTGCCTGACACCGCGGAGTTGCTGGCGCCGCGCCATGAGGTGGTGCTGCGCCTGCAGGCGGAACTCGAGGCGTACTACGCCGACCCCGATGCGCGCTTCGACGTGCCGCTGGCCATTGCCGGAACCGCATTCCAGCGACAGGTCTGGCAGGCCATCTGCACGGTACCGCGCGGCGGGCTCACCACCTACGGCGACATCGCCCGCAAGCTCGGCAGCGTGCCGCGTGCGGTCGGCCAGGCCTGCGGGCAGAATCCGCTGCCGATCGTGATCCCGTGCCATCGCGTGGTTTCGGCCAGCGGTATCGGCGGCTTCGCCCATCATGCCGAGGACGGCTTCCACCTGGAAGTGAAACGCTGGCTGCTGCGCCACGAAGGCGCCATGCTGTTATGAAGCGCCCCGCCGGTACCAGCCGGACGACACGCAAGCCGCGCACGGTGCATGCCGACGCGGATGCCGTAGCGCTCGATGCCGCCATCGCGCCCGAACTCGACCTGGTCAGCCGCTTCTGCGACGCGCTGTGGCTCGAGGACGGCCTCTCGCGCAACACCATGGACGCCTACCGGCGCGACCTGTCCATGCTGGCGCGCTGGCTGCACCAGGCCGGCAACGGCGGCCTGCTGGCGGCTGGCGACACCGAGCTGAACGCCTATTTCCTCGCCCGCCACCCCGAGACCCGCGCCTCGTCTTCGAACCGCCGCCTCGCCGTGTTCCGCCGCTTCTACCAGTGGGCGCTGCGCGAGCAGATGATCCAGGCCGATCCGTGCATCCTGCTGCGCCCGGCCAAGCAGCCCCCGCGCGTGCCCAAGACGCTCTCCGAAGCCCACGTGGAAGCCCTGCTCGAAGCGCCCGACACCAGCACGCCGCTCGGCCTGCGCGACCGCACCATGCTCGAGCTGATGTACGCGAGCGGGCTGCGCGTGTCGGAACTGACGCAGATGAAGACCGTGGAAATCGGCCTGAACGAAGGCGTGGCGCGCGTGGTCGGCGGCAAGGGCGACAAGGAGCGCCTGGTGCCATTCGGCATGCAGGCCGGCGACTACCTGCGGCGCTACCTTGGCGGCGCGCGGCCCACGCTGCTTGCCGGCCGGGCCTGCGACGCGCTGTTCGTCACGCAGCGCGGCGAAGGCATGACGCGCCAGGCCTTCTGGCACCTGATCAAGCGCCATGCGCGCGATGCCGGCATCGACGTGCCGCTGTCGCCGCACACCTTGCGCCATGCGTTTGCCACGCACCTGCTCAACCATGGCGCCGACCTGCGCGTGGTACAGCTGCTGCTGGGCCACGCCGACATTTCCACGACACAGATCTACACCCACGTGGCGCGCGAACGGCTGCGCGAGCTGCACCAGCAGCACCATCCGCGCGGATAGTGTCCTGTTGTCCCGTATCGCTGCACCCCGACATGAGCAAATCGAAACATATCTCGGAAACCCCGGCCACCCAGTTCCTGCGCCGGCAGGGCGTCGCCTTCGGCGAGCATCCGTACGAATACGTCGACCACGGCGGCACCGGTGAATCGGCACGCCAGCTCGGCGTGCCCGAACATGACGTGGTCAAGACCCTGGTCATGGAAGACGAGCGCGCGCAGCCGCTGGTGGTGCTGATGCACGGCGACTGCTCCGTTTCCACCAAGAACCTGGCGCGCCAGATCGGCTGCAAGAGCGTGCAGCCGTGCAAGCCCGAGGTCGCGCAGCGGCACAGCGGCTACATGGTCGGCGGCACCTCGCCGTTCGGCACGAAGAAGCGCATGCCCGTGTACGTGGAAGCGACGGTGCTGGACCTGGAGCGGATCTATATCAACGGCGGGCGGCGCGGCTACCTGGTCAGCCTGGATCCGAAGCTGCTGACCGCGCTGGTCGATGCCAGGCCCGTGGAATGCGCGCTGCCTGACTGTGGCGGCCCGGTCCAGGCGGTATTGGGGAAGTCACGGTCGTGATGAGTCCGCCGCCGCGCTACAATCCCGCCAATTCCAGACAAGGCAGCCACTGCCCGCGCATCCCCTCATGGCCAACCTGCTATTCGCTCTCGCCGCCTACCTGATCGGGTCGGTTTCCTTTGCCGTCGTCGTCAGCAAGGTCATGGGCCTGCCCGATCCGCACAGCTACGGCTCCGGCAACCCGGGCGCGACCAATGTGCTGCGCACGGGCAACAAGAAGGCGGCCATCTTCACGCTGCTCGGCGACGCGCTCAAGGGCTGGCTGGCGGTGTGGCTGGCAACCCGCTTCGGGCCCGCCTACGGCGCCGATGACAACGGCCTGGCGATGGTGGCGCTGGCCGTGTTCCTCGGCCACCTGTTCCCGGTGTTCCACCGCTTTGCCGGCGGCAAGGGCGTTGCCACGGCGGCGGGCATCCTGCTGGCCATCGACCCGATCCTGGGCCTGGCCACGCTGGCCACCTGGCTGATCATCGCGTTCTTCTTCCGCTACTCGTCGCTAGCCGCGCTGGTCGCGGCGATTTTCGCGCCCTTCTTCCATGTGCTCATGGATGGCATCGACGCCATGGCCGGCGCCATCCTGGTGATCGCCATCCTGCTGATCGCGCGCCACCGCCAGAATATCGCCAAGCTGCTCGCCGGCAAGGAAAGCCGCATCGGCGAGAAGAAGAAGGTTTAAATGCAGCGCGGCACGCCCGCCGCGTGCCCCACGGTGCCGCGAGCGGACGAGCAGAAGAAAACGAAGAAGAGAAACGCACGCGTCCGCGACGTTGACGACAGGTGTTCTGCCGACTAGTGAGCCGCGCAGCAGCCGAAGGCGATGATGCGATACCGGTGTTAGCAGGCGGCCACCGCCCTACATGGGGATCGTACAAAAGCCGGTTATCGGAGGCACTGGTTCTGACTCACTATGCGTAGCAGGTTCGAACGGGCAACCAAGCATCGCGAGACCAAAGCCGCTTGAACACAAGAAGCGTATCGTTGATGGCCAGCCGCCAGGCGACGCGCTTTTCTGCTTACTCTTTTGTCGCTCGGACAAAAGAGTAAGTCGCCGGCTACGCCGGCGAAACAACGGCGCCTGCCAAGAACGACATCCCAATCCCAACCACAAAGCCCCGCCGGCGACGCCGGCGAAACAGCAGCGCCTGCCAACCATGACAATCCATTCCCCTACGCCCCCACCGCCCCCCCAAACAACATCTCAACCCGAAACCCACCCTGATCCGCATTCACCAGGTTGAGCTTGCCCCCAGCCTGCCGCACCAGCCGATCCACAATCGCCAGCCCCAACCCCGAATGCGCATTGCCGCCGCGCGCCGGATCCAGCCGCACGAACGGCAGCGTGACGCGTTCCTTGTCCGCCTCGGGAATCCCCGCGCCCTGGTCTTCAACCACCAGCAGGTAGCCATCCGCCGTGCGCGTAGTCGCGATGCACACCGGCGGTTTGCCGTAGACGTAGGCATTGTCGACCAGGTTGCCGATGATCCGGTCCAGCTGCGTGGCGATCATGCGGAATCCATCGCCCGCGCCAAGCGACAACACCACCTGCCGCTCCTGCTCCGCGAGCGAGGCGGCCAGCTCATTGACGCGGCGGTCCACCGACACCGGCCGCGCGGTGGGCTCGCTGGTTTGCGCAAAACTCAGAAACTGCTCGACGATGGCCGCCATGGAGTCGACATCGCGCGTCACGCCCGCCGCGGCCTTGGGGTCCGACAGCATCTCGGCGCGCAGGCGCAGCCGCGCCAGCGGCGTCTTCAAATCGTGCGCAATGCCGGCCAGCATGGTGTTTCGCTCCTGGTCGATGCGCGTCAGATCCGCCACCATGCGGTTGAAACGCTCGATCAGCTGGCGCAGCTCATGCGGGCCGCGTTCGCGCAGCGGCGCCACCGGCTGCTGCCGCGACAGTTGCTCGGCGGCCGCGGCCATGTCGCGCACCGGCCGCTGGATCTGCCACGCGATCAGCAAGGCAAAGATGATGGCCACCCCCACCACCAGCATCACGCCCGGCACCAGCCGGTTGTCGGGGGGCGGATTGTGGACCCACAGGATCGGCATCGCGATCCAGTCGGCGCGCGTCGGCAGCTTGATCCAGAGCCGCGGCGTGGCCTCGTCCTCGATACGGATCTGCGTGCCTCGCGGCAGGCGCGTGATGAACTGCTCCACCAGCCGCCGCGAGCGGCCCTTGGGCACGATGGTGTGTTCTTCGGCACTGGCCGCGCTGGCCACCTCGACCAGGCTCGGCAGCGGCACGGGCGGACGCGCATCGAGCGCCCGCTGGATGCTGGCGAACTGGAACAGCATCTGCTCGACCGAGTAGTCCACCTGCTGCTGGCGCCGGTCCATCCGCAGGATGGCCAGCCAGGAGAAATGGCTGATCACCAGCACGGCGGCAATCAGCAGCGCCATGCGGCCGAACAGGGTATCGATACGCAACTTCATGTCGGGACTCGTCGTTGCCACCCTGCCGTCAGACGGACAGCCCGGGCGGCATGGGCGTCACTGCGGAATATCTTCGGCTTCGTCGGGCACGAACGTGTAGCCGCGCCCACGCACGGTCTGGATGTAGCGCGGACGCTGCGCGTCTTCGTCGAGCAGCCGGCGCAGGCGCCAGATCTGCACGTCGATGCCACGGTCGCTGATGCCGCTGGCGGTGCCATACATCAGCTCGACAATGCGCTCGCGCGACAGCACCTCGAGCGGATGCATCAGCAGCAGCTTGAGCAGCGCGAACTCGGTGTCGCTGATCGACAGCACCTGGTCCGCGCGCTGCAGCGAGCGCTGGCGGAAATTCACGCGGAACGGCCCGAACGCGACCGCTTCGCGGTCTTCGGGCGCGGCCGCGGGACGCGCCAGCTTGCGGCGCAGCACGGCATTGATGCGCGCCAGCAGCTCGCGCGGCGAAAATGGCTTGCCGAGATAATCGTCGGCCCCGATCTCCAGGCCGACGATGCGGTCGATCTCGTCGCTGCGCGCGGTCAGCAGGATCACCGGGATATCGTCGTTCTTGGCACGCAGGTTGCGCAGCGCCGTCAGGCCATCGACCCTGGGCATCATCAGGTCCAGCACGATCAGCGCCGGACGCTCGCGCTCCAGGCGTGCCTGCAGGCCGTCGCCGTCGTGCAGCACGGAAACGGCAAAGCCTTGCTGGGTCAGGTACTCGCGCAGCAGATCGCGCAGTTCAGGGTCGTCGTCGACGACAAGGATCTGGGTGGGCTGGTTCGTTCGCATAGGCACATGATAGTCAGGCTGGCCGCTCTGCTGCCGGATCTGGCTGGCGGCTTTGTTTCCGGAGGTTACACGGGCGGCGCTGGTAATCCTCTGTAATAAACCGGCGCCCCGCGGAAACACGTGCATCCGGCGTCTCACATTATCCTTGCGCCATGGCATGCCTTTGCGCTGCCCGGCCAAACCCACAGGCCGCTGCCCGCTAGGGCAGAACCCCACGCCAGATGGGGCTAGTGCCGCACCTGATGCGGCATACTGAAGCATCGCCGCGCCCGAGACCGCGCGAAGAACGCCGGCGCAAACCGCGCCGCTCCCAGGATTCCGGACATGTCCAACCCCGAACAAGGCCAACCACCCAACCCGCCGTCCCGCCCTCCTCAGGGACCCGCCCGCTCCCCGCGCCGCAAGCTGATTGCGGGGGCCCTCGTCGTGCTGCTTGCAGGAGGCGGCTGGTACTGGTACAGCCACCGCGGCGCCAAGCCGGACGTGCAGGCGGCCCGCGGTCCCGGTGGCGGTGCCAGCGGTCCGGGCGCCCCCGGGCGCGGCGGCCCCGGCGGCCCCGGTGGCCCTGGCGGCCCCGGCGCGCCGCGCTCGCCGGTGGTGGTGTCCACGGTCGCGCAGCGCGACATGGACGTGGTCCTGAACGGCCTGGGCAACGTCACGCCGGTGTCCAACGTCACCGTGCGCGCCCAGGTGTCGGGCCCGCTGCTCAAGGTGCTGTTCAAGGAGGGCCAGATGGTCAAGGCCGGCGACGTGCTGGCCGAGATCGACCCGCGCCCGTTCCAGGCCGCGCTGGACCAGGCCGTCGGCCAGCTGGCGCGCGACCAGGCGCTGCTGCAGAACGCGCGGCTCGACCAGAAGCGCTACCGGACCCTGCTGCAGCAGGATTCGATCTCCAGCCAGCAAGTCGATACGCAGGACGCGCTGGTGCGCCAGTATGAGGGCGTGGTCAAGACCGACCAGGGCAATGTGGACAACGCGCGGCTGCAGCTGGGCTACACCAGGATCGTGGCGCCGGTGTCGGGCCGCATCGGCCTGCGCCAGGTCGACCCGGGCAATATCGTCAATACGTCCGACACCAACGGCATTGCGCTGATCACGCAGATCCAGCCGATTGCCGTGCTCTACACCATCCCCGAAGACAACCTGCCCGCCGTGCTGAAGAAGCTCAATACGGGCGAAAAGATGCCGGTGCAGGCTTGGGACCGCCAGATGCGCAACCAGCTTGGCGACGGCGCGCTGCTGACCACCGACAACCAGATCGACACCACCACCGGCACGGTCAAGCTCAAGGCGATCTTCCCGAACGCCGACGGCATGCTGTTCCCGAACCAGTTCGTCAATGTGCGCACGCGCATCGACACGCTGAAGGACGCCACGGTCATCCCGGTGGCCGCCGTCCAGCGCGGCCAGCAAGGCACCTTCGTCTACGTAGTCGACGACAGCAGCAAGGTCAAGGTGCAGGTGGTCACGCTCGGCCCCGGCGACGGCACCCGCATCGCCGTGCTCAAGGGCGTGGAGCCCGGCCAGCGCGTGGTGGTCGATGGCGCCGACCGGCTCAAGGAAGGCATGACCGTGGAAGCCGTAGACCCGGCGGCACGCGCGGCCCAGCTGGTGCCCGCCAGCCAGCCGCGCGGGCGCGGCCGGCGCCGCGACGGCAGCGGCTGGGGTGGCGCCAGCGGCGCCCATGCCGAGGGCGGCGCCAGCGCGCCGCAAGGCGAACACCGCCGCCAGCGCGAAGGTGCCGGCGCCGGCGCCAGTGGCGCCGCGGCCGAAGCCCCCGCCCCGCGCCGCCAGCAGTAAGGAATCCGCATGAACCCGTCTCGCCTCTTCATCGAGCGCCCGGTAGCCACGGCGCTGCTGATGCTGGCCATCCTGCTCTCGGGGCTGGTGGCCTACCGGCTGCTGCCGCTGTCCGCGCTGCCCGAGGTGGACTACCCCACCATCCAGGTCACCACGCTGTATCCGGGCGCCAGCCCCGACGTGATGACCTCGTCGATCACCGCGCCGCTCGAGCGCCAGTTCGGCCAGATGCCGGGGCTCAAGCAGATGTCGTCGTCCTCGTCGGGCGGCGCGTCGGTGATCACGCTGCAGTTCGAGCTGAGCCTGCCGCTCGATGTGGCCGAGCAGGAGGTGCAGGCGGCCATCAATGCCGGCAGCAACCTGCTGCCGTCCGACCTGCCGATGCCGCCGGTCTACAGCAAGGTCAACCCGGCCGACGCGCCGATCATGACGATTGCCATGACCTCGGACACGCTGCCGCTGCCCAAGCTGCAGGACATGGTGGACACGCGCGTGGCGGCCAAGATCTCGCAGATCCAGGGCGTGGGCCTGGTCACCATCAGCGGCGGCCAGCGCCCCGCGGTGCGCATCCAGGCCAACCCGACGGCGCTGGCGTCGCTCGGCATGTCGATCGACGACCTGCGCACCGCCATCGGCGCGGCCAACGTGAACGGCGCCAAGGGCAGCTTCGACGGCCCGGCGCGCGCGTCGACCATCGACGCCAACGACCAGCTGCGTTCGGCCGACGAGTACAAGCAGATCATCATCGGCTACCAGAACGGCGCGCCGATCCGCATCACCGACGTGGCCGAGATCGTCGATGGCCCCGAGAACAGCCGCCTGGCCGCCTGGGCCAATGCCAACCCCGCCATCATCCTCAATATCCAGCGCCAGCCCGGCGCCAACGTGATCGAGGTGGTGGACCGCATCAAGTCGCTGCTGCCGCAGCTGCAGGTCGCGCTGCCGGCCTCGGTGCACGTGCAGCTCATGACGGACCGCACCACCACCATCCGCGCGTCGGTGCACGACGTGGAATTCGAGTTGTTCCTGGCCATTGCGCTGGTGGTGATGGTCATCTTCGTGTTCCTGCGCAATGTCTCGGCCACGGTGATCCCCGGCGTGGCCGTGCCGCTGTCGCTGGTCGGCACGTTCGGCGTGATGTATCTCGCCGGCTTCTCGATCAACAACCTGACGCTGATGGCGCTGACCATCGCCACCGGCTTCGTGGTCGATGACGCCATCGTCATGATCGAGAACATCATGCGCTACATCGAGGAAGGCGACTCCCCGATGGAAGCCGCGCTCAAGGGCTCCAAGCAGATCGGCTTCACCATCATCTCGCTGACGTTCTCGCTGGTGGCCGTGCTGATCCCGCTGCTGTTCATGGGCGATGTGGTCGGGCGCCTGTTCCGCGAGTTCGCCATTACGCTGGCGGTATCGATCCTGATCTCGGCCGTGGTCTCGCTGACGCTCACGCCGATGATGTGCGCGCGCTTGCTGCGCCATGTGCCCGAGGCAGAGCAGTCGCGCTTCCACAAGACTACCGGCCGCTTCTTCGACAACGTGATCCACCGCTACGGCGTCGCGCTCGAATGGGTGCTCGACCGCCAGAGGGCCACGCTGGTGGTGGCCATCGCCACGCTGGTGCTGACCGGGCTGCTGTATCTGCTGGTGCCCAAGGGCTTCTTCCCGGTCCAGGACACTGGCCTGATCCAGGGCATCACCGAGGCCGCGCAAACCACGTCGTTCCAGGCCATGGGCCTCAAGCAGCAGGCCGCGGCCAAGGTCGTGGCGCAAGACCCGGCGGTGGCCAGCGTGTCCTCGTTCATCGGCGTGGACGGCTCCAACACCACGCTCAACGCCGGGCGCATGCTGATCAACCTCAAGCCCAAGGGCGAGCGCGATCCGATCGACGTGGTCACGCAGCGGCTACAGCACGCGGTGGAAAAGCTTGGCGGCATCTCGCTGTACACGCAGCCGGTGCAGGACCTGACGATCGAAGACCGCGTGTCGCGCACGCAATACCAGTTCACGGTGGAAGATCCCGATCCGCAGAACCTGGCAACCTGGGTGCCGCGGCTGGTCGAGCGCCTGCGCCAGGAGCCCGAACTGCGCGACGTGGTCAGCGACCAGCAGAACAACGGCCTGCGCGCCTATGTCGACATCGACCGCGATGCGGCCGCGCGTTTCGGCATCACCACCGCGGTGATCGACAGCGCGCTGTACAGCGCCTTCGGCCAGCGCCTGGTGTCGACCATCTTCACGCAGTCGAGCCAGTACCGCGTGGTGCTCGAAACCATGCCCGAGTTCCGCAAGGACCCGCAGTCGCTCGCGGAGCTGCGCCTGCCCTCTTCGTCCGGCGGACAGGTGCCGCTGGGCGCGTTTGCGCGCATCAGCGAGCGCACCGGCCCGCTCGTCATCAACCACCAGGGCCAGTTCCCGGCCGCGACCATCTCGTTCAACCTGGCCCCGGGCGAATCGCTGGGCGCCGCGGTCGACAAGATCAGCAAGGTCGAACAGGAACTGGGCCTGCCGATCTCGATGCAGACCGAGTTCCAGGGCGCCGCGCTGGCGTTCCGCGCGTCGCTGTCGAACACGCTGTGGCTGATCCTGGCCGCGGTGGTGACGATGTACATCGTGCTGGGCGTGCTGTATGAGAGCACCATCCACCCGGTGACCATCCTGTCCACGCTGCCGTCGGCGGGCGTCGGCGCGCTGCTGGCGCTGCTGCTCGCGGGGCAGGACCTGGGCATCATCGCGATCATCGGCATCATCCTGCTGATCGGCATCGTCAAGAAGAACGCCATCATGATGATCGACTTCGCGCTCGAGGCCGAGCGCGAAGGCGGCATGGCCCCGCGCGAGGCCATCTTCCAGGCTTGCCTGCTGCGTTTCCGCCCGATCCTGATGACCACCATGGCGGCACTGCTGGCGGCGCTGCCGATGATGCTCGGCACCGGCATCGGCTCGGAACTGCGCCGCCCGCTGGGCGTGACCATGGTCGGCGGCCTGCTGCTCAGCCAGGTGCTCACGCTGTTCACCACGCCGGTGATCTACCTGGCCTTCGACCGCATCGCCTATCGCCTCAAGGACTGGCGCAAGCGCCGCTTCGGCGACCCCGAAGAAGGCGGCGATGAAGGCGATGCGTCGGCAGCGGGGCCGCGATGAACCTGTCCGCCACCTTCATCCACCGGCCGGTCGCGACGGCGCTGCTCACCATCGGCATCCTGCTGGCGGGGCTGGCGGCGCTGCGCCTGCTGCCGGTGTCGCCGCTGCCGCAGGTGGACTTCCCGACCATCTCGGTATCGGCTTCGCTGCCCGGTGCCAGCCCCGAGACCATGGCTGCCACGGTGGCCACGCCGCTGGAGCGCGCGCTGGGCACCATTGCCGGCGTGACGGAGATCACCTCCAGCAGCTCGCTCGGCTCGACCCGCGTGACACTGCAGTTCGACCTGTCGCGCGATATCGACGGCGCCGCGCGCGACGTGCAGGCGGCCATCAACGCCTCGCGCGCGACGCTGCCGACCAGCCTGCCGAACAACCCCACCTATCGCAAGGTGAACCCGGCCGACGCGCCGATCATGATCATCGCGCTGACGTCGCCGACCATGTCGCGCGGCCAGCTCTATGACGCGGCCTCGACCATCCTTTCGCAGAAGCTGTCGCAGGTGGAAGGCGTCGGCCAGGTGACGATCGGCGGCTCGTCATTGCCGGCGGTGCGCGTTGAGCTGAACCCGACCGCGCTGAACAAGTACGGCATCTCGCTTGAGGATGTGCGCAATACCATCAGCGCCACCAACGCCAACCGGCCACTGGGCACGCTGGAGAACCGCACGAACAACTGGCAGGTGTATGCCAACGACCAGGCGATGAAGGCGAGCGACTACATGCCGCTCGTCATCCGCTACGCCACGCCGGGCACCTTCTCGTCGGCGTCGGCCGGCGCGCTGATCGCCAGCACCGCCAACGCCGCCGCCACGGGCGGCGTCAGCACCAAGGTGGTCAACGGCGTGACCGTGACCACCATCACGACCAGCAGCGGCACGACCACCGTCACCAGCGGCGCGACCGGCGGCAACAAGGCCGCCAGCGGACCGAATTCATTCTCCGTGCCGGTACGCCTGCAGGACGTGGCCAGCGTAGTCGATTCCGTACAGGACATCCGCAACGCTGGCTCCGCCAACGGCAAGCCGTCGGTGCTGCTGGTGCTCAACCGCTCGCCGGGCGCCAACATCATCGAGACCGTCGACCGCGTGCGCGACATGCTGCCGACGCTGCAGAAGATGATTCCCGCGGCCATCTCGATGGACGTGATGATGGACCGCACCCCGACCATCCGTGCGTCGCTGCGCGAGGTGGAGCACACGCTGATGATCTCGGTGGCGCTGGTGATCATGGTGGTGTTCCTGTTCCTGCGCAATGTGCGCGCCACGTTCATCCCGAGCGTGGCGGTGCCAGTGTCGCTGATCGGCACGTTCTCGGTGATGTACCTGGCCGGGTTCTCGCTGAACAACCTGTCGCTGATGGCGCTGACGATTGCCACCGGCTTCGTGGTGGACGATGCCATCGTGGTGCTGGAAAACATCTCGCGCCATATCGAGGAAGGCATGAAGCCGCTCGCCGCCGCGCTGCGCGGCGCGCGCGAAGTCGGCTTTACCGTGCTGTCGATGAGCCTGTCGCTGATCGCCGTGTTCATCCCGCTGCTGATGATGGGCGGCATCGTCGGGCGCCTGTTCCAGGAGTTCGCCATCACGCTGTCGGTAGCCATCCTGGTGTCCCTGGTGGTGTCGCTGACCACCACGCCGATGATGTGCGCGCGCCTGCTGCGCCCGGCCGTGCCCGAGGAAGAGCGGGGCCGCTTCTTCCGCGCCAGCGAGCATGCGTTCCGCTGGCTGCATGATGGCTATGCGCGCACGCTGGCCGTGGCGCTGCGCTACAGCGCGGTGGTGTGGCTGGTCCTGCTGGCCACGGTGGCGCTCAACGTCTGGCTGTACGTGATCGTGCCCAAGGGCTTCTTCCCACAGCAGGACACGGGCCGCCTGATCGGCTTCATCCGCGCCGACCAGGCCACCTCATTCCAGGCCATGCGGCCCAAGCTGGACAGCTTCATCAGGATTGTCCAGTCGGATCCGGCTGTGGAGAACGTCACCGGCTTCACCGGCGGTTCGCAGCGCAACACCGGGCAGATGTTCGTCACGCTCAAGCCGCTGTCGCAGCGCAAGGAAAGCGCGGACGCGATCATCGCGCGGCTGCGCATCAAGCTGTCCAAGGAGCCGGGCGCAAGCCTGTTCCTGCAGGCCGTGCAGGACATCCGCGTCGGCGGCCGGCAGAGCAGCTCGCAGTACCAGTTCACGCTGCAGTCCGACGACCTGCAGGTGCTGCGCGACTGGGAGCCGAAGGTGCGCGCGGCCATCTCCAATATCAAGGGGATCGAGGACGTCGACACCGACACCAACGACAAGGGCCTGCAGACTTCGATCATCATCGACCGCGACGCGGCGTCGCGCCTGGGCGTGACCGCGCAGCAGGTCGATGCGGTGCTCAACGACGCCTTTGGCCAGCGCCTGGTGTCGACCATCTACAACCCGCTCAACCAGTACCGGGTGGTGATGGAACTGAGCCAGGAATACCTGGAGGGTCCGCACGCGCTGCAAGACATCTACGTGGTCACGGGCAACGGCCGCCGCGTGCCCCTGTCGGCATTCGCCACGGTCATGCCGAGCAGCACGCCGCTGGGCGTGAACCACCAGGGGCAGTTCGCGGCGTCGACGATCTCGTTCAACCTCGCGGAAGGGTTCTCGCTGTCGCAGGCCACCGATGCGATCAAGCGCGCCATGGCCCAGATCGGCGCGCCCGAGACGCTGCAGGCCAACTTCCAGGGCGGCGCCAAGGCGTTCCAGGACTCGCTCAAGAGCCAGCCGATCCTGATCCTGGCGGCCATCATCACGATCTACATCGTGCTGGGCGTGCTGTATGAGAGCTATGTGCACCCGCTGACGATCCTGTCGACGCTGCCGTCGGCGGGCGTGGGCGCGCTGCTGGCCCTGCTGGCCTTCAAGACGGAGTTCAGCATCATCGCGCTGATCGGCGTGATCCTCTTGATCGGCATCGTGAAGAAGAACGCGATCATGATGATCGACTTCGCCATCGATGCCGAGCGGCGCGACGGGCTGTCGCCGCGCGACGCCATCCACCGCGCCTGCCTGCTGCGCTTCCGCCCGATCCTGATGACTACCATGGCGGCGCTGCTCGGCGCGGTGCCGCTGGCCATCGGCCGCGGCGACGGCGCCGAGCTGCGCGCGCCGCTGGGGATCTCGATCGTGGGCGGGCTGGCGGTGAGCCAGCTGCTGACCCTGTACACCACGCCGGTGGTCTACCTGACGCTGGACCGCTGGCGCCTGAAAGTGAAGGCCTGGCGTGAACGCCGCCGCGGCGCCCCGCACGGCTCCGCGCCGGCTGCCGGCACCGAATGATGAAGACGATGATGAATTCCCTCTCCCGCCTCCTCGCCCTTGGCGCGCCCGTGCCGCTCGCCTGCGCGCTGCTGCTGGCCGGCTGCGCCGTCGGCCCCGACTACAAGCGGCCCGATGCGCCGGTCTCGCCCGCGTTCAAGGAAGCGCCTGCCGATGCCGAAGCCTGGACCGGCGAGTGGAAGACCGCCGAACCGCGGGACACCCATGCCCGGCCGGAATGGTGGCAGGTGTTCGGCGACAGCCAGCTCGACGCGCTGATGTCGCAGGTGCAGATCTCGAACCAGAACATCAAGGCCGCCGAGGCGCAGTACCGGCAGGCGCTGGCCTCGCTGCAGGCCGCGCGCGCCGGCTTCTTCCCGACGGTGGACGCGCAGGCCGGTGTGTCGCGCGCACGCGGCGCAAGCGGCAACACCATCAGCGGCCAGAGTGTCACCCTGAGCGCGAACTGGGAACTGGACGTCTGGGGCCGCGTGCGGCGCCAGGTGGAAAGCAGCGAAGCCAGCGCGCAGGCGAGCCAGGCGGATCTCGCCTCGACCCTGCTGTCCGCGCAGGCGACGCTCGCCCAGAGCTATTTCCTGCTGCGCGTGGCCGATGCGCAGAAGGCGCTGCTGGACCGCACGGTGGCCGATTACGCCAAATCGCTGCAGCTCGTGCAGAACCAGTACAAGGCCGGCACCGCCCAGCGCTCCGACGTGCTGCAGTCCGAAACGCAGCTCAAGAGCGCGCAGGCGCAGCAAATCGATATCCAGATCACGCGCGCGCAGCTTGAACATGCGATTGCGGTGCTGGTAGGCAAGCCGCCCTCGGAATTGACGCTCGGCCAGGCCGAATTCTCCAGCTCGCCGCCGCGCGTGCCGGTAGCCGTGCCTTCGCAGCTGCTGGAACGGCGGCCCGACATCGGCGCCGCGGAGCGCCGCATGGCATCGGCAAACGCGCAGATCGGCGTGGCGCAGGCCGCCTACTATCCCACGCTGTCGCTTTCGGCCAGCGGCGGCCTGACGGCGAGCACGCTGGCACGCTGGGTATCGCTGCCCGACCGCATCTGGTCGCTCGGCGCAGGGCTGGCCGGCACTCTGTTCGATGGCGGCCTGCGTAGCGCCGCCAAGGCGCAGGCCGTCGCTGCCTATGACCAGACCGTGGCCAACTACCGGCAGACCGTGCTGGGGGCGTTCCAGGAAGTCGAGGACAATCTCGCGGCGCAGCGGCTGCTCGAGCAGGAAGCGGTGGTGCAGAACGATGCGGTGCGGGCGGCGCGGGATGCCCTTTCGCTGGTCAACAACCGATACCGGGCTGGTACGGCCAGTCTGCTTGATGTGCTGGTCGCACAGACTACGGCTTACACGGCTGAGCGGACGGCGTTGACGCTGATGGGGCGGCAGTATACGGCTAGCGTGGTGTTGATCAAGGCGTTGGGTGGGGGGTGGCATCAGGAAGGGCCGGGATCGGGGGCGGCGCCGGCCGCTACGGTTGGGCAGCGGTAAATCTATCCTGATCATCTACGCGGCAGGCAGCCTGGCTATGCCCTGTACCGCCTTCTCACCACCTCGGCCGTTCGTCGACCACGAACACGCGTTTTTGGTTACAGACACGTCGGATGAGCGAACCCGGATTACTTGGTGGCCCCTCCTAACCGCGCCATCGGTGGGACGCCTACGGCTGCGCTGCGCGCGGGCCGGAGTCTGGGTTTTTGGGCCGCGGCAATGCCTGGCCGCAAATCCTTTCCCGCAACCACCGAGCGGCTTTGCCAGGCGGGCGCTGTTTATGCCACACCAACTCGAGCGCTACCGGCCAGTCCTGCTCCTGGAACGCCAGCGGTGGCGACACCAGCTGCGCCGCCGCGGGTGAATTGGCCACTACGTGCCACGGAACGAATGCCCACCCAAGACCCCGCTTGACCAGTTCAACGATCACCCACTGGCTTTCAACCCACCAGACGTCGGACGCCACGCGCAGCCGCATCTTCTCCTCGCTGTCGGTGCGGGTCGCGACCATGAGCTGGCGGTGGCGCTTGAGCTCCTCCCAGTCGACGCGCTGGCCGCCCGCCAGCGGGTGATCGGGCGCGCAAAGGATCTTCATCGGTACCCAGCCCAGCGCGTGAAAACCCAGCGCCGGCGGCAGGATCTCCTGCCGCCACATGATGCCGAGGTCCGCGCTGCCTTCGAGCACCAGCCGGCTGACGTCTTCCATCAATGGGAACAGCAGCTCCAGCTCGACCGCGGGGAAACGGCCCGAGAATTCCTCGAGCAGCATCCCGAGCGCCTCTTCCGGGTAAAGCTCATCCACGGCAAGGACGAGCCGCGTCTCCACGCCCTCACTCAGGCTCATGGCAACACCACGGAAATGTTCGCAGCGTTCCAGGATCACGCGCGCTTCCGCCAGCAGACGTTCGCCGGCCGGGGTCAGCACGGGGTAGCGGCCGGAACGGTCGAACAGCGCGTTGCCGATATCGATCTCGAGGTTTGCCACCGCGGCGCTGATCACCGACTGGGCCTTGCCCAGCCGGCGCGCTGCAGCGGAAAAGGATCCCGTTTCGGCGGCGGCGGCAAAAGCCTGGAGCTGGTCGAGGGAAAGAGACATGGCGTGACTGGCCGGTGATGTATCGGTTTTGACGATACTACCTAACTTGGCATCCCCATGAAAGTAGATAGACTTCACGCCATCGAACACTTTGCAGGAGAGCCCCATGCGCAACACCCGTGACCGGATCCGCCACGCCGTCGGCTTTGAAGTCATCGGCCTGCTGGCGTTCGCGCCGCTTGCCAGCGTGGTGTTCGGCTACGAACTGCACCAGATGGGGCTGATCGGCGCGGTGGCCTCGCTGATCGCGGCGGGCTGGAACTACGTCTACAACCTGATCTTCGACAAGGCCATGCTGCGATTCACCGGACAGCTGCGCAAATCGGTCGTCGTGCGCGCGCTGCACGCCGTCCTGTTCGAGCTTGGCCTGCTGGTGGTGTTCCTGCCGTCGGTGGCCTGGTACCTCGACATCAGCCTGGTCGACGCGCTCATCATGGACATTGCCGTGGCCGGCTTCTACATGGTCTACGCGCTGATCTACAACTGGCTCTACGACATCGCCTTCCCGGTGCCGTCGCTCAAGGCCGACCCGCTCAAGGCCGACCAGCGCGAGAGCGGCGCCGCGCTGGGCTGAACTTCCGGTCCCAACAAGACATCGTGTGGCATGCTCAGGGACGGTGCGCAAGACCACTATGGCTTTGACCAGCGCGGCGGCGTTATGCTGATAATCGAGAACAGCAACTGAAAACTGCTCAAATGAGCCCCGATCTGTCAGACGCCCCCGCCGCCATGCCGGCGCTTGCAGCAGCAGCCGCCGCCGGTACGCCGAAAAGCACGCGTGCCGTGAGAACCCGGCGCAAGCCCCGCGAGCCGCTGGCGCCCGACCCCGCGGCATCCGGGACGGGGGCCGACGGCGGCTTCGACCCGCATGTGCCGGATATCGACTACGGCGTGCTCGACAGCCTGGTCGGCTACGCGATCCGCCGCGCGCAGATCCGCATCTACGAGGACTTCGTCGCCTCGCTGGCGCAATGGCAGATCACGCCGCCGCGCTTCTCGGCCCTCGTGATCATCTCGCGCAACCCGAAACTGAAGCTCACGGACCTGGCGCGCATCCTGGGTATCGCGCGCTCGGGGGCGGTCTTGCTGGTCGATGCCCTGGAAGAGATGAACCTGGTCGCGCGCCGCCCCGCCGCCGGGGATCGCCGCGCCTACAGCCTGGTGCTGACACCTGGCGGCAAGCGCACGCTCGAGGCCGCGAAGCAGGCCGTCATCGCGCATGACGCGCACGTGGCGTCGGCCCTGACCGAGCAGGAACAGGCTACGCTCAAGTCGCTGCTGGGACGCCTGGCGCCACCGCGCACGCCATGATCGCCGGCCGGCGCAAGCCGGCCGGCGAGCGTGTCATCCGGCAGCCACCGGCCATGCGTTAACATGGCCGCCATGCCAAGAAGAATCACCCTGTTTTGCGCGGCCGCCGCCCTGCTGCTGGCCGCCGCCCAGCCACCCGTCCTGGCCCGCCCGGCCAAGGCTGCCAGGACTTCCGCCACGACCTCCCCCAGCACGCGGGCCGATGCCACGCTGGTCCGCGCCGGCCTGCCGGCACAGGTCGCCACGGCGCTGCAGCGCGCGCATGTGCCGGCCAGCGCCGCCAGCTTCTACGTGGTCAAGATCGGTGCCCCGGCGGCGCGCGCGAGCTGGAACGCGCAGCAGCCGATGAACCCGGCCTCGACCATGAAGCTGGTCACCACCTTCGCCGGCCTGCAGCTGCTGGGCCCCGACTACCGCTGGCAGACTTCGCTCTATGCCGACAGCCAGCCGGACGGCTACGGCACGGTCAACGGCAACGTCTACCTGCGCGGACACGGCGACCCGAAGCTGGTGCCCGAGGAAATGGCCAAGCTCGTCGCCAGCGCGCGCACGGCCGGCGCCACCACCATCAACGGCGACCTGGTGCTCGACCGCAGCTACTTCGCCGATGGCCTGAACGGCAATGGCACCATCGACGGCGAGGTCCAGCGCGCCTACAACGTCGGCCCGGACGCGCTGCTGTACGCGTTCAAGACGCTGTCGTTCACGCTGACGCCCGACGACGCCAGCCGGTCCGTGGCGGTCTCGGTCACGCCGGCACTGGCGCAGCTGCGCCTGGACAATCGCCTGACGCTCACCAACGGCCGCTGCGGCGACTGGCAGTCGAGCGCCGCGCCGACCGTGTCGGCGCAGCCGGACGGCACGGTGCTGGCGTCGTTCTCGGGCGCCTATGCGAGCGATTGCGGCGAACACGTGCTCAATATCGCCGCGCTGTCGCACAGCGAATTCACCTGGGGCGGCTTCGTGGCCGAGTGGCAGGCCGCGGGCGGGCGCTTCACGCACCTGCCAGCGCTGCGCAGCGGCACTGTCCCGCGCGGCGCCGTGCTGCTGGCCCGGCACTATGGCCAGCCGCTGGGCACGATCGTGCGCGATATCAACAAGTTCTCGAACAACGTGATGGCGCGCCAGCTGTTCCTGACCATCGGCGCGGAAATGGACCGCGGCGGGCCTGCGAGCACCGCGCGCTCCACGCGCGTGGTGCAGCGCTGGCTGAGCCGCCAGGGCCTGGACATGCCCGGGCTGGTGCTGGACAACGGCTCGGGCCTGTCGCGCGAGGAACGCATCAGCGCCTATGACATGGCGCGGCTGCTGCAGCAGGCGGCGGCCAGCAATGTCGGCCCGGCACTGCTCGATTCGCTGCCGATCCTCGGCGTGGACGGCACCCTGCGCAACCGGCTCACGCGCGCCAATGCCGCCGGCAATGCCTACCTGAAGACCGGCACGCTGCAGGACGTGCGCGCGCTGGCCGGCTATGTGGACGCGCTCAACGGCGAGCGCTACGTGGTGGTGAGCTTCATCAACCACCCCAATGCCTCGCAGGCGCAGGAAGCCCACGACGCGCTGATGCAGTGGGTGTATCGCGGCGCACCCTGAGGCACGCCTGGCAGCCGGTTCCACGGGCCGGCGTGGGGGCCAGCCAACGCTGGCCCGGATTTTGTTAAGTATCCGCTTACCTAAGCGACGTCCGCCCCTATAATGGTGCAATGCCGGCAGCCCCCCGCTGCGCCGGCGCCGTCCCGCGTTTCTCCCCGACATTGCCCATGACTTCCCCCCAACCCTCGGCCTGGTTGCGACTCTGGCATCGCATTGCACCGGCCGAGCGCGCCGCGTTTATCGAAGGCGCGCGCTTTTTTGCGCCGTCGCTGCCCGCCGTGTTCTCGTGGGGCCTGGTCACGGGCGTGGCGATGAGCAAGTCCGTCATGACCGTACCCGAGGCCATCGGCATGTCGCTGCTGGTCTATGCGGGCTCGGCGCAGCTCGCGGTGCTGCCCCTGTTCGCGGCCGGCCTGCCTTTGTGGACGGTGTGGCTGACCGCGGCCATCGTGAACCTGCGCTTCGTGATCTTCAGCGCGGGCTTGCAGCCGCATTTCAGCTATATGCCGCTGTGGCGGCGCACGCTGCTCGGCTCCTTCAATGGCGACCTGCATTTCGTCTACTTCATGCAGCGCTACAGCACGCCGGGCTATGAACCGGGCAAGGAAGGCTACTTCTGGGGCATGGCGCTGACCAACTTCGCCATGTGGCAGACCTCGTCGATCATCGGCATCGTGCTGGCAAGCCTGTTCCCGGACAGCTGGGGCCTTGGGCTGGCCGGCACCCTGGCGCTGATCCCGGTGATGTTCGCCACCATCAATTCACGCTCGACGCTGCTGGCCGTGGTGGTGTCGGCCATCCTCGCGCTGCTGTGCTTTGACCTGCCCTACCGGCTGAGCCTGGTGGTGGCGGTGATCGGCGCTATTGCCGCCGGCATGGCCAGCGACGAACTGGCCGCGCGCGCGACGCTGCGCCGCATCCAGGGCCGCAGGGCGCCGGCCCGGGCCGCGGTGGCCCCGCAGGCGGAACAGGGGGACCAGGCATGAGCCACACGGAGATCTGGATCGCGCTCGCCGGCATGGCCGTCCTCACCATTGTCACGCGCGCGCTGTTCCTCATGGCGGGCGAACACGTTACCGTACCGGACCGGCTCCAGCGCGCGCTGCGCTACGCGCCGGCCGCCGCGCTCGCGGCGATCATCCTGCCCGACCTGATGACCTGGCACGGCCATTTCACGCTGGCGCCGTCCAACTACAAGCTCGTGGCCGGCGTCAGCGCGGCGGTGTTCTACCTGTTCACGCGCCGCATGGTGGGCATGATCGCGGCGGGCATGGCGGTCTACACCGCGCTACGCCTGCTTGCCTGACGGCGGCTGCCCGGCGCCCAGCACCACACCAAGCCGCGTCAGCAGGTGCGCCAGTTGCGCCTGCGTGCCGGTGCCGGTCTTGGTGAAGATCGCCTTGAGCTGGGTGCGGCTGGTTTCGCGCCGGATGCCGAGCTGCTCGCACGCCTCCGGCAGGCCGATGCCCGTCGTCAGCAGCATGGCCAGCCGGATCTCGGCAGGCGTGAGTCCATATAGTTCGCGCAGCACGCCGGCAATCCCCATCGCCGGGGCGCCGGCCTCATGCACCGCGACCAGCACGGCCGGCTGCTGCCAGTCGACCGCAAGGTGGTGCGCCGCCGGCAGCGGCAGCACCACGACCTGGGCCTCGCGGCCATCGGGGCCAGTCGCGCGCAGGGCCTGCGCCGGCTGGGCAATGACCGGGTCTCCGGCTGCGCGCAGCACCTCGGGGAACGGTCGCGACAGGCGCCATTCTTCGGCCCTGGCAACGGTGGCGCCGCCACCGGCGCCTAGCGCCGCAACGGGCAGCAGGCGGCGGCTCCACGCCTCGCCGGAATGGTTCGCGAGCAGGACCTTGCCGTCCTCGGCAAAGACGATCACCGCGAATGGCAAGCGCTCCAGCAACTCGGCCGAGACATGCGCAAGCGTCGACACCTGGCGCGTGCGGTCGCGCAGCGCGATGGCGTGGCGCACGTGCGGGATGGCCCAGTCCAGCGCGCGGGCATCTTCCGGCGAGTAGCGCTCGCCGCCTAGCGGCCGCTGCAACGACAGGAACACCTCATAGTGCGGCTGGCGCTCGATCAGGCAAGCCATCAGCGACGACAGGCCGTATTGCCGGAAGAATTCGCCATAGAACGGCAGGCTGCGCATGGCCTGCTCCCCAAGTTCGCGCGCGTCGATATACCAGTTGCCCACCGTGAGCTGCGACACGAACGGGATCGCCGGGTCCAGGGCCTCGTAGTAGTCGCGGTAGGCGGCGACCTCTTCGGCCACCGGGTTGACCACCTGGTTGACCAGCACGCGGTCGCGCACCGTGTCGCGCACCACCAGCGCCGCATGCACGCTGCCGCTGGACTGGCACAGCGCGGCGAGGCTGCGCTGCCAGGCATCGGCATCGAAGATGCCCTGGTAGAGCGCGCGAATGGTCTCGTGCATCTCGTCTTCGTTCATGCCTTCCCTTCTTGTTCTTGTCAGGGCATCTGCAATCCTGGCGGGGTCAGCCCCCTGCCAGCGCCGCCGCCAGCCGGGACAGCAGGTGCGAAAGCTGCGCCTGGCTGCCGGTGCCGGTCTTGTGGAACACGGCCTTGAGCTGGGTACGGGCGGTCTCGTGACGGATGCGCAGTTGTTCGCTGACTTCCGGCAGGCCCTGGCCGGTCGCGAGGGCGGTGGCAAGGCGGGTCTCGGCCGGCGTGAGGCCGTACAGCTCGCGCAGGACCGTGCCCAGCATCGGCGGCGCGGCGCCGTCCTCATGCACGACCACGAGCGCGGCGGGCTCCTGCCATTCGGCGGCAAAGGCGTGCGCTGGCGGTAGCGGCAGCACGATCACCTGCGCGCTGTTGCCATGGCCGTCGGTGGCGCACGCGGCCTGCGCCGCGGTAGCGCGCTGCGGGTCGCAGGCGGCCTGCAGCATGTCGCCGAACGGGCGCGACAGGGTCCATTCCGACACCTTGCCGGCCGGGTCCAGGCGCCGCGCCCACTGTTCGCCGGCGCGGTTGCTCATCAGCACCTGGCGGCGCGGCGACATGACCAGCAGCGCGAAACTCAGGCGCTCCACCAGCTGCGACGACAGGCTGGCCAGCGCCGACAGGCTCTGCGTGCGGTCACGCAGGGCGATGGCGCCGCGCATGTGCGGGATCACCCAGGCCAGGCCGCGCGTATCGCCGGTCGAAAACACCGGCTGCGACGTGGCGCGCTGCATCGAGAAATAGACCTCGTAGTACGGCTGGCGCTCGACCAGGCAGGCCACGTAGGAGCGCAGGTCGAACCGGTTGAAGAACTCGCGGTAGAACGGATGGCGCGCCATGGCGCCCGGGCCGAGGTCGCGTGCGTCGATATACCATTCGCCAGGTTTCAGGCGCGGCGCGAACTGCTTGGCCGGATCGATGGACTGGAACTCGGCTTCGTACTCGGTAAACAGCTCGAGCACCGGATTGACGATCTCGTTGACGCTGACCTGGTCGCGCACCGTGTCCCACACCAGCATCGACGCGTGCGCGGCACCTGCCATCTCGGTCAGGGTGCGCAGGCTCCTCTGCCACGCACCAGGGTCAAGAATACCCTCGTACAAGCCACGGATCGCACCGTGCATGTCCGCTTCGTTCATCTGCTTCCCCTGCACTCTCGACGAATTGCCCGCCCGGCATGCTTGTGGCTTGCCCGGCAGCTTATTGTTGTTATGGCCGTTATAGACCGGCTCTGTGATTTCGCGTGTCTGACGGTGCAGACGTTATGTACATTACCCCACTCGGGGCACAAGGAGGATATACGCCGCACCCCGCTTTCGTGGGGGACGATGTCGACCATCAGACACTGCGCGGCGTGCTTGTGCGCAAGCATGCACATCGCTGGCGGGACACGGCCCGGAATCGGCTAGGCAATGACCACGATCAGGTAAAATGCTTGTTTCCCCGAAATCCAAGCGAAATCTCGCGCCATCACACCGTCATGACCACCGTCCTGCGTCTATCCGACCTCATCTCCCAAGGCAAACTCTCCGGCAAGCGTGTGTTCATCCGCGCCGACATGAACGTGCCGCAGGACGACGCCGGCAACATCACCGAGGACACTCGCATCCGCGCCTCGGTGCCCGCGATCGAGGCCAGCCTGGCAGCCGGCGCCGCGGTGATGGTCACGTCGCACCTGGGCCGCCCGACCGAGGGTGAATTCAAGCCGGCCGACTCGCTGGCGCCGATTGCCAAGCGCCTGTCCGAGCTGCTGGGCAAGCCGGTGCAACTGGTGCAGAACTGGGTCGATGGCGTGGAAGTCGCGCCGGGCCAGGTGGTGCTGCTGGAAAACTGCCGCGTGAACAAGGGCGAGAAGAAGAACAGCGACGAACTGGCGCAGAAGATGGCCAAGCTGTGCGACGTGTACGTCAATGACGCGTTCGGCACCGCCCACCGCGCCGAAGCCACCACGCACGGCATCGCCAAGTACGCCCCGATCGCC